>NZ_JBFTZQ010000020.1:0-75866 GCF_056406715.1 Arthrobacter sp. P1_B11
GCGGCGGCGGCACAACCCTGCCGGGACGGCCTGACCTTCAGGCCCACGCCGGAGGCTTTGGCGGCGTCATGCTGCTTCTTGGTGATCTTGTCCTGTTCCAGCATGGCGTCCAGGACCTGGTTGCGCCGCTGGATGGAGTTCTTCGGATTGGTCACGGGATCGTAGACGCTGGGGCTGTTGACCAGCCCGGCCAGCAGGGCCGCCTGGGGCAGGGTGAGTTTGCTGGCCGGAACGCTGAAGAAGTACTGGGCGGCCGCCTCAATGCCATACGCGTTGCGGTTAAAGAAGACGATGTTGAGGTAACCCTCGAGGATCTGGTCCTTCGTGTATTTCTTTTCCAGCGCGATGGCGAGCCGCATCTCGCGCAGCTTGTCTCCCATGTTCTTCTGCCCGCTGAGAATCACCTGGTCTTCGCGCCCGGCGGAAATTTTGGATTCGTTGGCCACGTTGGTGACGTACTGCTGGGTGAGGGTAGACGCCCCCTGCCGCTCCCCGCCTGTCAGATTGCTGGTCAGCGCCCGCAGCAGGCCCCGGGCATCCACACCGCTGTGCTCGTAGAAACGGCTGTCCTCGATCGCGATGATCGCATCCTTGACGTACGGGGACATGTTCTTCAGCGGGATCCGCACCCGGTTTTCCTCATAGAAGCTGGCGATCAGCTTTCCATCCGCGGTCACCATCCTGGTGGTTTGCGCCGGCGTTTGCACCGCCAGTTCGGTTGGGAGACCGTTGAAGAAGCTGATGGACCTGCTGACGGTGGTGCCCGCGAGGGCGATCTGCGGAACGAGGTAGCCCGCGACGAGGACACCGCAGATGCTGCTCAGGAGGACGAACCCGAGCATCCTTGCCAGGAACCTGCCCATTCGGGATGACAGGCGATTTCTTGCCATCATTGCAGCTCACACCCCGTCAGATGTGAGACAAGAATACGCGCCCTGAGTCGTCCGATCCAGCCACAATCCACCGCCGACCGGCGCGCAGAGAACTCGCTCCCCAGCCCAGTGCGATCCTCCACATTTCACCACTGCCATTCGCGCTGTCGTCGGTTGTAAGATCAGTCACCATCAACGGTGGCCGGAATACCGGAACAGGCCTGCCTCGTCGATTCCCGTTGGTGTAGGGCCTGTGATGGGGTGCGGCCTGCACGGAAGAGGGATTGGCCATGAGCACCAAACTGCCCCAAGTGCGCGTTCTGGCTTACAACGGTGAAGACATTGGCATGGGATTCAATAGCGACAGCGGTCTCGCCATTGGCACTGCGCTTGATTTTGACGAACCGGTGCGGCAGTCGGGGCAAGAGGCGAAGGCAACCGCGGAAATCATCACGACGCATGAGTCGCTGATGGAATCACTGGGCGTATCGGCGGAGGCAGAGGGGAGATATGGCTTTGCATCGGCAGGCCTGAAAGTCGACTTTTCGAAAAATACTTCATACAACTCTGTGTCAACGTTCGTTGTGGCAAAAATGGTCGTAAACAACCAAGTTGTGCGGGGACGGAACTTCCGCATTAAGGAGGACGCGCGTCGACTGCTAATGGCAGATTCGGACGCGTTTTCCACGGCCTACGGAGACTCCTTCGTCCGGGGTCAGTTCAGGGGCGGTGACTTTTTCGCGGTGCTCCGGATCACATCGTTGGATACGGCGGTTCAAACTGATCTTGCAGTGACCTTGCAGGCGGAAATCAACGGTGCCGTCGCTGCAGCTTCCTTCACGGGAAAATATGACACCTATAAGAGTGAAGCCCATTCACGGGTGGAACTCCATGTGGTGTTCTACCAGAAGGGCGGCGAGGGGGAGGAAGAAATAGGGACGACGACGAGCGTTGACGACGTTAAGGACCGCCTCAAGTCACTGCCGTCCGCTGTTGCAAGGCATCCCTTTCCGTATGAGATCGAAGTGGCGACCTACGACACGGTGCCGGTACCCGTCCCCCCGAAAATTTGGCAAGACGCCTTCGTAGTGGCGACGGCCGATGCAGATCGTCAGAGACTGAGTTATCTCCAGAAGTACAACGACTTCACGTTTGCGGCGGAACACCCGGAATTCTTCGAAGATCCTCCTCCTGCCACCGAAATCCGCGCGGCCACGCAGGCTTACGCGCGCGCTGTCGACGCCGTGACCCGCCACGCCATCCGGCTCTCAAGGGGCGAAATCGACCCGCCCCAACTCTTCGACCCGGCTGGGGTTGATCCGCCACTGCAGTTTCCGGCCGTCGAGTTGCGGCGGCGGATCGGTGGAGTAGAACGCAGTTACGCCGACTGGTACGAGAGGAGGGACCAGCCCGGCATTCTTTCCGACGACCGAAAGCTGGTCAATCAGGTTGCCTGGGCTGTACACGACCGCATCGACAATCTTGAAGGGATTGTGGATCCAGGCGGCGACCCGCTGAAGACAGAACACATGCGCGGTGAGGCGCTTGCACAAGCCGTGAACGGCATGGAGAAGTTCCGTATCGAGTGGTATCCCGACAACATGGGTATCACATCCATCGCACACCTTCCAGCGATGATCGCAAAGGACCGCCTCACCGAATTAGTGATCACAGGCGACCATAACGAGGGCGCGCTAACGAGTTTGCAAGGCATAGAGCAGCTGGAAAAGCTTGAGCTGCTCAATGTTGCGGGGAACCGGATCGGACAGGTACTCGACCCCGCGCGACTGGCGTTTCTGCGTGAGCTCGATGTTTCAAACAACGAGATCAGGGATGTGTCAGCTTTCGGGCACTATCCCAGCCTCGAGGTGCTCAGTATCGGGGGCAATCGGATCGCGGATATATCCCCGCTGGCAGCAGCGACCAAACTGAGGACCCTGCAACTAAGCGACGTTAAAATCACGCTCTGGTCGGACGATAAACCCGTTGAACATATGATGGCCAAGACTGAATTTGGGGTATGGAGTGTCGAGACGCACGACAATCCGTTGCAAGTAATTACCGGACTGGATGCAGTACCCGGCATCGCGAATCCCTTCTTGAACTTCGATCAGTTCAACGTCCGCTTCGGCGTCCTAAAGGACGGCCCGGACGCGCAGTTCCGCGGACGCGCCGAACGGATCGGCCTTTCCGAGAAATTCGCCGTCCACCTGGCCCGCGACGGCGAACGCCTCGAAGACGAGTGGCGTCTACTCAGTGTCAGCCGAGAACCCTCTGGTCCTCTGGCGGCGGAAGCATTCCAAGCAGTTCAAACATTCCCACTCGGAGCGAAACTAATTACCCTGATCAGCCCGGCCGCGAATTTCCTGATTTGGACGGCTGCACTTGAAGGAAACGCAGCGTCCACCCAGGCCAATGCCACGTTCCTGAAGGACTCCAGCTTCATCACGTGTGACGTGGAGCCATAGCCCTTGCATGGGACGTTCCTAGGCGAAACGTGTAAGGGCGTCGGAGAGCGGCGCGGACTACCGGCGTCCTCAGGGCGCCGGGGCCTATCAACGGTCGTCGGCGTCGAGCCACGCCAGGGCTGCTGTGACGAGCGCTTCGGTTCCGGTCCGCAGGGTTGGCTGGAGGACGGGCAGGAACATTGGCGAATGATTGGCCGGAATGTCTTCCTGGACCCGCCCGGCCAGCTCGGCGGCATGCCAGGCCTCCGGGTCCGTTCCGCCGATACCCCAGTAGGTGTAGGGGATGCGAGCGGCCCGGGGAATATCGCTGAAGTCTTCGCTGGCGGTCTGCAGGTCCAAGCCTCCGGCGCGGTCTCCAAAATAGTTGCTGAACGCCCCTGCGACGCGCGCGGTTGTTTCCTTGTCGTTGGCCGTAAGCGGGAACCTGTCGAAGATCTCGAACTCCGGTTCCTTCGGGCAACCGCTGGCTTGGCACTCGGCCTGGACGGTGCGGCGGATCGAGGCGAGAATGCGCTGCCGGACCGAATCGGTGTAGGTGCGAAGATTCAGTTCCAGGACCGCCTCGTCGGCAATGATGTTGCTTTTGGTGCCGGCCCGAAGGCTTCCGACTGTGAGGACGGCCGGTTCGGTCGGCGGGGTCTCCCGGGAAATGATCGGCTGGAGCCGGACGACGATCATGGCGGCCAGGACGACGGGGTCAACGGTGTTTTGCGGCATCGAGCCATGCCCGCCGCGGCCGTGGACCGTGATGCGGACGCTGTCCGCGCTGGACAGGACAGCCCCAGGCCGGGTGGCGACGCGGCCCGAGGGACCGGGCAGCACATGCTGGGCGAGGGCGACCTCCGGTGCCGGAATGCGGGCGAGAAGACCGTCGTCGATCATGGCCCGGGCGCCGTCGCCGGTTTCCTCGGCCGGCTGGAACAGCGCCACGAGCGTGCCTTTCCATAACTCCTGGTGCCCGGCGAACAACTGCGAGGCGCCCAGCAGGCATGCGACGTGGATATCGTGCCCGCAGGCGTGCATGACCGGCACCTGTTCTCCTGCCTGGTCCACCGCCGTGACAGTGCTCGCGTAGTCGGCGCCGGTCCCTTCCTTCAGGGGCAGCGCGTCCATGTCGGCGCGAAGCAGGACGGTAGGCCCACTCCCGTTGTGCAGCACTGCCGCAACTCCGGTTTTGCCGATCCCGGTCTCAACCTCGAAACCGTAAGAGGTCATGCAGCGCGCGACGTTTGCAGCGGTCCGGTGTTCCTGATGGGAGAGCTCCGGGTTCCGGTGGAGGTCTTGGTAGAAATCCTCCTGTTCGAGAAGGATTGAATCGTAGTGCTGCAGTATCTGCGCGGCCGCACCCATCTGGACTGTCCTTTCGTCCGGTTCCGGTGACCTGCCCGGTGCGGTCCCACGATACGCCGGCGGCTCCCGGGCTGAAAGAGCAGCTCTCGGCGCTGGGCGACAGTTGGCAGCTCTCACCCTCGGTACATCATTGCGAGGGCGTCCCTGGCCGGCCCCTTTAACTTCCACGGGTCCATCGCATCGTGCGGCAGCGCCGCCGTCGTGGCCGACCAAACAGCAGACCAGAACTCTTCTTCCGCGGAGCCTGTGTTCGGGGGGCGACGGATGAACCAGTCGTAGCCGCGGGGCCTCGGTGGCAGCCCGGCATCGGCCACATAAGCGTCGATGTCGTCGTCTATTGATTCCAGCTCAGCGTCTGTAAGCAACGACGGCGACCGGTGTTCGGTGCCGTCGGGGTAATGAGTGACGACCACTGTCTGACGGTCCCGGGGCGCAGCCGGAACTCGCACGAAGTTGCCCGGTCCTGCGGCCCAGACGACCAAGGCACCCCACCCGTTGTCGGTGGCGGGAATCCATCCCGCTGGCGCTTCGGAAAACTCCAAGGACTCCCACGGGTCGTTGCTCATGACCGCCATTCTCCACCGCTCCTGCGATTCTTGAAACGGAATCAGAGCCCGAACCCGAACGGAAAGGTATTGATTCTCGCGGCGGCCACCGTGTGCAAGGCCCTGGATCCCAGCCCCCCCAGATAGCTGGGGGACACACCGAGTCACAGTGCCGTCTTTGTTCACCCTTGAACAGGTGTGAGCTGCGGCCCAGCTCCCGATTGGCGCTGGTTAGAAGCGTCGTGTGCGCGCAAGCCGGGCCATACGCCCCGCAAACATGGTCCGTGTGGGTGGAGGCAACAAAAAAACCCCTGGAATCCTTGGATTCCAGGGGTTTTCCCTTGTGCGCGGAGGGGGACTTGAACCCCCACCCCCTTTCGAGGACTAGCACCTCAAGCTAGCGCGTCTGCCATTCCGCCACCCGCGCAGGTGGTAATTCGGAGGTTCCGACTCGCCTTTCGGCGTTTCGCTTCTCTCCGAAGCAGCGAGAAAAACTCTAACACGAACTTTGCGGAAAGATGGAATCGGGCCGAGTGGGTAGGCTGAACGTACGCGTGCCGGCGGCATAAACCCCGCCATTGCGCGCCGAAACCGCATTCGCTATGCAATAGGAGTGATCAATGTCTCACATCCGGCCCGAGGATGAAGTCGTCAACATCTGCCAGGAGCTCATCCGTATCGATACGTCCAACTTCGGGGACGGTTCCGGGCCGGGCGAACGCGCAGCAGCCGAGTACACGGCGGGGTTGATCTCGGAAGTGGGACTCGACGTCGAAATCTTCGAATCCGAGCCGGGCCGGGCCAACGTGGTCACCCGTCTGGCAGGGGAGGACCCGTCCGCAAGCGCCCTCGTGGTGCACGGTCACCTGGACGTCGTGCCGGCCCTGAAGGAGCAGTGGTCCGTGGATCCGTTCGGCGGCGAACTCAAGGACGGGCTGATTTGGGGCCGTGGCGCCGTGGACATGAAGGACATGGACGCGATGATCCTGTCCGTCATGCGGGACTTCGCGCGCACCGGGCGCAAGCCGAAACGGGACCTGATCTTCGCCTTCTTCGCGGACGAGGAGGCGGGCGGCACTTACGGCGCGCGGCATGCCGTCGAAAAACGCCCCGAGCTTTTCGAGGGTGCAACGGAAGCGATCTCCGAGGTCGGCGGTTTCTCCGCAACCATCGGCGGGCAGCGCACCTACCTGCTGCAGACCGCTGAGAAAGGACTTTCCTGGCTGCGGCTGGTTGCCCACGGCCGCGCCGGCCACGGGTCCCAGATCAACACGGACAACGCCGTGACGCGGCTGGCCAGCGCCGTTTCGCGGATCGGTGAGCACAAGTGGCCGGTTGAACTGACGCCCACCACCAGGCAGTTCCTCGACGGCGTGACGGAACTCACCGGCGTCGAATTCGATCCTGACGATCCGGACAAGCTCCTCAAGGAGCTGGGAACCGTTGCCCGCTTCGTGGGAGCCACCCTGCAGAACACCACCAACCCCACCCAGCTCAGGGGCGGCTACAAGCACAACGTCATTCCCGAGTCCGCCGAGGCGCTGGTTGATTGCAGGACGCTTCCGGGCCAGGAGGAGCAGGTGTTGGAGATGGTCCGCGAATTGGCCGGATCCGGTGTGGAGGTCAGTTACGTGCACAACGATGTGTCGCTGGAGGTGCCGTTCTCCGGCAACCTTGTGGATTCCATGATCGACGCCCTGCACTCCGAAGACCCTGGCGCGAAGGTCCTGCCGTACACGCTCTCGGGCGGCACCGACAACAAGTCGCTTAGCCGGTTGGGGATCACTGGATATGGCTTCGCCCCGCTGCTGCTCCCGGACGACCTGGATTTTACGGGCATGTTCCACGGCGTGGACGAACGGGTCCCGGTGGATTCGCTCAAATTCGGCGCACGGGTCCTGAACACGCTGCTCACCAGCTACTGAGGATTCGCATGGGTCCCGAACAGCTGCTGCCGGACTCCCTGCTTGAACGGATCCGGGGGAGGGCGGCAGGCTATGACGAAAGGAATGAGTTCTTCTTCGAAGATCTCGAGGAACTCACTGCCGCCGGCTACCTGAAGGTTTTCGTTCCGGCTTCCGACGGCGGACCCGGGTTTGGTCTCGAAGCCGTCGCGGGCTGCCAGCGGCGGCTGGCGACGGCGGCCCCCGCCACCGCGCTGGCCGTGAACATGCATTTGGTCTGGACCGGAGTGGCCAGGGTCCTGGCGGACCGCGGTGACACCTCGCTGGACTTTGTGCTGAAGGAAGCTGCCGCCGGCGAGATTTTCGCCTTTGGAAACTCCGAAGCCGGCAACGACTCCGTCCTCTTTGACTCCCTCACGGAGGCGAAGCCGCTCACTGGCGGCAGCTATTCGTTCACGGGAACCAAGATCTTCACTAGCCTCTCGCCGGCCTGGACCCGGCTGGGAATCTTCGGCAAGGACACCTCTGCACGGAGCGGCGATGGCGAGCTGGTGCACGGATTCATTGACCGCACTGCCTCCGGTTATGAGATCCTCGACGACTGGAACACCTTGGGGATGCGCGCCAGCCAGTCCAATACGACCATATTGCGCGGTGCCACGGTGCCGGCAGACCGTATCTTCAGGAAGCTGCCGGTGGGGCCGAATGCGGATCCGCTGATCTTTGCCATTTTCGCGTGCTTTGAAACGCTCCTTGGCGCGGTGTACACAGGCATCGGCGAGCGGGCCCTGATCCTGGGCGTCGAGGCGGCCAGGCGCCGGACGTCGTTCAAGAATGGCGGCCGGAGCTACGCCCAGGACCCCGACATCCGGTGGAAGGTCGCTGAAGCAGCCATGGCAATGGACGCGCTCTATCCTCAACTTGCACAGGTGGCCAGGGACGTGGATCAGCTGGTGGATCACGGAAGCCAGTGGTTCCCGAAGCTCGTGGGGCTCAAGGTCCGCGCAACGGAGACCGCCCGGACGGTCGTGGATCTGGCGATCCGGGTCTCGGGCGGCTCAAGCTACTTCAGGGGAACGGAGCTCGAACGGCTCTACCGCGACGTCCTGGCCGGAATGTTCCATCCGTCGGACGACGAGTCGGCGCACAACACCGTTGCCAACGCCTGGCTGGGCCCGCTCGAGGAGTAGGGAGTTCGGGGCGCAGTGAAACTGCGCCCCGGCCGGGAGCGTGCCGGACCTAAACAGTCCTCTGAACCTGCGTGACGCGGCGGCGCAGCCAGAAGCGGCGGCCACCGCCCACATAGAGTCGGCTCCGCTCCAGTTCCCACTTGCCGTATTCGGAGTGTTCCACCAGACGCCGGCGCGCTTCGGGCAGTGAATCGTCAGGACTGAGCGTCAGTACCAGGTACTCGTACTGCCTCACGTAGTCCCGTTCCCGCAGGACCGAGCTGGTCAGAAAATGTTCCTTCATTGCTCTCCATTTTCGTCCTTTTCCCGCTAACGTGAAGTCATGAGCATCGATCCGCGTGTCGCGCTTCAGTCCCTGACCTCCGCCTTGGAAGAACATATGGTTGCAGCTTCAACGCGAAGGGGGGATGGCGACCCTGCGGTGGAAGCGGCATTTTTTGCAGTTGCTGATGCCTTTGAAGTCTACGAGGACGCGCTGTACGAGGCCTACAACGAAGTCACGCCGCTCCAGGTTTTCGACGACGAGGAAGACGAAGACGAAGACAGCGAAGTGGACGATGACGAGGATCTGGAGATCGTCGACGAGTGAATCGGTGGGGGAGGGGACCCCGGCCTCGCCGGACCAACTGATCAAGACGGAACTGCTGATCTAGACGGAACTGCTTGAGACGTCCTCGAGTGCGCGGGCAATTTCCGCCGGCAGGGGCGTTAACTGCGAATCCAGGATCTCTTTAAGCTGCACGGGCGTTCGGGGTCCCACGACCGCGGTGGCCACACCGTGCTGTGAAAGCAGCCAGCTCAACGCCACATCCAACGGGGACCGGCCCAGTCCGCGCGCCGCCATGGCAACCGCCTCGACAACCTGCGCCGCAGGCTGCTCCAAATAGGGTTCCACGTACGTGGCAAGGCGGGTTCCGGCAGCCCGCGAGTCGGCTGGAACATGCCCGCGATATTTGCCGGTGAGGACACCGCGGCCAAGGGGAGCCCACGCCATGAGTCCCAGCCCTGCATCCTCGACGGCTGGGATGATCTCCTCCTCGGGCTTGCGGCGGAGGAGCGAGTATTCCGACTGGCCGGCCACGAGCGGGAATCCGGCGACGGCAGCAGCCTTCGCTGTCTGCCAGCCGTTGTAGTTGGAGATCCCGGCGTAGCGTGCGCGTCCGCTGCGGACCGCAAACTCAAGGGCAGAGAGGGTCTCGTCCAGGGGAACATTGTGGTCCCACGCCTGGGCGAACCAGATGTCGACATAGTCGGTCCCCAGCCGGACGAGGCTCGCGTCCAGGGCGGACAGCATCGCGTTCCGCGAGGCGTCCACTTTCTGCCGTCCGTCCGACGCCGATAGTCCCGCTTTGGTGGAGATCACCACTTCCGTGCGGGAGACGACGTCGCCGAGCATTTCCCCCAGCATGGCCTCTGCCTGACCGTCGGCGTATGAAGCCGCCGTGTCCACCAACGTGCCGCCGCCGTCCACGAACGTCCGCAACAGTTCGGAAGCGTCCTGCTCATCAGTTTCACGGGACCATGACATGGTGCCGAGGGACAGGGCGGAGGCACGAAGCCCACTATTGCCGACGTAACGCTGCTGCATAGCAGCAAGCTTACGGGGAAACCACCGGTGTCATGACGTAGGGTCTTAGCGTGAACTGGTTTGAAGCGGCCCTGCTGGGTCTTGTGCAGGGACTGACCGAATTCCTCCCGATTTCATCGAGCGCCCACCTCAAAATTGTGGGCTCCTTTCTGCCAAATGCGGCGGACCCCGGCGCCGCCTTCACGGCGATCACACAGCTGGGTACCGAAACCGCCGTGATTGTCTACTTCTGGCGGGACATCGTCCGCATCGTCAAGGCCTGGTTCGGCTCGCTAAGGGGACGGGTCTCGCGCCAGGACCCCGACGCCCGAATGGGCTGGCTTGTGATCCTGGGCAGCCTGCCCATCATTGTCCTGGGCCTCCTGTTCCAGGACCAGATCGAATCAGTCCTTCGCAGCCTGTGGATCGTGGCCACCACACTGATCGTCTTCGGCCTGATCCTCGCCGTGGCAGACGCCATCGGCAAGCAGGACCGGGACCTGACCGGACTGACGTACCGGCACGGCATTCTCTATGGTCTCGCCCAGGCCATGGCCCTTATCCCGGGGGTGTCCCGCTCCGGAGGCACCATCACTGCGGGTCTCCTGATGGGTTACACCCGGGAAGCCGCCGCCAGATACTCATTCCTGTTGGCCATTCCGGCGGTCTTCGGCAGCGGCCTCTACCAGCTTTTCAAAGTCGTGGCCAAGGACGGGGTGAGCGGGCCGTTCGGTCTGCCCGAGACAGCCCTGGCCACGGTCATTGCCTTCGTTGTGGGATACGTCATCATCGGCTGGTTCCTGAAGTTCATTTCAACCCGCAGCTACCGGCTCTTTGTCTGGTACCGGATCTTCCTGGGCCTGGCCCTCTACCTGCTGCTCGGTTTCAATGTCATCAGCGCCTAGCACTAGGCTTGGGCTGTGAAGTCCTGGATATCCCGCCCCGTTCCTGAGCTGCCGGGCAAAATGCCTGCCCTCCGCCTGTTTGACACAGCCGCGGGCGGGTTCGTCACCCTCCAGGCCAACGGTGAGCAGTCAATGTACGTCTGCGGAATCACCCCGTATGACGCCACCCATATGGGGCACGCAGCCAGCTACGTCGCTTTTGACCTGCTGAACCGCGCCTGGCGGGACGGCGGGCAGCAGGTGTCCTACGTCCAGAACGTCACGGATGTGGACGACCCCCTGCTGGAACGCGCGGCCGCCACCGGCGTCGACTGGCGCGAGCTGGCGGCCAGCCAAATCGAGCTCTTCCAGACTGACATGGAAGCCCTCAACGTCCTGGCACCCGACCACTACGTGGGTGCTGTCGAAGCCATGCCGCTGATCGTCCCGGCCATCGAGCGGCTCCTGCACCTGGGCCTGGCCTACCGCGTCAAAAGCACACCCGGTGAGCCCGACGGGGACGTCTACTATGACGTCGAGGCCGCCGGCAAGCACGCCGTCGACGTCGGCGCCTGGACACTCGGAGCCGTCTCCGGCCTGCCTGAGTCTGAAATGCTTGAACTGTTCGCCGAACGCGGCGGAGATCCCGGGCGCGCCGGCAAACGCCAGGCGCTTGACCCGCTGCTATGGCGGGTGGCCCGTGACGGCGAGCCCAGCTGGGCCGGCGGCGAGCTTGGCCAAGGACGCCCCGGCTGGCATATCGAATGCACAGTCATTGCCCAGGAGTACCTGCCGGCACCCTTCACGGTGCAGGGCGGCGGCTCCGACCTCGTCTTCCCGCACCACGAAATGGGGGCAGGCCACGCCTATTCGCTCTCGGGCGTGCCCTTGGCGAAGCATTTTGCCCATGCCGGGATGGTGGGGCTGGACGGCGAAAAAATGAGCAAATCCAAGGGCAACCTTGTCCTGGTGTCCAAGATGCGGGCCGCGGGGGAGGAACCTGCCGCCATCCGGCTGGCCATCCTTGCCCACCACTACCGCTCAGACTGGTCCTGGACCGAGGATGGCTTCTCGGATGCCAAGGAACGGCTTGAACGCTGGCGCACAGCGCTGGCCGTGGCACCGGACGGCTCGGCCGCGACTCTTCTGGAGGAAATGCGTGCGGCACTGGCCGCCGACCTTGACGCTCCCACGGCGCTGGCCGCGGTCGACCGCTGGGCCGAACGGGCGCTGGCCGGCGGCGTGAACAGGTCCGCGGCCGACCGCGCCCTAGTGAGCGACGCCGTCGACGCGCTGCTCGGCATCGAACTGTAAAAATCTGCCCGTAGCGGCGGGCTTTACGGCTTGTCCTTGCCCCTCCTTTTCAGGTAGCGCTCGAACTCCCTGGCGATGGACTCACCGCTGGCCTCGGGAAGGTCGGCGGTGTCCTTGGCCTCTTCAAGCTGCCTCACGTAGGCGGCGATTTCCGGGTCGTCCGTTGCCAATTCGTTGACGCCGCGTTCCCAGGCGTCGGACTCCTCGGCCAGCTCGTGGGTGTCCAGCGGAACCTGCAGCAGTTCCTCGACGCGGTGCAGCAGGGCCAACTGCGCCTTGGGCGAGGGCGCCTGGGCCACGTAATGCGGTACGGCCGCCCACAGAGACACCGTGGGAATTCCCGCGAGCAATGCCACCTCGGACAGCACCCCCACGATGCCCACCGGCCCCTCGTACTGGGAGGCCTCCAGGTTCAGCCGTTCGCGCAAGGCAGCGTCGTCGGTCGAAGTACTGACCGGGATAGGACGGCTGTGCGGCACGTCCGCCAGCAGGGCACCCACCAGCACCACGTAGTCCACGTGGAGGGCCTCGGCGTGGACCAGCAGCTCGGCCGTGTAGGCACGCCACTTATAGGACGGCTCGGTTCCCTGGACGAAAATCACGTCAACATTGGTTTCGGGTGCACTGGCCTTGTAAATGCGCGTGGACGGCCACTTGATCTTGCGTTCCCCGGAGGCCGTTCGCCGTACTGTGGGCCTGGTGAACTGGAAGTCGTAATATTCGTCGGCGTCAATGGAACCGACCTTTTTCCCGGCCCACAGCTTGTTGAGATATCGCAATGCGTCGCTGGCCGCTTCCCCGGCGTCATTCCAGCCTTCGAAGGCGGCAAGCATCACTGTAATGCGCTGTCCCTCCGGAACTGGCTGCAGCAGCTGCTCCGGCTCGGGCGCTGTACCCGGTTCGGTGGTATCTCCGTCGAAGCTATTCATCCCTTCACCCTACTTCCAAGACTGTTCCCGATGCAGTGAATGAACCGCCCACATCCGGTCCGGACCGGGGAATAAGGCCGGCCGCCCTGCCACATTCCCGCAATATTCGCCGAGGGCGTAGGCGCCACCGCTTGGAAGGGCGCTGCCACATGGGGCCCGTAGACTGGAAGGCATGCGATCCTCAGCCGACCAGCCCCTGCTCAAAGCCGTTTTATGGGACATGGACGGCACCATAGTCGACACCGAACCGTATTGGATTGAGGCCGAGCACGAGCTCGTGGCTGCGCACGGCGGAAGGTGGTCCCACGAGCAGGCCATGCAGCTCGTGGGCCAATCCTTGGTATTTTCTGCCGGCGTTCTCCAGAAGGCCGGCGTCAGCCTCGAAATTCGGGAAATCATCGATACCCTGACCGCGCAGGTCATCAGCCGGGTGCGGCAGAATGTCCCGTGGCGCCCCGGAGCGCGTGAACTGCTCGACGAACTTTTCAGCGCGGGTGTGCGTTGTGCCCTTGTGACCATGTCAGAAGCGCCGCTTGCCCGGGAAATCGTGGCCAGCCTGCCACGGCCGTACTTCGAGTTCCTGGTCACCGGCGATACCGTCACTAAGGGCAAGCCGGACCCCGAGGCTTACCTCAAGGCCGTGGAACTGCTCAGGCAGGACGACTTGGAACTCACCGTGGACCATTGTGTGGCGTTGGAGGACTCAGCCCCGGGTGTAGCCGCCGCCCTCGCCTCCGGAGCGATGACCGTTGCCATTCCGCACATCGTGCCGCTGCCCGCCGATCCGCGCCGGGCCACGTGGGACTCGCTGGAAAACCGGGGAGTCACCGACCTCCAGGGCCTCGTCGCCCTCAGGCATGGATTGGCCAAGGCCGCATCAACGCTGGAAAGCGTCAATTAAAGGAGTAGCGCACGTGTCCGACCCCGCTTCAACCGGCCCCGCCCCGCAGGACAGCGGCAGCCGCCGCGAGGGCATACGCCTGGGCAAGATTGCGGGCATTCCCGTCATCCTTGCGTATTCGTGGTTCATCATCGCCGCCTTCACCGTCGTCGTATACGGCCCTGTGCTGCAGCACAACAACCCGGCTCTCGGCGCCGCGGCCTACTACGTCGCCTTCGCGTACGCGCTATTGCTCCTCATCTCGGTCCTGGTCCACGAACTGGCCCACGCCCTGACCGCAAAAATCTATGGCTGGCCCAGCGAGAAGATTGTCCTCAACCTCTGGGGCGGCCACACGCAGTTCGAAAGCTTCACGGCCACCCCCGGGCGGTCGGTTCTCGTGGCGCTTGCGGGTCCGGCCGCCAATTTTGTGCTTGCCGGGGCGGCCTGGCTGCTGATATCCACAGCCAACCTGGCCGGCGTAGCAGACATCCTGACCAACATCTTCTTCTGGGCCAACCTGGTGATCGGCATTTTCAACGTCCTGCCCGGCCTGCCACTCGACGGCGGCCGGCTTGTCGAGTCCGCTGTCTGGAAAGCCACCGGCAGCCACGCGAAGGGCACCATCGCCGCCGGGTGGGGCGGGCGCATCATTGTCATCGCCTTGGGAGTGTGGTTTCTTGCGCTTCCCGTTCTCCGCGGAGACACGCCGGACACCAGCAACCTGCTGATCACTGTCCTCGTCGGCGGATTCCTCTGGATGGGCGCGTCGGCATCCATCCAGCAGGGCCGCCTGCGCAGCCGCCTCCATTTGGTGAGCGCAGCGGCGCTGGCCGAACCCGCCGTCGGACTTCCGGAATCGGCAACCGTGGCGGACGTCCTGGACCTGACAGCGGGCGGCCGCAACGGCGTCGTGCTGTGTGCTCCCGACGGCAGGCCCAGCAGCCTCGTGGACTACGCTGCCCTGGCAGCCGTCCCGGCAGCGGTGGCCGCAACAACTCCAGCCACCGCAGTTGCCTACGCCCTCGGGGCGGGCGCGTACGTGCCGGAGTGGTCCAAGGGCCAGGAACTGATCCAGTACCTCTCACAGCTGGACGGCCATGACTACGCAGTTATTGACCACAACGGGCGCGTGACCGGCATCCTGCGGCAGTCCACCGTGGTGACGGCCGTTACAGGCAAGGCGCCCCGCGAAAACAGGCGCCCACAGGGCCAGAGCCGGTAGAGTTACGTGCCGGTCGTGAAATCGGCAGCCGAGCCACAGAGCAGCCTGCCCGGGCCGCCATGGAGCACGGCGACACAGCTTTACAGGAGCGAGGAATAGTCATGAGCAGCGAACTTGCCGCCAACGGGTCCAGCGCGGCCCCTTCCGCCACGGTACCCGGCACGGGGACGGAAACGGCGGCAGGTACGGCGGACCAGCCGGTCGGCGCTGCCCGGCGGCGGGGACCCTTCCGCGAGGGCGAGCGTGTGCAACTGACTGACGAGCGCGGCCGCATGAATACCATCAGCCTCGAATCCGGCGGAGCGTTCCACACGCACCGCGGCTTCCTCAACCACGACGACATCATCGGCCAGGTGGACGGATCGGTCGTCGTCAACAACGTGGGCCAGCAGTACCAGACCCTCCGGCCCCTCCTCTCCGACTTCGTCCTGTCCATGCCCCGCGGCGCGGCAGTGGTTTACCCGAAGGATGCCGGCCAGATTGTCACCATGGCGGACATCTTCCCCGGGGCGAGGGTGGTGGAAGCCGGCGTGGGATCCGGTGCGCTTTCCATCTCGCTCCTCCGTGCGGTGGGAGACCAGGGATACCTGCACTCGTTCGAACGCCGCGAGGAATTCGCTGCGATCGCCCGCGGCAACGTCGAGACCATTTTCGGCGGACAGCACCCGGCCTGGAAGATCTCGCTGGGCGACTTCCAGGAGGAAGTGGTCCGCAGCGAAGAACCCGGTTCCATCGACCGCGTGGTGCTGGACATGCTCGCTCCCTGGGAATGCCTCGATGCCGTGGCCACTGTCCTTGCGCCCGGCGGTGTCTGGATCAACTACGTCGCCACCGTCACCCAGCTCTCGCGGACGGCCGAGGCCATCCGCGCCGATGGCCGCTTCACCGAGCCGGACGCGTGGGAATCCATGGTCCGCGGCTGGCACCTTGAAGGCCTCGCCGTCCGCCCCGACCACCGGATGGTGGCCCACACCGGCTTCCTGCTGGTCACCCGGCGACTGGCCGACGGCGTCACCGGGATCTCCGTGAAGCGACGCCCGTCCAAGACCGACTTCAACGAGGACGATGTCAACGCCTGGACCCCCGGAGCTGTGGGGGAGCGCCTGGTCTCGGACAAGAAGCTGCGGCGGGCTGCACGCGACGCGATCGCGGGCACCAACGTCAAAGACGATCCGGAGATCACAAACTAGTCCGTATTTCGGATGTCTCCAGCAGTACTCGCCAACTTGGGGCTATGGTCTTAACAGAAGCGCAGGAAGGGGCTGATGCATCATGGAGACGCCGAACAATGACTCTGTACCTACGCCGGCCGAGCAGGCAGCGGCCAATGAGCTGTCTGTTGCAGACCGGCAGGTCAATATCCTTCGGGACAAGCTACGGCACATCGACCGTCAGCTGGCAGCTGCCACGCAGAACAACTCCAAGCTCGTGGCGATGCTGGAAACGGCCAAGTCCGAGATCCTTCGGCTGAAGAATGCCCTCGACCAGGAGGGCCAGCCGCCGTACAGCTTCGGCACCATCCTCCAGCTGAACCCGCGGCGCCAGCCGACGTCCGGCAGCAGCGGACAGGCCGCAACCGAGGAATCGGTGGACATCTTCAACGCCGGACGGAAGATGCGGGTGGGCGTCAGCCCGCTCGTCAACATGAACCAGCTTGCGGTGGGCCAGGAGGTCCTCCTTAACGAGGCGCTGCTCGTGGTGGCCGGCCTCGGGTACGAGCGCGCCGGCGAACTCGTGACGCTCAAGGAAATGCTGGGCCCGGACCGCGCCCTCGTCCTGGGCCGGGCAGACGAGGAACGCGTCATCCGGCTGGCCGGGCCGCTCCTCGCCGAGAAGCTGCGGGTGGGCGACGCCCTGTCCATCGATTCCCGGACCGGCTACGCCCTCGAAAAAGTCCCGCGGTCCGAGGTGGAGAACCTCGTCCTCGAGGAAGTCCCTGACATCACCTATGAGGACATCGGCGGCCTTGGCCCCCAGATCGAACAGATCCGGGACGCCATCGAGCTGCCGTTCCTGCATCCGGACCTTTACCGCGAGCACGGCCTGAAGGCGCCCAAGGGCATCCTGCTCTATGGCCCTCCCGGCTGCGGCAAGACCCTCATAGCCAAAGCCGTGGCCAACTCCCTGGCTGCCAGGGCGGCCGAGCGGTCCGGCAACATTGACCTGAAGAGCTACTTCCTTAACATCAAGGGACCGGAACTCCTCGACAAGTACGTCGGCGAAACCGAGCGCCACATCCGGCTGATCTTTTCCCGCGCCCGTGAAAAGGCCTCGGACGGCAGCCCTGTGGTGGTGTTCTTCGACGAGATGGACTCCCTGTTCCGGACACGCGGCACCGGTATCTCCTCGGACGTCGAGACCACCATCGTGCCGCAGCTGCTGAGCGAGATCGACGGTGTGGAGCGCCTGGACAACGTCATTGTCATCGGTGCCTCGAACCGGGAAGACATGATCGACCCCGCCATCCTTCGGCCGGGGCGCCTGGATGTGAAGGTCAAGATCCAGCGGCCTGACGCAGAAGCAGCGGCCGACATCTTCAACAAGTACATCACCACGGACCTGCCGTTCCATGAGGACGACCTCGCCGAGCATGACGGCGACGTCGAGGCGACCGTCGACGCCATGATCCAGCGCACCGTGGAAGCCATGTACTCCACCGAGAAGTCCAACGAGTACCTCGAGGTCACCTACGCCAACGGTGACACGGAGATGCTGTACTTCAAGGACTTTAACTCGGGAGCGGTGGTGCAGAACGTCGTTGACCGCGCCAAGAAGTATGCGATCAAGGACCTTCTGATGACGCAGCAGAAGGGCCTTCGGATCGATCACCTGCTGAGGGCAGTGGTCGACGAGTTCCGGGAGCATGAGGACATGCCGAATACCACCAACCCCGATGACTGGGCCCGCATCTCCGGTAAGAAGGGCGAACGCATCACCTACATCCGCACCATCGTCCAGGGCAAGGCGGGGCAGGAGCCAGGCAAGTCCATCGAGACCATGCCCAACACGGGCCAGTACCTGTGACGGCCGGTTCCGAGGCATCACCCGGGGGAGCCCTGCCCCCGGGCGGCGCCATGCGCGTGATGGGGTCGGAAACCGAATACGGCATCCATGCGCCCTCGGCACCCGGGGCAAACGCCACCATGATGTCCGCCCGGGTGGTGCAGGCCTATGCCCAGGTCACCCGGCTGCGCGCTGCAGGCGGCGCCGAGACCCGGTGGGACTACACGGATGAGGAGCCCCTTCACGACGCCCGCGGCTGGACGCTGGAACGGGGACAGGCCCACCCGAGCCAGCTGACGGACCAGCCCCCGGTGCTGGATGCGGAGGCCGTGGCCCTGGCCTACGGCCGGGACGAGCTGGACCTGGATGGTGAGGACGAATCCGGTTCCCTCCTGATGAACATGGTCCTTGGCAACGGTGCCCGGCTGTACGTGGACCATGCGCATCCGGAATATTCCAGCCCGGAAGTGACCAACCCGGCCGGCGCCGTGGCCTGGGACGCGGCTGGCGACCTCGTGGCGCTGTCCGCGGTCCGGCGGCTGGCCGGTGACCCTGAGCTCCCGCCAATCAATCTTTACAAGAACAACACCGACAACAAGTCCGTCTCTTATGGTTCCCACGAGAACTACCTCATGCCGCGCTCGGTCCCCTTCAGCGACATCGTGAAGGGACTGACGCCGTTCTTCGTGACACGCCAGATCATCTGCGGCTCCGGCCGGGTGGGGATCGGGCAGGACAGCTCCCGACCCGGCTACCAGATCAGCCAGCGTGCGGACTTCTTCGAGGCTGAGGTGGGCCTGGAAACCACCATCCGCCGCCCCATCATCAACACCCGTGACGAGCCGCACGCAACTGCCGACAAGTACCGCCGTCTCCACGTGATCATTGGCGACGCTAACCTCAGCCAGGCCTCCAACTACCTCAAGTTCGGAACCACGGCCATGGTCCTGAGCCTCATCGAGGCCGGACTGGCCCCGCGGATTGAAGTCCACGAACCCGTCGCTGCGCTGCAGACCGTCAGCCACGACACATCCCTGACAGCGAAAATCAGGCTCGTGGACGGGCGGCGTGTCACGGCGCTGGACCTCCAATGGATGTACCACGAGGCCGCCGCCAAGCTCGCCCAGGACACCGGCGTGGCAGATGCGGTGGATGGCGACGGACATACCCATGCCGTGCTGGACCAGTGGGCCGCCACGCTGACCCAGCTGGATAGTGACCGCTCCGCCGCGGCCAACTCCGTCGAGTGGCTGGCCAAGCTGTCCATCCTCGAGGGTTACCGGCAACGGGACGGCCTCGACTGGGACGATGCCCGCCTCGGCCTGGTGGACTTGCAGTGGGCGGATATCCGGCCCGAAAAGGGCCTGTACTACCGCCTGCTGGCGCGGGAGCGCATGCAGCGAATAGTTAACGACGCCGACATCGCCGCCGCGGTGACCGAACCGCCGTCGGACACGAGGGCATACTTCCGCGGACGCTGCGTCAGCAGCTTCAGCAGGGACGTGGTGGGCGCCAGCTGGGATTCGGTCATCTTCGATGTTCCCGGTTACGGAAGGCTCCAGCGCGTCCCGACGAGGGAGCCGCTTCGCGGCACAAAGGCCCTGACGGGAGCCTTGTTTGCCCGGCACCGCGAGGCCGGACCGTTCCTTGCAGAACTGCTTGGATCGGCACCTGCTCCGCCGCCGGCATAAACCCCCCGAAGAGCCGCTTCGCGTGGCAATATGGGCATACAGGATGTCCCGCCGGAGATGGCGGGACTGCGAGAAGGAGATGAACATGGCAGGGCAGGAGCAGCAGCAGCCGCAGCCACGCGACAGCGAGGTCGAGGAAGAGGTCCCCGTGCCGCCCGCACCGGCGGAGGGACAGGCATCCGCATCCACGCAGGGTGTTGACGACCTCCTGGACGAAATCGACGGCGTACTGGAATCCAACGCCGAGGAGTTCGTCCGGGCATTCGTGCAAAAGGGCGGACAGTAACCCGGCAGCGCCCCAACCCGCACCGGGCACGGAAGCCTGAGGTACCGCTGAATTACACGTTGAAGGAGTGCACCAGTGCAGGAGACAACAGCCAACAAGGTAGCCGCAAACGCGACGTCGTCGTTCACTGAGCATCTCCAACGCGACCGTCCGGAACTGCTTCCTTACAACAGGCCGTTCCTGGTCAGCGAGACCGCCGGCCAGCCGCTGCAGGTGCCACATGCCACCACAATCGTCGCCATGACGTACGCCGGCGGCGTCGTCATGGCCGGTGACCGCCGTGCGACCATGGGCAACATCATTGCCAGCCGCCACATAGAAAAGGTCTTCCCGGCGGACCAGTATTCAGTGCTCGGCATCGCCGGGACGGCGGGCATCGCCATCGACCTCACGCGGCTGTTTCAGGTTGAGCTGGAACACTACGAAAAGATTGAGGGGACGCTGCTGAGCCTGGACGGCAAAGCCAACAGGCTCGGTGCGATGATCCGCGGAAATCTGGCGATGGCCATGCAGGGACTCGCGGTGGTCCCGTTATTTGCCGGCTTCGACACCGCGGCCCAGATGGGCCGGTTGTTCTCCTATGACGTCACGGGCGGCCGGTACGAGGAACAGGAGCACCATGCCGTCGGTTCCGGGTCCATGTTCGCCCGCGGTGCACTTAAAAAACTCTGGCGACCCAACCTCGCCGAGGACGAAGCAGTCTCCGTTGCCATCGAGTCCCTCTATGACGCAGCCGACGACGATTCCGCCACGGGCGGCCCGGACCCTGTCCGGCAGCTCTGGCCGGTGGTATACACGGTCAACCGTGCCGGAGCCCGGCGCGTTGCCGAGCGCGAACTCGCCGCCGTCGCCGGCACTATCATCGAGGCCCGGGCAGCTGCCCGGCGGGAGGCCTGACATGACCCAGCAGTTCTATGTATCGCCCGAGCAGCTGATGAAGGACCGTGCGGACTTCGCACGGAAAGGCATCGCCCGGGGCCGGTCCGTGGTGGTCGTGAGCTGCGAGGACGGCATTGCCCTTGTGGCTGAGAACCCCTCTCCCTCGCTCCACAAGATCGGCGAGATCTACGACAAAATCGCCTTCGCCGCAGTGGGCAAATACAACGAGTTTGAAAGCCTCCGGCAGGCCGGAGTGCGCTACGCGGATGTCCGCGGCTATTCCTATGACCGCGAGGACGTCACCGCGCGGGGGCTGGCCAGTGTCTACGCACAGAGCCTGGGCGCTGTCTTCACGGCTGAGCAGAAGCCCTTTGAGGTGGAACTTGCCGTTGCCGAGGTCGGGGCGTCCCAGGACCGGGACCATCTGTACCGGCTCACCTTTGACGGCTCGATCGCGGATGAGCAGGGCTTCATCGTGATGGGCGGCCAGGCCGATAAAGTCTCCGGGGCTGTCGAGACGGGGTGGCAGCGCGACCTTTCCTTCGCCGCCGCGATCCGGCTCGCCGTCCAGGGGCTTGTCACGGACAACGAGTCACCCGACCTTCCGGCCAAGGCACTGGAAGTTGCGTTACTGGACAGGGGGTCGGAAAGCAGCAGGGGGACCCGGCGGGCGTTCCGGAGGCTGTCCGACGCCGACGTCATGGAACTGCTGGCTGAGGAGAGCTGAGATGGACAAGAGGATCTTCGGTATTGAGACCGAATTCGGCATTTCGTATTCGAGCCCCGACTCCCGCCCGCTGGCCCCGGAGGAAGTGGCACGGTACCTGTTCCGCAAGGTCGTGAGCTGGGGACGGTCATCCAACGTCTTCCTGACCAATGGTTCGCGCCTCTACCTGGACGTGGGATCGCACCCGGAATACGCCACCGCCGAATGCGACGACCTCGCACAGCTGATCGCCCACGACCGTGCCGGGGAACTCATTCTTGATGACCTCGTGGACGAAGCCCAGTCCAGGCTCGCCGCGGAAGGCTTCAACGGGACGGTCTACCTCTTCAAGAACAACACCGACTCCGCAGGCAACTCCTACGGCAGCCACGAGAACTACCTGATTCCCCGCCGGGGTGAATTCACTCGCCTCGCGGAAATCCTCATCCCGTTCCTCGTCACCCGCCAGCTCATTGCCGGGGCCGGGAAGATCCTCAAGACGCCGCACGGCGCGACCTACGCCTTCTCCCAGCGCGCCGATCACATCTGGGAGGGTGTTTCCTCCGCCACCACGAGGTCCCGGCCGATCATCAACACCCGCGACGAACCGCATGCGGACGCCGAGTTCTACCGCAGGCTCCACGTCATAGTCGGCGACTCCAACATGTCGGAAACCACGGCGCTGCTCAAGGTCGGCACGGTCGACCTCATCCTGAGGATGATCGAAGCCGGCGTCATCATGCGTGACATGCGGATGGAAAATCCGATCCGCAGCATCCGCGAAATTTCCCATGACTTGAGCGGCCGCGCCCTGGTCCGGCTCGCCAACGGGCGCCAGCTCACTGCGCTGGAAATCCAGCAGGAGTACCTGAACAAGGTCACGGCCTTCGTTCAGGAACACGGCGCGCACAACCCGCACGTCCCGCGGATCCTGGACCTGTGGGGGAGGACCCTGCAGGCCATTGAAAGCGGCGACACGAGCACCATCGACACCGAAATCGACTGGGCCATCAAGAAGAAGCTCATGGACGGTTACCGGAACCGCCACGGCCTGGGACTTGATGCCCCGCGCATCGCGCAGCTGGACCTTACCTATCACGACATTTCGCGCACCCGCGGCCTCTACTATCTCCTCCAGGCACGCGGGGCGGTCCGGCGGGTCACCGAGGACACGGCCATCAAGGACGCGGTGGATGCACCGCCGCAAACGACGAGGGCAAAGCTGCGCGGCGACTTCGTCCGCCGGGCGCAGGAGCTGGGACGCGACTACACGGTGGACTGGGTGCATCTGAAGCTCAACGACCGCGCCCACCAGACCATCCTGTGCAAGGATCCGTTCCGCAGCGTTGATGAGCGCGTGGATGCCCTCCTGGACTCCATGGGCTGATACCCAGCTTCAGGCGTTACTCTGGAAAGAGGCTGTTTTTCGGCCCCGACTGCTTTGCCGCTGGCACTCCGCGCCCGGCTCAGCATCCATCTTGCCCCGACGAAAGTTCTTACGTGCGCCGACTACTAGCAATTCTCATTCCCGGACTGCTTCTGCTGACCGCCTGCGGCGGCGGACAGCCTGCAGCCCCGGAACCGACCAGCCAGTCCGCGGGTGAGACCGCCAAGCTGGACTCCCTCAAGCTGACGGAAAACGGAGACAAGAAAGCTCCGAAGGTCGAATTCACCAAGCCCCTCGATGTCACCGAGCCCACCGTCAAGGTCGTCACCGAAGGCAGCGGGGAGCGGGTCAAGGCCAATCAGATCGCTGAGGTCTCCGTCCTGGCGCTGAACGGCAAAGACGGATCCACCCTGGATGACACTTTCGCCAAGGAACCGCAGGCCATCGAGCTGAGCGACGACTTCAAGACCAAGAGCCCCATCATTTACAACGCTTTTGTGGGCGCGAAGATCGGTTCCCACCTTGCCTTGGCCGCTCCGGCACAGGCCGCCTCACAGGGCGCCGCGGCCCAGCCGTCTCAGCTCCTCATCATCAAGGTGCTGTCGGCCAAGGACGCGCCCAAGGTGCTGGACAAGCCCGAGGGCGACACCGTTACTCCGCCGGCAGGCCTGCCGGCCGTCACGGAAAAGGACGGCGTGCCCGAGCTCAACGTCAAGGGCGTCGCCGCACCCAAGAAGCTCATCGCCCAGGACCTGATCAAGGGCAAGGGTGCCGAGGTTAAGGCCACGGACACGCTGACCGTGAACTACGTGGGCGTTGCACTGGCGAGCGGCAAGAAGTTTGATTCGAGCTTCGACCGCAAGGAGAAGGCCTCCTTCCCGTTGAGCAATGTCATCAAGGGCTGGACCCAGGGACTTGCCGGCAAGACCGTGGGCTCCCGCGTTCTGCTCGTCATCCCGAAGGATCTCGCCTACGGCGACGCGGGCCAGGGCGATGCCAAGGGCGACCTCGTGTTCGTCGTTGACATCCTCGGCGTCAAATAAGTCCTCCACAGCAGTTCCCCTACCAAGCAGAAGGAGCAACCATGTCATTTGGTCAGCGAGACCTCGACCGCCAGAAGCCGGAAATTGATTTCCCTGAAGGCCCGGTTCCCACCGATCTGGTCATCACGGACCTCATCGAGGGTGACGGTCCTCAGGCGAAGGCCGGGGACACCGTCTCCACCCACTACGTCGGTGTGGCCTGGTCCACCGGTGAAGAGTTCGACGCATCGTGGGGCCGGGGCGCGCCCCTGGACTTCCGCGTGGGCGTCGGCCAGGTCATTCAGGGCTGGGACCAGGGCCTTCTCGGCATGAAGGTCGGCGGCCGCCGCCGGCTCGAGATCCCCTCGGAGCTCGCTTACGGCTCGCGCGGTGCCGGCGGAGCCATCGGCCCGAACGAGGCCCTGATCTTCGTTGTGGACCTCGTGGGCGTCCGCTAACCCAGCAGCTGTTCTTGCACCACCCCGGCGTCTCCATCAGATGCCGGGATGGTGCGCAGCCGAAGGCGCGGTAACAATCGGAAGCAAATTCCGAATCGTTGCCGCGCTTTCGCTTTTTTCCCGGGACAGCTTTAGTAACCTAGCGAGAGTGTCCGCCATACGTACTGAACGCCTGCTGAACCTCCTGATCGCCCTCCTGAACTCCAAGTACGGGCTGCGCCGCAGCGAGCTGCGGGAGACGATCTACCACGTCGGAGCGGCCACCGACGCAGCCTTTGGCCGGATGTTCGAGCGGGACAAGAACGACCTGCGGGACTTCGGGTTCGACGTCGAAACGGTCACGGACCACGGCTGGAGCTCGGACGATCCCGCCACCACGCGGTACCGCATCGGCAAGGAGTCGAACCGGTTGCCTGACGTGAAACTCACGCCCGACGAATGGACGGTTCTTCTGCTGGCCTCCCAGCTCTGGGAGCAGGCAGCCCTCGGCCCTGCCGCCACGAATGCCATGCGCAAGCTCCAAGCGTCGGGTGGCCTGGCAGACGTCGAGCTGCCTGCCGGCGTGCAGCCCCGCATCAAGCCCGCAGGCCAGGCGTTCGAGGACCTGATTGCCGCGATGCACACCCAGCACGCCGTCCGGTTCCGCTACCTCGCCGGCAGCACCGGCAGGGAGGAAGAGCGGGTGGTCGAGCCCTGGGGGCTCGGCAGCCGGTTCGGCCAGTGGTACCTCGTGGGCTTTGACCGGGTCCGTGGCGCGCAGCGGTACTTCCGGCTCTCGCGATTCACCTCGGCGGTGTCGGTGCTGGCGAAGGAGACCTTTACGCCTCCGGCCGGCTTCAACGTCCGCGCCGAACTTGATAGCCTCCCGGAACTGCCGCTCCAGTCCGCCGTCGTGGATGTCCGCGAAGACCGCCTGCTGGGGCTGCGGAAGCGGGCCGCCGCCGTCGGCCCGCCAGAAGGAACGCCCAACGGCGGGTGGGACCGGCTGGCGGTTCCCTACCGTGACGCTGAACTGCTGGGTGAGGAACTGGCCTCCTACGGCCCCAACGCCAAGGTCGTGGCACCCGAAGAGCTCGCCGCCGCAGTGCAGCGTCGCCTGGCAGGCGCCGCCGCGTTCCTTGCGGCACCCCTGCCGTCCTACACATTCTCCGACGCGGGCCCCGGAAAGCGCGCCCGCAAACGCACCTCCGAAGACCAGCTGGCGCGCATGCTCCAACTGGTGCCGTTCCTCGTGCACAACCAGGGACTCCATATCCAGGACGTGGCGGACAAGTTCGGCATTACCCGCAAGGAACTCGAAAGCGATCTGCTGATCCTCATCTGCTCTGGACTTCCGCAGGGATATCCCGACGAGCTGCTCGACATCCAATGGGAGGACGACCACGTCTTCATCACCCAGTCGCTGGAACTGAACCGGCCGGTCCGCTTCACGGTGGACGAGGCCTGCGCCCTGCTGACGGGGCTCGAGACCCTCAACGGCTTGCCCGAGCTCGCCGAAGGGAGTGCCCTGGAGTCTGTCACCCTCAAACTCATGGCGGCGGCGGGGGAGGAGGGGCTCAGGGCGGGTGCGTTGTCCGGGCCGGAAGTGGGCCCCGCCAATTCCGCCAACCTGGAGATGATCCGCAGCGCCATTGCCTCTGGTTCACAGCTGCACCTCGTCTACCTTTCGGCGCAGAAGGATTCCCTTTCGGAGCGGGACGTCGACCCCCTGCGGCTCTACTCCATGGACAACACCTGGTACTTCGAGGCGTACTGCCATTCGGCGGCCGGCCTGAGGAACTTCCGGCTGGACCGCATCGAAGAGCTCAAGCCGAACGGAAAGCCGGTCTCCTCCCCGGTCAGGCCCGACGGCGGGTTCCCGGCGAAGCTCTTCACCCCTAACGACGACGACACCCTTGTGACGGTGCAGCTCACCGGCCACGGTGCCGGCCTTGCGGACGACTACTACGCCGAACGCACCGCCCCGCTGCCCGATGGCGGGCTGGTCGCGGAAATAAGGTTCGGAAGCACGTCCTGGCTGCCCATGTTCGTGGCACAGCACGGCGGGACAGTGCGGATTCTCGAACCGGCTGCGCTGGCGGGGGCGGCCCGGGACTGGATCGAGGCGGCCCTGGCCCGGTACGCCAGCTAGACTACTCAGCATGCCTTGGTGGTCATGGATCCTGATCTGGATTGCGCTGATAGCGCTTTCCCTGCTGTTCTACGTGCTCATGGGCATCCGGCTATGGCGGAAGTTCATGGCCACCCTGACGGAACTGGGTGCCGCCGGAGACAAACTCGGGCATCTGCCTGACCCCGGTGCTGTTCCTGGCCCGGCAACAGATCCGCCCGCGGATCCAGCGGCAGCGACACAAACAGTGCCGGGAACCGCAGTCTTTGCCTCACCGCACCAGATGCGCCATGATTACCACGCATCCAAGTCATCCCGTGTGGAAGCCCGGCGGCAGCGCCGGATCCGTCGCAAGGCCGACCGGGGGCAGCCCCAGGCCTTGCACGACATCGAATTCAGATAAACGTAGGATGTAGTTAGAGGAAAGGACTTCCAGTGGGACGACTCTTTGATGGCCCTTGGCCCATCGTAATCATCATCATCGTGGCTCTGCTTCTTTTTGCCGCGCCCAAGCTTCCGGCCATGGCACGCAGCCTCGGCCAGTCCATGCGGATCATCAAGTCCGAGGTCAAGGAAATGAAGAACGACGGCAAGCCGGAAAACCCGGACGGCACCGGTCCGGTTGAGGGTCGAGTGGTGAACCACCCGCAGTCCCGGACGACGAACGGCGAGCCGACTGACGGTACAGACGTTCCGCCGTCGAACCGCGCTTGACCTGAAGTGGCAGTGACGAGGGGCCGCAAAGCCAACCCTGAGGGCCGCATGGCTCTCATGGACCACCTGAATGAGCTTAAGAACAGGCTCATCAAATCGGCGATCGGGCTGGTGATTGGCGGCATTGGCGGCTGGATCCTTTACGATCCGGTGCTGAGCGCGCTCAAGGAACCCGTGGACCGGATTGCCGAGCATACCGGCGGCACGTCGTCGGTGAATTTCTCGAGCATCGCGTCTCCCTTCGACTTTAAACTTCAGCTGTCTCTGCTGATCGGTGCGGTCATTTCGAGCCCGATCTGGATCTACCAGCTGTGGGCCTTCATCACGCCCGGGCTGACGTCAAAGGAGCGGCGGTACACGCTCGGCTACATGGCAGCTGCCGTCCCGCTGTTCCTGGCCGGCGTCTGGGTGGGCTGGATGGTGACGCCACAGGTTGTGCGTGCGCTGACCCAATTCACCCCGTCCGGTTTTTCCAACCTCATCGACGCGCGAGACTACGTTGATTTCGTCACGCGCATGGTGCTGTTCCTGGGCCTCGCCTTCCTGGTTCCCGTGGTGCTGGTCGGCGTGAACATGGCGGGCATCATCCGCGGCCAAACGATCCTCAAAGCCTGGCGCATCACGGTCTTCCTCGTTTTCGTCCTGGCCGCCGTGGCAGCCCCGGGAGCCGATGCCCTGTCCATGTTCCTGCTGGCCGGGCCGCTCCTCCTGCTCTTCTTCGCCGCCATCGGCCTCTGCATCCTCAATGACCGCCGCCGCGACCGCCGCGCCGCCAAGCAGGCAGCTGAGACCGAGGCCACTGCCGATATAGCGACTCCGGGCAGCGAGCTGAGGAATCTCTAGCTCCGTCCCGGCTAGGCTTGAAGCATGTCCACCACCACCGGGTCCCCGTCGCCGTCCGAACGCTACCGGGCCAGCGCCGAACGGACCGCGGAATCCAAAACCTATCTGGGGTCTTTCGCCGGAACCCTGGACTTTGAGCTGGACGACTTCCAGCGGCAGGCCTGCCGGTCACTCCAGGAGGGACGCGGCGTCCTGGTGGCTGCGCCTACCGGCGCCGGCAAGACCATCTTGGGTGAGTTCGCGATCTACCTGGCCCTGCAGCGCGGGCTGAAGGCCTTCTACACCACCCCGATCAAGGCGCTGAGCAACCAGAAGTACGCCGAGCTCGCGGAAAAATACGGTGCGGACAGCGTCGGACTGCTGACCGGAGACACCAGCATCAACGGCGAAGCCCCGGTGGTGGTGATGACCACCGAGGTCCTGCGGAACATGCTGTACGCCGACTCCGATTCGCTGGATGACCTAGGTTTTGTCGTCATGGACGAGGTCCACTACCTTGCGGACCGCTTCCGGGGCGCCGTGTGGGAGGAGGTCATCATCCACCTGCCCAGCGAAGTCCAGGTGGCCTCGCTCAGCGCCACGGTTTCCAACGCCGAGGAATTCGGTGCATGGCTGGACACCGTCAGGGGGGACACCGACGTCATCGTGTCCGAGCACCGGCCGGTTCCGCTCTGGCAGCACGTGATGGTGGGCAAGGAGATTGTGGATCTGTTCGCCGGAGAAACCACTTTCGACGAAATCGCCCCCGAGGGGGAACCGGCGGCCGCCTCGGCGCTGCCGGAAGCGCCCAGTCGCGACGACGCCGGTCAACGCGGTTTCGAAGTCAACCCTGAACTGTTGTCCATGGCCCGGTCGGAAAGCCAGCTGAACTTCCAGGGCCGGTTCGGGCACGGCGGCCGCAGCCAGCGCAGGCAGCACAGGCAGCGCGCTGACGACCGGTCCCAGCAGGCAGCTCCCCGCACTGCCGTCCGGAAGGCCAGCCGGCCACAGGTAATTGCCAGCCTGGACCGGCAGGACCTGCTCCCCGCCATAACTTTCATCTTCTCCCGGGCAGGCTGCGACGCGGCGGTGTCCCAGTGCGTTGCGGCCGGATTGTGGCTCACCACGGAGCGGGAACAGCGCATCATTGCCCAGCGCGTCGACGAAGCCGGTCAGGACATCCCGTCCGACGACCTTGAGGTGCTGGGCTTTTGGAGCTGGAGGGACGGGCTGCTCAGGGGTATTGCGGCCCACCACGCCGGCATGCTGCCCACGTTCAAGGAAGTCGTCGAGAAACTCTTTGCCGATGGACTCGTCAAAGCTGTCTTCGCCACGGAAACACTGGCCCTCGGCGTCAACATGCCTGCCCGGTCCGTGGTCCTGGAGAAACTGGACAAGTTCAACGGCGAAGCGCACGTGGACATCACGGCAGGGGAGTACACCCAGCTCACCGGCCGGGCAGGCCGGCGCGGCATCGACGTCGAAGGCCACGCCGTGGTGCTGTGGCAGCCCGGCACCGACCCGGCGGCAGTTGCGGGCCTCGCGTCCCGGCGGACCTACCCGCTGAACTCCAGCTTCAGGCCCACCTACAACATGAGCATCAACCTCCTTGCCCAGTTTGGCCGGCCCCGGGCCAGGGAGATTCTTGAGTCCTCGTTCGCCCAGTTCCAGGCTGACCGGTCTGTGGTGGGCCTGGCCAAGCAGGTGAGAAGCCGGGAGGAATCGCTGGCCGGCTACGCCAAGTCCATGACCTGCCACCTGGGAGACTTCACCGAATATGCCCGGCTGAGGCGCGAATTGTCCGACGCCGAGAACTTCGCCTCGCGCGGCAAGTCCCGGGCCCGGAAGTCGCTCAACGAAGATTCGCTCAGCCGCCTCCTGCCGGGCGATGTGGTGAATGTTCCGGCCGGCCGCGCCCCCGGCTACGCCGTGGTACTGAGCTCCGACCACAGCTCGCGCGAACCCCGGCCGGCCGTGCTCACCATGGAGAATCAGTTGCGCAGAATCGGCATCGATGACCTCGAGGGCCCGATTTCCCCGCTGACCCGGATCAGGATTCCAAAGTCCTTCAACGCGAAGGTCCCCAAGTCCCGGCGCGACCTGGCCTCGTCCGTCCGCAATGCTCTGCGTGAAAACCGCCCCCCGGCGCTCGGCAGCCCCCGCAACAACGACTTTGGGCTGGGGGCCGGGCTTCCGAACCAGGAAAAAAAGATCGCCGAACTTCGGCGTGCCCTGCGGTCACACCCTTGCCACGGCTGCAGCGAACGCGAGGACCACGCCCGGTGGTCCGAACGGTGGTGGAAACTGCGCAAGGAAACGGACGGGCTAATCCGCCAGATCCAGGGCCGCACCAACACGATCGCCAAGACCTTCGACCGCGTCTGTGACGTCCTGTCCGCTTACGGGTACCTCGAAACACCAGAGCCGGGAAAGCACCAAATCAGCGCTGACGGCCAGCGCCTCCGCAGGATCTATGGCGAGAAGGACCTGCTGATTTCACAGGCACTGCGCCAGGGTGCCTTCGATGATCTCGACGCCGTGGAGGTCGCCGCACTTGCCAGCGTGCTGGTGTACCAGGCGAAGCGGGAAGACCGCGGCCTGCGTCCGCGCATGCCCAGCGTTTCGCTGGAAACAGCGGTCGACGTCGTGGTCCGCGAATGGTCGGCATTGGAGGACGTGGAGGAGCAGAACAAGCTGCCCCTGACCGGTGAGCCCGAGCTTGGGCTGGTCTGGCCCATGTACAAGTGGGCCCGCGGGCGGCACCTTCAGGAAGTCCTCAGCGGCACTGACCTGGCCGCCGGCGATTTCGTGCGCTGGGTCAAGCAGGTGATTGACCTGCTCGACCAGCTGGCCAAGATCCCCGGGCTGGATCCGCGGCTTGCCAGGCTGTGCAGCGAAGCCATCAAGATCGTCCGGCGCGGGGTCGTGGCTTACTCCACGGTGGCCTGACCCGCACCTCATCCTGCGACACCAGAACAAGCAGCAAGGAGTTCCATCCCTCATGACCGACGCAACCACCAGCGGCAAGGCCAGTCCCGGCCCGTCACGAGTGACGCTGTACCGCAACGGCTCCGTCTACACGGCGGCCGATCCGTTCGCCACCGCCATGCTCGTGGACGGTGACACTGTCGCGTGGGTGGGTTCGGAACAGGCAGCTACGTCGATTGCTGACAGTTCGATGGACGTCATTGACCTCCGCGGCGCGCTTTTGGCACCCGGATTCGTCGATTCCCATGCGCATCTGACGGAAACCGGCATGGCCCTCGATTCGCTGCAGCTGGGCGGTGTCCGTTCCGCACGGGAGCTCCTCGACGCTGTTGCGGGGGCAGCCACGGCCGGCCCCGTCCTGGGTCACGGCTGGGATGAGTCGCTGTGGGAAGATCCCGCCCTCCCTGGCCCGGACGAGCTGGAACGAGCCGCTGCGGGCCGGCCGGTCTTCCTGTCCCGCGTCGATGCGCATTCGGCGCTTGTCTCGCCGGCCCTGGCAGCCACGGCACGGCTCGACGAACTCGACGGCTTCGCCGCCAGCGGTCATGTCAAGCGGCAGGCACACGCCGCGGCCCGGCAAGCGGCCCGGAGTCTTCCCGCTGCGGCCCTTCGGGGACATCAGCGGCGTGCATTGAAAGAGGCTGCCGCGAACGGCTATGTCGCACTGGCGGAGATGGGCGCCCCGCACATCGGAAGCGTGCTGGACCTGCAGCTTGCAGCCGGGTGGAATATTGCCGCTGAATCCGACACGGCAATGCCGGAGGTTCTGCCGTATTGGGGGCAGCTGGTCTCATCGAAGGCGGAAGCCGAGGCGCTGCTGGCTGAGCTCGGGGTTCCGGTCCGCGGGCTGGCAGGCGACCTGAACATCGATGGGTCAATCGGCTCTCGCACCGCCTCCCTCCGGGAGCCGTATGCGGATGCACCGGGGGAAAGAGGAACGGCGTACCTCTCCACGGATGAGGCGGCTGCCCATCTGGCGGCCTGTTCCGTTCTGGGGATCCAGGGCGGGTTCCATGTGATCGGCGACGCCGGCCTCGATGCCGCCCTGGACGCGCTGGAGCAGGCCGCCGCGGAGGTAGGAGAACAGCGAATCCGCGCGGCGGGACACCGATTTGAACACGTCGAAATGGCTGACGCGGAGGCAATCGCGAGGCTCGGCAAGTACGCGGTCACAGTGAGCGTCCAGCCCGCCTTCGACGCTGCCTGGGGCGGTCCGGGCAAGCTCTATGAGCAGCGCCTTGGGGCCAGAAGGCGGCATATGAACCCGTTCGCGTCCTTCTACTCGGCCGGCGTCCCTGTCTGTTTCGGCAGCGACAGCCCCGTCACCCCGCTGCGGCCCTGGGCCACGGTGAGAGCTTGCCTGGAGCACAACAACCCTGCCGAGCGGATCTCGGCCCGGGCAGCTTTCCTTGGCCACACACGCGCCGGCTGGCGGGCAGCCAGGCACGCCAATCCGATGGCGGGACAGTTAGTGCCAGGCGCACCTGCCACTTTTGCGGTCTGGGATGTCGAGGAGCTCATGGTCCAGGTCGCCGACGGCAGGGTCCAGTCCTGGAGCACCGATCCGCGTGCCCGCACACCCTTGCTTCCGGCCCTCGACACCGGTTCCGATCCGCGCTGCCTCCAGACCGTCCGGGACGGACTGGAACTGCACTCCTCGGCGGGCTTCCGCGGCTGAGGGCTGCAGCGGCGGACGGCACTGCAACAAAGCGCCACGGAGCCGTGAATTTGCGGAGGATTGCCCGCAGTGAAACCGGCCCTGACCTGCGGCTATACATTAAGGGGCAGGTCAGGTGCCGGTTGACAGGGCATCGGCAGTCCGTAGCATTGAGGGTCAACGGACGGATGCATTTGGAGCGGTGTCTGTCTGGCCACCAGCGAGACAAATCGGACGCGCAAGCCACCGGGCGACACGCGGCGGTGGCACCCCGTGGGCGGGTCCATAACGCATCAGAAAACAGTTCCCTTACCGGCAACCGCGTAAACCGGAACTGGCCCGAGGCGTGTGTGGACCTGCCCGTGGCATGTCCGGCACAGGGCGGGCATGGCTGGGCACACTCAGAATAGTTGCAGCGGAGTCCCGGCTGAGGACAAGGTGTGCAGAGAGCGGCGGAAAGACGGTCTGCGTATCGCCCGTATAATGGAGAGTTGCGCTTTGCGAGTCGGCGGCCCCGCCACACTCCACGCGTGCTGACCGCTCCCATCCAGGAAAGGCCTCCCCTGTGCGTGTCCTCACCATCATTCCCACCTACAACGAGCTGGAGTCGCTCCCAATCACACTGGGACGCCTGCGTGCGGCGGTGCCGGCAGCCGACGTCCTCGTTGTGGACGACAACAGCCCGGACGGCACCGGACAGCTGGCGGACGGTATCGCTGCCGAAGACAACCAGGTCCACGTCCTGCACCGCAAGGGCAAGGAAGGGCTGGGCGCAGCCTACATTGCCGGGTTCAAGTGGGGTCTCGAGGCCGGCTATGACGTCCTGGTCGAAATGGACGCCGACGGATCGCACCAGCCGGAGCAGCTGCCCCTGCTGCTGGACGCTGTGGAACAGGGTGCCGACCTCGCGATGGGCTCCCGCTGGGTACGCGGAGGAAGCGTCGTTAACTGGCCGCTGTACCGGCAGGCGATATCCCGCATCGGCAGCACCTATTCCCGGATCATGCTGGGAGTCAAGATCAGGGACGTGACGGGCGGCTACCGCGCCTTCCGACGCACCACCCTGGAGAAGCTGAACCTGGACCAGATCGAGTCTGTGGGCTACGGCTTCCAGGTGGACCTGGCGTGGCGCGTCGCCAAAATGGGCCTGAAAATCGTCGAGTGCCCCATCACGTTCGTGGAGCGTGAACTGGGCGCCTCGAAGATGAGCGGAAACATCGTGGTCGAAGCCATGATCAATGTGACGAAGTGGGGCCTGACGGCCCGCTGGAACAAACTGACGGGAAGGCGGCCGGCGTCCAGCCGGGCATAGCCGCTCCGCCCGGCTGAACCGGCTCAGCTTTCGCCGGCAACACAAAAGGCCGGATCCGCTGCATGTGCGCAGCGGATCCGGCCTTTTGGCGCTTCACTGGGGGCTAGGCTGAGCGCCTTTCGCCCCGCCGTTCACGCAGAATGGTGAGGCGGTCTTCGAGGATCTGCTCAAGTTCGGGAAGCGACCGGCGCTCCAGCAGCATGTCCCAGTGTGTGCGGACAGCCTTTTCATTGCTGGTGTCCGGGCGTTCGCCATCAACGAGCAGCGCTTCTTTGCCGGTTTTGGAAACCCAGACAGGGGGGATCTCGGCTTCGGAGGAGAAGGTTACAAAGACCTGCTCGCCGTCCTCGCACCGGTACTCAACCCGCTGACGCGGAGCCGGCTCCACGCCGGATTCGGTCTCCATGCTTTGGGCGCCAAGACGCATGCCCCGCAGGCTGCGATCGCTCATGATTTCTCCCTCTGGTCGGTTCGCGGAGCGGGCTCCGCGCTAGCCGGAGGTTTCAAAGCTGCCTCCGGACTACGTTGTGCTCTACGTAGCATCATTAATTGAAACGCTCTGCCAAGCAATGTTGTTCCGAACGGAGTGAACCGACCGGACAAATATCCCATTATACGGATTTGCTGCCTCTCCAGCAACGCGGAGGCGGCTCCAAGGGCCTGCCCCCTCTACGCCATGGAAGAGGGAGGCCCGCCCGGCGGCGTGCCTCCCTCGTATTCCGCAATCTAGGATGCAGGCTGTTTGTCGGCGTCGTCACCCGCGCCGAACAGGTCGCCGGAGCGCGGGTCGGGATTGGTGCCGCCCAGCGCGTTGCCGATTCCCTTGAGGGCTTCGCCCACCTCGCTGGGGATGATCCACAGCTTGTTGGAAGAACCTTCGGCGAGTTTGGGAAGCGTCTGCAGGTACTGGTAGGCGAGGAGCTTTTGGTCCGGATTGCCCTTGTGGATGGCATCAAACACCTTTTGGATCGCCTGGGCTTCACCGTCGGCGCGGAGGATGGCCGCCTTGGCGTCACCCTCCGCTTTGAGGATGGCCGCCTGCCGCTGGCCTTCCGCCGTCAGGATGGCCGACTGCTTGGTGCCCTCGGCCGTCAAGATCGCGGCACGGCGGTCACGTTCAGCCCGCATCTGCTTCTCCATCGAATCCTGGATGGAGTGGGGCGGATCGATCGCCTTCAGCTCCACCCGGGAAACCCGGATGCCCCAGCGGCCCGTGGCCTCGTCCAGCACACCGCGGAGCTGGCCGTTGATCTGGTCGCGGGACGTCAGCGCCTCTTCGAGGTTCAGGCCGCCCACCACATTCCGGAGCGTCGTGGTGGTCAGCTGCTCCACAGCCTGGATGTAGTTCGCGATTTCGTACGTTGCAGCGCGGGGGTCCGTCACCTGGAAGTAGACCACGGTGTCGATGGACACCACCAGGTTGTCCTCCGTGATCACGGGCTGGGGCGGGAACGAAACCACCTGCTCGCGAAGATCCAGCAGCGGCAGCAACCGGTCAACGAACGGGATCAGGATGGTCAGGCCAGGGTTCAGGGTCCGCTGGTACTTTCCCAGACGTTCAACAACACCGGCCCGGGCCTGTGGCACGATCCGCACTGAACGAACCAGCACGATGACGACAAAGACGATCAGGACCAGCATCACGATCGTGACGGCGAATCCTCCTGGACTATCCATACTTCTCCTTCATTCCCCAATTTTTCAGTGAAGCTGTACGTTGACGGCTCAGCCGCCATATCTGCTGCCGCCTGCTTGGAAACAGCAGAAATCTTGATGTGTCCGGCGGTTACTGGATGGCGGTTTCCGACTGTGGTGCCACGACCGCCGTCGCGCCTTCAATGGCGGCAACGATCACGCGCTGGCCTTCCGCCAGCACACCGGAGTCGGAGCGTGCACTCCAAATATCGCCGCCGATCTTGACCAGGCCCCCGGTGGAGGACACGGCCTCCATGACAAGCGCCGTCTCGCCGATCAGGCGGTCAATGTTCGTGCGCTGTTCAGCGGGTCCTTTGTGAAGGTGCTTGAGCGTGACCGGCCGGACGAAGGCGATCATCAGCAGGGACACTACGCAGAAGACTACGATTTGAAGCCACAGGTCAGCCCCGGTGAAATCGGCCACAAGCGCGGCCAGGGCGCCTCCGCCAAGCATGATGAAAAACAAATCAAGGGTCAGCATCTCCACGGCTGCGAACGCGAGAAATACCGTGAGCCAGAGTGCCCACCAGTTTTCGCCTAGCCATTCGAACATTCGGTTCCCCCTTGATCCCGGGGGCTGCGGGGCAGACCCTCAGTAACTTTCTTCCATCCTAGATCGAACCGGCAACGCCGGGCAGGTGACCGGCGAGCCCGCGCCAGAACGTGGCCAAGCCGTTATTTATCGGCCGCCCCCGCGGGGAGAAAGACACTGATCCGGAACTTACAGCTGACACCGGTCAGAGCTGGGAAGCGGGCCAGCCGGGCCGCCAATTCGCCGCGGTCGGTGTGGTGGCCGGCAGGGCCCATGAGGGCCAGGTTGGCAACGTCAGCCGGGGAGAGCTCAAGATTTAGGTCGAGGTCCTGCGCGGACAGCAGTTCAAAATGGGCCGCGAGAGCGTCGGCCAGCCGTTCATCCTTTCCAGGCTCTATCCCGAGCATTCCCGTCTGGCTGGCGATTTCGCCGAGGTGCCCACGCCGGGGCGTCACCACAACCAGCCGGCCGGAGGGCTTGAGTACGCGGGAGAATTCAGCGGCGTTGCGCGGCGCAAACACCACCGTCACGACGTCGACGGCGGCGTCCGCCACCGGAAACGGCTGCCACACGTCGCTCACCAGGTTTACGGCCTCGGGGTTGAGCCGTGCCGCGCGCCGGAGCGCGAACTTTGAGATGTCCAGTCCGACGGCGGCAATAGGCACCGCTGTGCCCACGCGGTCGAGTACCGCCCGCAGGTAGTGGCCGGTTCCGGTGCCGGAATCAAGGACTGTTGGTTCCGGGCCGCGCAGGGCAGGTACGGCCGCGGCAGCCACCGAATCTGCAAGCGGCCGATAATGTCCGGCGTCGAGAAAGGCGGTGCGGGCGGCCACCATGTCAGCAGTGTCCGCCTCGAATGCAGTTCCCTTGCCGACCAGCAGGTTGAAGTAGCCCTGCCTGGCGGCGTCGAAGCTGTGGCCGGCTTGGCAGGTGAGGGCACGGGCGAGGGAGGCCGTGCCTCCATCCGCCCCGGCCGGGACGGGAGCGAGGCCGGCGCGGCAGACAGGACACAGCAGGGCAGGCAGGCGGGATGGCATGGGGACAATCCTAGGGCTGTTGACCGGGTGCGCCAGAAGGTAAAGCCGTGGGGAAAGGGAACCGTGAGGTGTTTCACACGCCTCGGCCGAGACGCTAGGCTCACGTGGGTGAAGCCTGAACACCTGCCGCTGCTCAAGTCCGTCTCCGCCCCTGCCGCCCACCCTGACGGCTCACGCGCCGTTGTGTCGGTCACCCGCCCCGACTTCGATGCCGACGCTTACGTGGGCCAACTGTGGAACGTCCCCCAGGATCCCGAAAAACCGGCGCGCCGAATAACACGCGGCTTCCGGGACACCGCTCCGGCCTTTTCCCCTGACGGCCGGGTCCTAGCCTTCCTGCGGGCCACCCCCGGCGGCAAGCCGCAGCTGCACGTGGTGGAAGCCGCCGGGGGAGAGCCCCAGCTCCTGACGGACAGGCACCTCGGGGTCTCCTCCTACGCCTGGTCACCGGACTCGCAGCGCATAGTCTTTGGCTCAAGGGAGCCTGACGACGGCCGCTATGGCACCATCGAGGGCGTCAGCGCAGGCGGTGAAGATGCCCGCCTCATCACCGGCTTCAAGTACAGGATGAACGGCGTTGGCTACACGGGCGACAAGCCGTTGCAGCTCTTCATTCTGGATGTTCCGGAACTTGGCGGGGAGCCCGAAATTAGGCCCGCGGGCCGCGCGCTCAGGGACGGTGCGCGCACCGCTGTGGACCGGCCCGGGCAGTCCGCCGGCAACGCAGGAGCGGCCATCGGCCTTCCGGACGCGAGGCAACTCACGACGGCGGCAACGGACCACACCGGTGAATCCTTCAGCAGCGACGGATCATCGGTCTACTTTGTGGCCGAACTGCACGAGGCGAGCGATCAGGACCTGGTCAGCGGCATCTACCGCCTTCCCGCCGGCGGCGGTGATCCGGTGCCGGTCAAGGCCCCAAACGTTGGGCCCCAGACCGTTCTTGACGTCCGCGAGTCGCAGGACGGGAAGTGGCTGTTTTTCACCGCCCAGGACCTTGGCGGCTCCAGCCGGGACTTCGTCGCAAAGAACACCGTTCTCCACGTCATGCCCGCGGCGGGCGGAGAAGCCCGGGCGCTCAGTGACGCCGAAAACATGGACGTTGCCGCCCCTGGTGCTCGGATCGAGCTCCGCGGCAGCGACGCTGCCCTGGCCCTGAACAACGCCCAAGGCACGGTGGAACTGCTTGAGTTCAGCGCCACGGGTAGCCATGCCCTGCTGGTCCACGGCGACAGGGTGGTCACCGGCGCCGGCGCCGCCGGCGCGTCACTGTTCATCAGCTTCACGGACTCCGCCACGGAAGGCGACGTCGCCTTCCTCGGCAACGGCCAGCTGCGGCTACTGACGGATTTCTCGGCCGCCCTGCGGACGGAGGCCGGCATCATCGAGCCCCGGGAGCTGGTCTTCCCGTCGCCGGATGGGTACGAAGTCCACGGCTGGGTGCTGATGCCGCCGGGCAAGGGCCCGCACCCGGTGCTGCTCAACATCCACGGCGGTCCGTTCGCGCAATACACCGTGGCTCTCTTTGACGAAGCGCAGGTCTACGCGGAGGCCGGCTACGCGGTGGTGATGTGCAACCCGCGCGGTTCGGCAGGCTACGGGCAAGCGCACGGCAGGGCCATCAAGGAGCGGATGGGCACTGTGGACATGCAGGACGTTCTCGCCTTCCTGGAGGGTACCCTGGACAAATTCTCCGCGCTGGACGCCAAGGCCCTCGGGATCATGGGAGGTTCCTACGGCGGATATCTCACCGCATGGACCATCAGCCAGGACCACCGCTTCAAGGCCGCGATCGTGGAGCGGGGTTTCCTGGATCCGGTCAGCTTCGCCGGCTCATCCGATATCGGCTGGTTCTTCGGCGGCGAATACACCGGGGAATCACCCGAGCAGGTGGCGGCCCAAAGCCCCATGGCCACGATCGCCGGCGTCCGGACGCCCACCCTGGTCATCCACAGCGAGGACGATCTCCGTTGCCCGGTGGAACAGGGCCAGCGGTATTTCACTGCGTTGAAGCAGCAAGGCGTGGAATCGGCGTTCCTGGTATTCCCCGGCGAAGACCATGAACTGTCCCGGTCCGGCACGCCTCATCACCGCCGTCAGCGCTTTGAGCACATCCTGGCGTGGTGGGCACGGTACCTGCCAACGGAGTCCAACCGTGGTGCGGAAGGCCAAGAGGCGCGAAACGAGGAAGCCGCGGACTAGCGGGTGGGGGACTAGGGGCCGTCCGGGTGGCCCGCACTTGGGAGCCCGGGTATTGAGGAACCCTGCAGAAATCCAAGCTCCTGGCGGGACTTCCCAATGCCCGGTTCGGCCCAGCGCGCCGCGTACTCACTGTTGGTACTGAGCGAGCGGAGCTGGGCCCTGTCGATATACAGCGTTCCGTGGAGGTGGTCAGTCTCGTGCTGGACGATCCTCGCCTGCCAGCCGCTGAAGTCCCGGCTCATCGGATCTCCTGCCGGCGTCAGGTAGTCCAGCCGGACACTTTCCGGCCGTTCCACCACGGCCTGCAGCCCGGAAAGGGACAGGCAGCCTTCGAAAAAGGCAGCAGTCCGGTCTCCCAGCGGCTGGTAGGCCGGGTTGAGGACGGCGAAGAACTCAAGCGGTATCCGGCCCCTCGCTGCCGCCATGTCGTCATCGACCTCAAACCGGTCTTCGAGAACGGCAAGCTGAAGCGGAATCCCCAGCTGGGGCGCCGCCAGGCCCACACCGGGTGCCGCGTGCATGACCTTCCTCATCACCTCAACCAGCTGATCAAGTTCGGCCGCGCTTAACTGCCCCTCGAACGGAGCGGAGCGTTGCCTCAGGACAGGATGTCCTGCCTGGACTATGGGCGGCAGCGTTTCCAGCGCGAGCAGTTCCTGCACGGTCTCCCGGATGCGGTCAGGGGTGTAGGAGGTTGGCGGAGATGCTTGGTTCATGGGGAAAGCCTAATGGGGCGCGCAGGCCGCCGTGACGAAGTCGTAGATCTTGCCCCTCAAGGCGGTCCCGGCGGCGACTTTCACGAGGCCTGTGCGGGCACCCACGGCAACGCGGAGCGGAACGAGCGTGCCCACCTTGTCCTCGGCAACCGCGTGCGGATCGCAGCGGGCGGGACGGACTCCCAGGTCCAAATTGACGGCCGGGCCGCCGGCTTTCACCATGATGTCCCGGGGCCAGGGTCTGGCGGGATCCTCGGCCAACAGCGTTGTGGTCTCAATGCGCTCGATGACCAGGCTCGTGGCGGCCCCGCCGCGGCCGGGGGCCGGTGCGCCCTCTGCCGGAGAACCGGGAGCCGGCCCGCTGGCGGTTCCGGAGGACTTCGGAACGCCGGGCCGGATGAACAGATGAAGCGCGGCACGCTCGCCGTCGGCGGACACAGTGAGTTCCGGTCCGAGGACGATCCCGGCGACGGCACGTACCTCACTGGCCAGGCACTGCTCCGAATTGTTGCGGGCCAGCACGCCGAAGGGGTCTGTGGCAGGAACGTTCCGCTGTGCGGGGCCCGGCGCAGAGCCGGGCACCAGCGTGACGGTCACGACCGGCAGCGGAATGTCGACCCCAGGGCTTTTGCTGCCATCCGGAGCGGGGCCGGGGCTGCAGCTGGCAGGCGTCAACTTCGCAGGCAGACTCTTGCCCTGGCCGGGCGGGAGGTCGACTCCGTCCGGGGAGCCGTGCCAGTCAATCCCCGCTGCGAACAACGGGCTGGCGACGCCCGCTGACTGCACCGTCACAGTGTCCTTGCCGTTGTTGGTCAACTGGATCTCGATGATTTGGTTCCCGTAGTTGTCACGGAACTGATTCACCATCGCGGTGAGCGGCGCAGCAGCGGAGGAACCCGCGACTGGGCTCGGTTGCCCGTCGGGCTCAACAGGTTGCGGGGTGCACGCGCCGGCACCGAGCAGCGCAGCAATGGCGAGAACACAGCCGCCTGCGGCACTTACCGAGTGGGAAGTCCGGGACATGGGAGCCATGCGGGCGCTCCCCGCCAAGTGGAATTTGTATTGCACGGTCATGGGTCTCTCATTGCATGGTGAACCGTCTGGCCACGTGGGCGTTCAGCGCCGGCGCCGCTCCTATCCGCGCGATCGCGGCGTTCCGCATCCGCAGCAGTCCGTCCGGGAGCGGCCTGCCCAGCGCCATGTTCACCTCGGCCTGGCGTTTCGCCCCTGCGGCGGCCCGGCGCCTCGACGCGTCGAACCGGCGAAGGTCCGCCCCGGATGGCCGGCTGTGCAAGGCGGCCAGGATGACCGGCGCCAGGGATTCCGCGTCCAGCCAGCCAAGGTTCATGCCCTGGCCGCCGATGGGGCTGATCTCGTGGGCGGCATCTCCGATAAGGGCTGTCCTCCCGGCCACCATGCGCGCCGCCAGGCGGGAACGGACGCCGAAGCTGCTGAGCATGCTGTTGCTGCCGGCGTCCAGGGCAATACCGGTTCTGTCGCCCACGAGGCCGGCCAGCAGATGAGGGTCGGGACGGTCCGGCGGCCGGGAAAGCCTGACAACCCAGCGGCGGACTCCGCCCGGCAGCGGAAAGGATTCGACGATCCCGCCGGCCTCGAGAAACAGGGCAGCGTCCTCCCCGTACGGGCTCGAGTCAGGGAAGTCGCCCATCAGATAGTGGTCCGGGTATCGCCGCTCCGCAGCGGGCACGCCCAGCAGCCGCCGCACTGTGGAATTTGCGCCGTCCGCCCCCACCGCCAGCGAGGCGGAGAACCTCCGCCGGGTGCCGGCGACCGTGGCGTCGGCAGTGACCCTGCCGCCGTCGTCGTGCATGTCCGTCACCTGCGCTCCGCGAACCAGGGCACCGCCGTCCAGTTCCAGGAGCCGGGCCTCGAGGACGGCCTCAGTGACCGGCTGCGGGACGGCCAGGACGAACGGGTAGCGCTCCGACACCGGCGCGAACGGCATGTGCGCGATTTCCTGGCCCAGCCATACGGCGCGTCCACGGCGGATGGGGATCCCCCGGGCGATCAGCGGAGAGGCTGCGCCGATGCGGTCCAGGGCGGACAGGGCCGGGGGATGGATGCCGATGGCCCGTGTATGCGGGTTCCGCCCGGTCCGCTTTTCAAGGATGCGGACGGCCACTCCATGCTGCAGCAGCAGCGCGCCGAGATAGAGGCCCACCGGGCCGCCGCCAACGATCAGGACATCAGTCACGGCCGGCATCCCGCATGTAGGTGAGCAGGCAGTGGAAAGGGGAGTGGGGCTCCGCTGACCACCCAAAAGGCACGACGGCGGCAAGTTCCGTCACGGTGTAGCTGCGCCTGATGGAGGTCAGGCCGTCGCGGCGGATGTACGAGCCGGCCAGTGGCAGCGCGCCCGCCGCAAACAAAGCGTAGGCCAGGGCGCTGCGCCGGAGATCGTTGTGGAGCACGATGCGCCGGGACAGCACCGCGGAATCGCTGAGCAGGTTCTGCAGTTCGGCCGGGGTGAGGTGGTGCAGCACGTGGTTGGAAATGACGATGTCGTAGGCCCTGCCCTCCGCGACGAGCTCGGCACTCGTGGCCTGGCGGAACTGAACCCCCCGCACGGGTTCCCGGCTCGCTGCAAACCGGTAGGCGCGGGCGTCGGGATCTATGCCCGTGATGTTGAGCTGAATCCCGTCCCTGGCCGCCCACTTGGCCAGCATCAGCGCCAGGTCCCCGCCGCCGCAACCGATGTCCAGCATGGTGGACGGTGCGGCGGGCGTGAGGAGCGGCCGGAGCCTGCTGCGGTACAGGAGGTGCCAGCCCGAGACGGCGCGGTTGACGAGTGCAAACTGGCTGTACGTGCGGTTAAGGCGTTCCGGATCGCAGTCCGGCCGGTCCATGTCCTCGATGGCCTCGGCGTCGCGCGCGCCCAGTAGTCCCACGGCGCGGTCAGGCCAGGGAGGATTCGGCCTCGTCCGCCAGCCGTGGGTCTTGGAGCGGTTGGTTTATCTTCGTGAAAAGTCCGGTTTCGACCGTCAGCCCGGGTCCGAAGGCCATGGAGCAGATGCGTTCGTCGCCTTCCTGCGCCGGAAGATCGAGGATGTGCCTGAGGACGAAGAGCACTGTGGCGCTGCTCATGTTGCCGAAGTTCCGGAGGGTCTCACGGGCCGGGACCAGTTGCTCGTCGGTGAGGTCCAGCCGGGACTGCACCTTGTCCAGGATGCTGCGTCCACCCGGATGGATGGCCCAGTGGGTGATGTCCCGGTAGGGGAGTCCGGTGAGCGAACTTTCGCGGGCCAGCAGCGGTTCCAGGGCGCCCACAATGTGGTCGTCGATGATGTGCGGAACGTAGTTGCCGAGGACCATTTCAAAGCCCTCATCACCGATGTTCCAGGCCATTGAGTCTTCACCTACCGGCGTGAGGACAGTTTCGAAGTGGTCCAGCTGCACCAGCGGCGTTGATTCGGGTACTTCGCGCGCTGTGACGACGGCGGCTGCCGCGCCGTCCGCAAAGAGAGCTGAGCCCATGATGGCGTCCGGATCGTTGGAGGTGCGGACGTGGAGCGAGCAGAGTTCGGCGCAGACGACGAGGACGACCGCCTCCGGGTCCGCCTCGCAGAAGGACTTCGCGGCCCGGAGCGCCGGGAACGCGGCATAGCAGCCCATAAACCCGAGGTGGTAGCGCTGCACTGCAGGATTGAGACCGAGCGCACGGACGATCTTGTAGTCCGGGCCCGGGTTGAAGAACCCCGTGCACGAAACGGTGATGAGATGAGTTATGTCAACTGGATCGATCCCGGCGCAGCTGGAGACGGCAGCAGAGGCGGCCTCGATGAAGATTTTCGTGGCCTCCCTCGCGAACAGGTCGTTGCGGGCCTTCGTGCTGGGGCTCCGGAGCAGTCCCGTGGCGGGATCGAAAAACTGCGGGTTCTCCGCCTGCGAATCCATGGTCAGTTCCTGGACTGCCGTGTAGCGGGTATCGATGGCGGCTGAGTCGAAGCAGGTGGAAACCAGCCGTGAGCCGAGCCGTGTGAGGCCGGGCTGGGCAGCAAACACGTCGCGTGCTTCCGTCTGGATGAGCAATGTGGGCGGAACAGCTGTTTCGAGTGCTCTCACGTAGACCGTCATTCGTTCATTCTTAGTGAGAGCACGCCTTAAGACAATGGATGGGCCGGCTGGCCGTCGTGCGTCATGGATCAGATGTCCAGACCGGTCAGGAATCGAGAAGCGACGGTCACGTGCCGCGGCTAGACTGAGCCAGATAATCCCGATGCGCGACTTCAGGAGTGACCATGACCGGCTCTTCCACCCAGGGAATCAAGACGGTGCTGCATCCCGTTTCCGACCTGGCGGCTGCCAAAGCGGTGTACTCCGCCCTGCTCGGCGTACCGCCGCAGACCGATGAGTCCTACTACGTCGGGAACGTCCTGGGGCTGCTTCAGGACCGATAAGTGCCGGGCCCCGGAGGGGTGACGCGCCCACGATGGTGAACCGGGCGTACCGCTCGAGGCTGGTTAGATGGAGCCAGTGGACGCCGACGGAGACCGCGAAGGCGGCCCGCTAACAGATGGAGACACGATGATCACGGCCACCCAGACGGACACGCAGTCGCCAGCGCAGCCGATTGCCGACACCCACGACCTGATCCGCGTGCAGGGCGCACGCGAGAACAACCTCAAGGACGTCAGCATCGAGATTCCCAAGCGACGGCTGACGGTGTTTACCGGTGTCTCCGGCTCGGGCAAGAGTTCACTGGTGTTCAGCACCATCGCCGCGGAGTCGCAGCGGATGATCAATGAGACCTACAGCGCGTTCGTGCAGGGCTTCATGCCGAACCTGGCCCGGCCTGACGTCGACCTGCTCGAAGGCCTGACGACGGCGATCATCGTGGACCAGGAGCGGATGGGTGCGAACCCGCGCTCGACGGTGGGCACCGCCACCGACGCCAATGCGATGCTGCGTATTCTCTTCAGCCGGCTCGGGCAGCCGCACGTCGGGCCGCCCACGGCGTTTTCCTTCAACGTCCCGACGCGCAAAGCGAGCGGGGTGATGAGCACCGAGAAAGCCGGTGGCCGGGTCGAGAAGAGTGTGGTGCAGGGTGCCGTGTACCTGGGCGGCATGTGTTCACGCTGCGAGGGCATGGGCTCGGTCTCTGACTTTGACCTCACGGCGCTGTACGACGACAGCAAATCGCTCGCCGGGGGTGCCCTAACGATCCCCGGCTACAGCATGGACGGCTGGTACGGCCGCATCTTCAGCGGGGCCGGCTTCAACATGGACAAGCCCATCGCGAAGTTCACCAAAAAGGAAATGCACGACCTGCTCTACAAGGAGCCGACCAAGATCAAGGTCGAGGGCATCAACCTGACGTACGAGGGGCTGATCCCCAAGATCCAGAAGTCGATGCTCTCCAAGGACGTCGAAGCAATGCAGCCCCACGTCCGGGCCTTCGTGGAGCGCGCCATCACGTTTCAGACCTGCCCCGAGTGCGACGGCACGCGGCTCAGCCCGGAGGCCAGGTCCTCGAAGATCCAGGGCAAGAACATCGCCGAGCTGTGTGAGATGCAGATCAGCGACCTGGCCGCGTGGGTCCGCGGGCTCAACGAGCCTTCGGTCGCGCCGCTCCTCAAAGGCTTGCAGCACCTGCTCGACTCGTTCGCGGAAATCGGGCTGGGTTACCTCTCGCTGGACCGGCCGGCGGGCACGCTGTCCGGGGGAGAGGCCCAGCGCACCAAGATGATCCGACATCTGGGCTCGTCCCTCACGGACATCACCTATGTCTTTGACGAACCGACGATCGGCCTGCACCCGCACGACATCGAGCGGATGAACCAGCTGCTGCTGCAGCTGCGCGACAAGGGCAACACCGTGCTCGTCGTTGAACACAAGCCCGAGACCATCGCCATCGCCGACCACGTGGTCGACCTCGGCCCCGGGGCGGGCACGGCAGGTGGCAGCGTGTGCTTCGAGGGCACCGTCGAGGGCCTGCGCGGGAGCGACACCATCACCGGTCGCCACCTCGACGATCGGGCAAGGCTCAAGGAGTCGGTGCGGACGTTGTCCGGCGCGCTTGAGGTCCGCGGGGCGTCGGCACACAACCTCCGGGGCGTCGACGTCGACATCCCGCTGGGCATGCTCTGTGTGCTCACGGGCGTCGCCGGCTCCGGCAAGAGCTCGCTGATCCAAGGCTCGGTCGCCGGCCGCGACGGTGTCGTGGTGATCGACCAGGGCGCGATCAAGGGTTCGCGTCGGAGCAACCCGGCCACGTACACGGGGCTGCTCGAACCAATCCGCAAGGCGTTCGCCAAGACCAACGGCGTGAAACCCGCACTGTTCAGCTCTAACTCTGAAGGCGCCTGTCCCACATGCAACGGGGCGGGAGTTATCTTCACCGAGCTGGGCGTCATGGCCACCGTCGAATCCACCTGCGAGGACTGCGAGGGCAAGCGGTTCCAGGCGCCGGTGCTGGAGTACACGCTAGGCGGCCGCAACATCGCCGAGGTGCTGGCGATGTCGATGACCGAGGCGGCGGCGTTCTTCGGGGCCGGGGAGGCACGTACTCCGGCCGCCCACAAGATTCTCGACCGGCTCGTGGACGTCGGGCTCGGGTACCTTACCCTTGGCCAGCCGCTCACGACGCTTTCCGGCGGCGAGCGGCAGCGGGTCAAGCTGGCAACCCAAATGGCTGAAAAGGGCGACATCTACGTGCTCGACGAACCGACCACCGGCCTCCACCTCGCCGACGTCGAGAACCTGCTCGGCCTGCTCGACCGGCTCGTCGACTCCGGCAAGTCGGTCATCGTCATCGAGCACCACCAGGCGGTCATGGCGCACGCCGACTGGATCATTGACCTCGGTCCGGGAGCCGGCCACGACGGCGGCCGGATCGTCTTTGAGGGCACACCGGCCGACCTCGTCGCCGCCCGTTCCACCCTGACGGGCGAGCACCTCGCGGCCTACGTCGGCGCGTGAGATACGGGAGATCCACCCGACCCTTGTTGGTTCAGGGTTGGGCCTGGGCCCCGAGGTACTGGCGAAGCCCGGGAATGGCGAAGCCGACGTTGCCGTGGCCGGCTGATTCGATCAGACGGCTGCAATGAGCCGGTTGCGGCACTTGGACACCACGTTGGGCTTGGACTGGATGACGCCATATCAGGTTCGCGCTCAACTCCGGTACAGCCGACGTCGGCAGGTTGGTCACCGGCTGAAGCTAGAGTCGCGCCATCAACGCGTACACGACGCGTGCAACGACGCGACTTGATACTGCGCCGATCAGCCCCTTCCGGCTGATTATAGAAACGCCGATAATCTACATTATGTCAACCTACGGTTCAGAAGGGGCCCGTGGTGCGATGGTCTGGAAGTGCCCGCCGGGGCGGGCCGGCGAAACAGCGAGACCCGCATTGCCTACCCGTGCGATCCCCACTCCTGACGAGGCGCAGACTGAAACCGCACGGGAAACGCATCAATCTTGACTAAGGACGGTTGAAGATCCGAGGAAGGCTCCGGTGCAACTTCACTAGTGCAAAAGTACGGTTTACCTCCGCCAGGATGGAGATAAGCTTCGGGCATGTCAACTCTTGGGGGTAAATGTTGGATCCGCGGTATCGCGATGTTACTGGTTTTAGCCAGTTCTGGAGTGGCTTTATGTTCCTGTGAATACATGAACGAGGAGGCGGCTCCGGCTACCGCACACCCCGGCACCTCCCGGCCAGCACCCCCTCCCCTGCCAAAGGCCGACCCCGACCTCGCCGCCGTCCGGGCAAGAAACCAGGCGCAACTGGAAATCCGCCTGGGCCCTAGACCTGATGGTGTCGTTTTGGGCGGCTCAGGCGGACTGGGCGGCGACGGGTACCGCGCCTCGGTCATTGGCATACCCAAGGGAAGCTACAAGGTAACCGCTGCATGCCTCGGCGTACTCAAGGCATCCCTCACCATCTCGCAGCCCGATCGCCGAGGAGGAACGGGGCACGAGCTGGCCCTCGATTGCGGAAAGGCAAATAGCGTGAATCTGGAGCTTGACGTAGGGCCGGTATCGGCACATGCCTTTCGCATGACCACTGAACCGGGCAGCGCTGCTGTCGCCGGTTTCTGGATGGTCCCCGCCGCCTGACCTGAGTCAGGCCGCGCTACCCGCCGCCCTCACAGTGAGTACCGATAGCGAAGATTACGCCAACCTGAAGTGCTCCGATTGCAGAATCTGCAAGACATGACCTGCTGCCCTCGGCGGCGCCGCATGAACAAGTACGGTAGCTGGACCATGGCGACCACTTCATGCGCCCCAGGGCCGGTATGTCCCCTTCCTGCGCTGTGATCTGCCATGCACTCAGGCGGCTGCTTATTACAGTGGTCGCTCACATGCTCCTTGACACCCCAACCCAACGCGGGATATGTTCTATCTCACACCCACTAACGCGCGTTAGTAACGCGCATCAGTGGATCCAGCTAGACTCTCATCCAAAGTTCAGCCCTAGTTACTAGACATCGGACGGTCAATGAAGACGAACTCACGGCAGGCCAAAGTGACGATGCAGGATGTCGCGGACCATGTCGGGGTCTCCCGGACGACTGTTTCCTTTGTCCTGAATGGTGGAACGGGAAACGGGATTCCACAAGAAACCCGTGACCGCGTCCACCGGGCCGTGACCGAACTGGGCTACCGCCCGAACGCGGGAGCACGAGCGTTGGCGTCCAAGCAGACCAGGCTGTACGGGCTTATTACGGAAATCGTGACCGCGCCTTTTGCCGCCAACATCGTCCGGGGCGCCCAGGAACAGGCCGCGCGGGAGGGTAAGACCCTTCTCATCGCCAGTACTGACTGCAGCATTGACGCCGACCGGCAGGCCATCGAGACGATGCTCGAGCACCGTGTCGAGGGTCTGATCTATGCAACAAGCTGGCATAGGGGTGTGCGGTTGCCTGCTGTTGCGGACGAGGTGCCGACGGTCCTGGTTCACTGTTTTGACGAGGCGGCCAAACTCCATTCCGTCATTCCTGACGAGGCTCAGGGTGGCTACGCCGCCACGATGAGGCTCATCGGGGCCGGACACGACCGGATCGGGCTCATCAACCTTGATCCGGTCATTCCAGCAGCCATCGGCCGCCGGTCCGGTTACATCCGCGCCCTTGAACAGGCAGGTATAGGTCTGGATGAGAAGTTGATCATTAACGAGGACGGCGAGGCAGATCAGGGCTACCGCGCGGCGTCCTCCCTCCTTGACAGCGCTTTGCCGCCTACCGCGATCTTCTGCGCCACTGACCGTATGGCCATGGGCGCTTACGACGCCATCAAAGAACGAGGGCTTCGTATCGGGGACGATATCTCCGTGGTTGGCTTCGACAACCAGGAAATTATCGCCAACTACCTGCGACCGAGCCTGACGACCGTCGCACTGCCGTTCCGGCAAATGGGCGCAACCGGCGTCGCGCTGCTGGCAAAACTGGCAGCGAACCGCGATCTGGCCCCGCTCCAACACGTTATCGAATGCCCTCTGGTGGAGCGTACATCCGCGCGCCTGCCGGTCCCGGCGTCCTGACGTCCACCATCCGCTAACCCCATCTCCATTTCACTGACGAATCGAGTTCCCTCATGCCCAAAATCCATCCCAAAAGGTCGCTGTCGGTTGTTGCAGCCACACTGGCGATCGGCGCGCTGGCTCTGACCGGCTGCAGCGCCGGAAACACATCTGGAGGCGCAGCAAAAGGTGGAGGCTCCTCCAACGGGCTCCTGACAATCCCCCGGGAGGACACCGCAACGTTCACCAGCAACTTCAACCCGTTCTCCCCGAACGCGCTTCCGATGACGCAGCAGTCGGTCTTTGAGCCCCTGCTGATCGTCAACCCTGTCAAGGGCGAACCCGTACCCTGGCTCGGGGCATCGTGGAAAGCAGACAAAGACGGCAAGGGAGTGACATTCACCCTCCGCGACGGGGTTAAGTGGTCAGACGGACAGCCTCTGACCGCCGACGACGTTGTGTACACCTTTGAACTCCAGAAAAAGATCCAAGGCGGATTCGACTACCTGGCCAAGGTCTCCGCCGTCGACGCACACACCGTCCGCTTCGATTTCAATAAGCCCTACGCACCCGGACTTTACGAAGTCGGCCAGCAGGTCATCGCCCCGAAGCATGTCTGGTCCAAGATCGCGGACCCGGCAAAGGCCACCAACGACAACCCGGTGGGCACCGGCCCCTACACACAGGTCTCCCATTTCCAGACACAGTCATTCGAACTTGATAAGAACCCCAATTACTGGCAGCCGGAAAAGCAGCAGCTTACCGGGATCAGGATGCTGGCATTCGCCGGCAACTCCGGGGCCAACCTCGCCCTGCAGAACGGCGACGTGGACTGGAGCGACCAGTTCATCCCCAACGTGCAGAAAACCTTCATCGACAAGGACCAGGCGCACCGCCACTTCTGGTACCCCACCACCGGGGGCACGATCAACTGGCAGCTGAACACCACCAAGGCTCCCTTTAACGATCCAGTCGTACGCAAAGCACTCAGCATGGCCGTGGACCGCGATCAGGTCGCCAGCCTGGGCATGTCAGGCTACACCCACCCGGCCGACTGCACCGGCCTCAGCGACGCCTACAACAGCTGGCGCGACCAGAGCATCGTCGAGAAGTGCGACTGGACGAAGCTGAACGCGGACAAAGCCAACCAGATGCTCGATGCCGCCGGCTACAAAAAGGGAACCGACGGTATCCGCACCCTCAAGGACGGCAAGCCGTTCCAGTTCAAGTTCTCTGTCGGCTCGGCATCTTCGGACTGGCTCTCCGTCGGTCAGATCATCTCCAAGAACATGGAAAAACTCGGTGTGAAGGTCGAGGTCAACTCCCCTGACTGGTCCCAGGTCGTCTCCGGGTACACTGACGGATCCTTCGACAGCGGCATCGTCTGGAGCAACTCCGCCGCGACGCCCTTCGAGTTCTACCGCGGCGTAATGTCACAGAAGGTTGTTGTGCCGGTCGGCAAAAAAGCCAACGAAAACTACCACCGGTTCGGCGACGCGGAAGCGACCGCAACGCTCGACAAGCTGGCGGCAACGGCAGACCCGGCAGCGCAGAAGACCCTCATTGACTCCCTGGAGGCACGCTTCAATGACGTGGCCCCGGTGATCCCGCTGTTTTCCGGTCCGGCGTGGGGCGCCTACACCGACCAGCGATTCACGGGCTGGCCCAGCAACGATAACCCGTATGCAACTCTTTCGGCCCGCTCGGCCACCACAGTGCTGGTTCTGACCTCACTCAAGCCGGCCCAGTAGGCATCACGTGGCTGTTCGGGGCCACCGGCTCCGAACAGCCACCAAAGCCGCTGCACACACGCACCGCACCGTTACCACCTGCCGGACCCGGACCGATCCCCGGGCGGCGCAACAATCATCAAGAAAGAAGCGGAATCATGGTATTCCTCCTCCGCCGCCTGGGGTTCTACGTAATCGCCTTCTGGGCCTGCATCACCCTTAATTTCTTCCTCCCGCGGCTGATGCCCGGGGACCCCGTCAGCAGAATGTTCTCCCAAGTCCAGTCTCAGATGCGCCCGGACCAGGTGGATGCGCTCCGCCGGCTCTTCGGTCTGGACGACCGGCCCCTCTGGGAACAGTACCTCGCCTACATCGGCAACATCTTCCGTGGGGACATGGGCATCTCGCTGTCCCGGTTCCCCTCCCCCGTTTCGGAGGTGATCGGCTCACAGATCGGATGGACCCTCCTGCTCGGCGGCACCTCCCTGGTTATTGCCGTCATTCTGGGCAATTTCCTCGGCGTCCTGGCAGCATGGCGGCGCGGAAAGTTCCTGGATTCCGTCTTTCCTCCGCTGCTGATTTTCGTCGGATCATTTCCCTACTTTTGGCTGGCCATGGCCGCTCTATATCTGTTTGGGATAACCCTGGGCTGGCTGCCTCTGAGCCATGCCTTCTCCACGGGGCTCAGCGCCTCGTTCTCCTTCGAATACATCGGCGACGTAGCCGCTCACCTCATCCTCCCGGCCCTGACCATTGTCCTGGTCTCCATCGGCGGCTGGATGCTGGGGATGCGCAACACGATGATCGCCACCACCGCTGAGGACTACATCACGATGGCTCGGGCCAAGGGACTCCGTCCGGCACGGATCATGTTCCAGTACGCGGCGCGCAACGCCATGCTGCCCTCAGTGACGTCGTTCGGCATGTCCCTTGGCTTCGTCGTCGGCGGCGCTCTCCTCACCGAAACCGTGTTCGCGTACCCGGGCATCGGCTACCAGCTCCTGACCTCCGTCCAGGCGCTGGACTACCCGCTGACCCAAGGCATCTTCCTGACCATCACCGCCGCCGTGCTGGCAGCTAACTTCCTGGTCGACATCATTTACGTACGGCTGGACCCCCGGGTCCGGGTCAGCTAGAAACAGGTCCCCCATGTCACTTACAAACTCAACACCTACCGCGACCACCACGGCCGGCAACCCCACCGTTCAAGTACCGGAACCTCCGGTCCCCGGACGACTTGCCCACGGAGGGTTCGTCCACGGCATCCTCACGAACAAGAAGGCCCTCTTCGGGCTGGCCGTCCTGGTCGTATTTGCCCTCCTGGCACTGCTGGCACCCCTCCTGGCCCCGGGAAACCCCTCCGACTTCGGCCCCGAAGCATCCCTGGCGCCATCCGCGGCCCACCTGCTCGGAACCACCTCCAAAGGCCAGGACGTGCTCGCTTTGACCCTGTGGGGATCGCGAAGCTCACTGACGGTCGGATTCATCGTGGGCATAGCGGCGACCTTCATCGGCTGCCTCGTCGGCATCGCCTCCGCGTACTTCGGCAAGGCCATCGACGAACTACTCTCGCTGCTGACCAACATTTTCCTGCTCATCCCCGGACTTCCACTCCTGGTGGTCCTCGCCGCCTTCCTGCCGCCGGGCCCCGCCACTGTCGTCATCGTCCTGGTCATCACCGGCTGGGCCGGCAGCGCTCGTGTGCTCCGCTCCCAGGCACTGTCTCTGCGCAGCAAGGACTTCGTCGCCGCGGCCGTGGTGACCGGTGAGAAAGCCTGGCGCATCATGTTCCGGGAAATCCTGCCCAACATGGCCTCCATCGTCATGAGCACCCTGCTCGGCTGCGTCATTTACGGCATCGGCGCCCAGGCAGGCCTGGAGTTCCTGGGGCTCGGCGATACCGGCTCGGTCAGCTGGGGAACCAACCTCTATTGGGCAAACAACGACGGCGCCCTGATGACCGGCGACTGGTGGGTGCTCCTGCCCTCGGGCGTAGCCATCGCCGTCGTCGCATTTGCCCTGGCCCTGATCAACTACGCCGTTGATGAAATCACCAACCCCCGCCTGCGCGTGGAAAAGAAAGGCTGACAGATGGAAACCCTAACTGAACAGGACCGGGGAAACATCGGCCGGACCGCCGCCGCTCCCGTGCTGAGCGTGAAAAACCTGCAGGTCCAATACACGGCAGAAATCGGAAACGTTACCGCCGTCGATGGTGTCAGCTTCGACATCGGCGCAGGAGAAGTGTTCGGCCTCGCCGGTGAATCAGGCTGCGGCAAGTCCACCATCGCAAACGCGGTCATGCGGCTCCTGCAGACCCCGGCAAAAATCACAGGCGGCTCCATCGAGCTCAACGGAAAGAATCTCCTGGACCTGGGCGAAGAAGAACTGCGACGCACCCGCTGGCGCGACGTGGCGATGGTCTTCCAAAGCGCGATGAACTCCCTGAACCCCGTCATGACCATCGGAGATCAGATCGTCGACGTCTTCACCACGCATGAAAGGATGCCCAAGAAAGCCGCCCGCGAACGTGCCGCGGAGCTGCTGAAACTTGTCGACATCAGCCCCGACCGCCTCAAGTCCTACCCGCACCAGCTCTCCGGCGGAATGCGCCAGCGGGCAGTGATCGCGATCGCGCTGGCGCTCAAACCCTCCCTTCTCATCATGGACGAACCCACCACGGCCCTGGACGTGGTGGTTCAGCAGGACATCATGCACCAGATCAAAGAACTTCAGCAGCGGCTGGGGTTTTCCATTCTGTTCATCACCCACGACATCTCACTCATGGTCGAGCTCTCCCACCGCATGGCCGTGATGTATGCGGGAAAGCTGGTCGAGGTCGCTCCCTCCAAGGACATGCTGGAGAACCCGCTTCACCCCTACACCAACGCCCTCATGGGAGCGTTTCCGCCGCTGACCGGCCCGAGAGTTGAGTTGACAGGCATCCCGGACGCCCCGCCGAACATGGCCCACCCTCCCACCGGCTGCCGCTTCCACCCCCGGTGCCCGCTCGCTGTCGACGCGTGCCGCACCGTCGCGCCACCGCTCCTTCCAAAAGCCGAAAACCACGACGCAGCGTGCCTACTCCTACCCGAATACGTCGTCCCCCGCGAAAGGTCACGCCGATGAGCCCCGCACACAGCACCTCATCCCGCCCCGAAAGGGCGACCGAGCCCTTGGTCCAGGTACGCAACCTGAGCAAGGACTATCATCTGGGAAGCTTTCCCTTCCGTTCGACCGTACGCGCGGTAAACGACGTCTCCTTTGACATCAACCACGGCGAGATTGTGGCACTTGTCGGGGAATCCGGCAGCGGAAAAAGCACCATCGCCCGCATTCTCGCCCGCCTTGAGCAGCCCACCGGCGGCCAACTCATCATCGACGGACAAGACATCTTTGCCACCGAACGGCGCAAGGCATCAATGAAATACCGGAGCAAGGTCCAGATGGTCTTCCAGGACCCCTTCGGATCCCTCAACCCGGCACACCGCATCGAGCACTTCCTGACACGTCCGCTACAGCTTCACGGAGAAAACGACAGCCCGAAGGCCCTCAAACTCAAATTGCGTGAACTCATGGCAACGGTCGGCCTGGGCGAGCAGATGCTGGACCGCTACCCCCACCAGCTGTCCGGCGGACAACGGCAGCGTGTCGCCATCGCCAGAGCCCTGGCCGTGGAACCGGAAATCATACTGGCCGACGAACCCACCTCAATGCTCGACGTCTCGGTCCGCATCGGAATTCTCAATCTGATGCGCAAACTCCGCGATGAACGGGGCGTGTCCATGCTCTACATCACCCACGACCTCGCATCCGCACGCTACATCGCGGACACAACCCTGGTGATGTGCGCCGGGGATCTGGTCGAGGGCGGTGAGAGCATCGAGCTGATGGCCGCCCCCCATCACCCGTACACACAGTTGCTGCTCTCCGCCGTCCCCGACGCCCGCAGGACCCAGACCGTCCGCCCGCCGAAGAGGGATGCCACGGAACGGAACGCCAACCGGGGAAGCGGCGAACGTGTCACCCTCAGCGAATCCCATTGGGCGCTCAAAGTGCCAGAATCTGCCGCCTGACCGCCCCCAGCCCGCCACCGACCGGCCGCTTTCTCCGCGCAACCAAGACCCAAACAGCTTCGCTGCAGGCTGCCCGAAACCCAGGAAAGAATCCCATGATGAAACCCGCTGCCGCACTCTCCGGCGCACCCGAGGTGATCGTTGTCGGTGAAGCACTCATCGACGCGGTCCACACAGGGGAAGGCGTTACCGAACACCCCGGGGGCTCACCGGCCAATGTGGCCTACGGACCCGCCCGTCTGGATGTTTCGAGCGGGTTCCTGACCTCAACGCGACACGGAAATCAGCGTCCCCTCCGCGTCCGAAGTGCGGGCAAGCCTGGTCAGCTGACCACTAACCACGACTCGGGCCCCAGCACCGCCGCAAACCTGCCGATCACCGCACGATCCAGGCCCTTTCCTTGCCTCATCCCGAACCTGAAACGAGACACCTCCCATGACGGCCGTGACCACCACACACCCTGAAACCTTCCGGCCCGCCCTGCATTACACGGCCCGAAACACCTGGCTCAATGATCCCAACGGGCTGATCCACCATCAAGGCGTGTACCACCTCTACTATCAAAACAATCCCTTCGGAAACACCTGGGGAAACATGTCCTGGGGCCACGCGACCTCGGAAAACCTCTCCGCCTGGACCGAACAGCCTGTCGCGATTGCCTGCGACGAGCAGGAGGACATCTTCTCCGGCAGCATAGTATTCGACAGCCAAAACAGCAGCGGGTTCGGCACCGCAACGGCGCCCCCGCTGGTAGCCGTCTACACCAGCGCCTACAAGAATGCCTCGCCGTTGCACGGCGTCCAGGCGCAGTCACTGGCCTACAGTTTGGACGGCGGCTTCACGTGGGAAAAATACGCGGGCAATCCCGTGCTCACCCGTAACTCGGCCAACTTCCGTGACCCAAAAGTTTTCCGCTACGACGGCGGGGCCGTCTCCTACTGGGTGATGGCGGCCGTCGAAGCCGAAGACTACAAAGTAGTCCTCTACAAGTCCGAGGACCTGAAAACCTGGGAACACCTCAGCGATTTCGGCCCCGCCAACGCCACCGGCGGCATCTGGGAATGTCCGGACCTCTTTGCCCTGCCGGTCGACGGCAATCCACAGGAGCTGAAATGGGTTCTGACGGTGAATCTGAACCCCGGTGGCCCGAACGGCGGTTCAGCCGGGCAGTACTTCACAGGAGACTTCGACGGCGTCACATTCACCTCCGACTCCACCATCACCAGCGGGGCGCAAGACCCCGACCGCCTTCAGGAGTACCACTGGCTGGACTGGGGACGGGACTATTACGCCGCCGTCTCCTTCAGCGACGCCCCCGACGGCAGGCGTATCATGATCGGCTGGATGAACAACTGGGACTATGCCAATCAGATCCCGACGTCACCCTGGCGCAGTCCCATGTCTCTGCCCCGGGAACTCTCCCTGGCCACCGTTGGCGGCCGCACCAGATTAGTCCAGAATGTCGTCGAGGAAGCCGTCTGCCGCGGTGAGGTGCCGGCAGTTCAGTCCGGCCCCATCCATTTGGCCGGGGAAACACGCCCGATCCCCGCCGCCACGGGCACGGTTCAGCTCATCGAAGCCGACTTTACGACCGGGACGGCCGAGGAATTCGGCCTCATCGTTCGTGGGAGCGGCACGGAAGGAACCCGAATCGGCATCAACCCCGCCCAGGGCCGCCTCATCCTTGACCGGACCGCCTCGGGTGACACGGGCTTCCATGATGGATTCCCTTCCGTCGACACCGCGCCCATCAACGCCTTGGACGGCCGATACAGGCTGAAGATCTACGTCGACCACTGCTCTGTTGAGGTCTTCGCCCAACACGGCGAGCTGGTGCTCACCGACCTGATCTTCCCGGACAAAACAAGCACCGGAGTCTCCATCTACGCCCACGGCGGCTCGGCAACACTCGAGAGCCTGACGATCACGCCCTTGATATAGACCCGGCCTGCCGCAGATGGATGACTAGCCGGCCCGAGAATTCACGGTGCCCAGGATTGGAGAAGATCACGGCGATGCCGCGGGTGCCGGAGTAGCTGTACAGGTCGCGCCACCGGCATACGTTTCCTGCCACATCGAGAACAACACTCACGCGCACCGCCACCAGTCGCCCCTGACCTGAACGAGTCCAGTCCCGGTATTGCGTTCCAGTTACGGCGCACCTCAACCGGACGCCAGGTCGGCCAACCAAAGCTGCTCAGAGTAGGGTCTGATTTCTACTTTGCCGCGTTGGACGCCTGGCCGCGGCCGATGCCGTTGAGCGGAATATCGCTGGATCCCTGCAGCCGGCGCTGCGCATTCCTGTCAGTCTGGCCATGGCGGATGAGGGCGAACGTCGTAAGGGTCATGCGGTTCATTCTCGCCTAACAGCCGGCAGGCTCCGGAAACTGCTGTTACGCGAAAGGGCCGATTCGCATCAAACACGGCGTTCTCGCATGAACGACCGTTCCCCAGAGCCAGTCCGCTGAATGGTAACGCCCGATCAGGAGACCTGCGGCTTGGCTTGCCCGCAGATTATGGTCTGCTCGTTCTGCCAACTGCATGCTGCCCGTCTCACCGGTTCGAGGACGGGCGGTAGACGCCTTTGCTATGCGCATAAGCATGCAACAGGCCATGGCTTAGCGGATGCCGAGGGCGCGACACCTGCCCGAGGGCTGGGCGCCGCTACCCTTGGCTGATGTCGATGCCCGTGATCGGCGCGCCCGCGCGCTCGTATGCGAGCGAGATCGCGCCTTTGGGGAACGCCCGCGGCGGCTGCGCGACGCGGAATGCCGCCGGCACGCCGGTGCCGTCGGCGAACAGCCGCTTACCCGATCCGAAAGTGAGGGGGTAGAGGAAGAGGTTCAGCCGGTCGACGAGGTCGGCCTCGAGCAGCGACCCTGCGAGGCCTCCGCTGCCGATGACGTGGATGTCGTCGAACCGGTCTTTCAGCGCGGCCACCTCCGCGACATCCGACAGCGCTGTGGTTCCGTCCCATGCCGGGTCGGTCAGGGAGCGCGACACGACGAACTTTGGCAAGGCGTTGAACGTCACCGCGATCGGGTCGTCGTTGCCCCGGGTGGGCCAGAACGCCGCGAAGATGTCGTAGGTTTTGCGTCCGAGCAACAGTGCGTCCATGCGGTTGATGCCGGCGACGATCGCCTCGCCGGTCTCGTCGTCGGAATACGCTGCCTGCCAGCCACCGAACTCGAAGCCGCCCTCGCGGTCCTCGTCGGGGCCGCCCGGCGCCTGGTACACGCCGTCGAGGGTGATGAACAGATCGACTGAGAGGATTCCCATGGTGCGCTCCTTCGCGTGAACGGCGACCAGATGCCGCCTCTGCCTGTGCGTCGATCGGGATAGCCCGGAATCGATATCACTGCGTGCCACATTAGCGACGAGCGGACGGCAGGTCGAGAGATGGACGCGGGCGGAGACGCTGAGCAGTCGAAAGCGCGGGGGCACGGAATCCGAACCGTGCGTAGCTATGCCAACAGAAGGGGCGGACACGCCTTCTGTTCATCACAGCTACACTGAACAAAACAAGGCACAGTATGAAAGCATGGCGGACTCAATGATCGAAAAGCTGCACCTCACTCCGGAAGACGAGTTCCCGGAGGATCTGGGCAAGGTCCTGGACCACGAACTACAGGTCCTGGACAGTCAGGTCCAACGCCAGCTCGACCACGAAGTCGTGGTTGACGGCGAACCAGACCCTGAAACGGAATTCCGCCACTACGAACTGGACGAAGAATTCAACGACCGCGACAAGCGCTGACGGCACCGGCTCCCGGTGGACCTCGACTGCGCAAAAGCCCAGGTTGCCGCCGGGGCCATGTGACTTCCAAAAGCGTCCAGAGCCTGTATGACGTGACGAAGCGCGCCAACTTGCTCATGGCTGTATGACCTCGGACCTCGATATGACCCAGGCCCGGATCGGGCCCGTCACGCTGGAAGAACTCCGGACCTGCGCATGGTCTCACCATCTGCCTGCCAGGAAGAGTCTGAGACGAAGCCCAGCCCGAAAATGGAGTCGTTCAGCCAGGAACTCGACTCTTTAGCGACTTTTTTGCACAGGAGCAAAGAGCTCTACGGCCGGCGGTTGGGATATCACATTTACCGCACCGAGAGCTAAGGTCGCGCAAACGACCGCCTTTACCCTTCGCACTCGATGCAGTATGAGTGGCCGTTGCTCTCGCGCGCGAGTTGGGACCGGTGCCGGACCAGGAAACAGGAATAGCAGGTGAACTCGTCCGCGGCCTGAGGAATGACCTGAACGATGAGCTCCTCGGCGACAATCTCTCCGCCCGGGGTCAGGCCCTCGTCCAGTGCATCGGCTTCATCCAGTTCGCTGACGACGCTGCGGGCATCCGGGGCATTCGCGGACTGCAATGCCTCCAGAGAACGGTCCTGAGATTCCTTGACGTCGGAACGGACTTCGTCGTAATCGGTTGCCACTTAAGTGATTCTCATTTCTGACGTTTTCTATGACGTACTTGTCTGACGAGACTGCAACGTATACCACTGCGCCATTGTTCCCGTATCCGGAGGCCCGGATGGATGGAAACGGACGAGGCAGGCCGGCACTTAGTGCACCGATTGGTTCGACAAAGAATATGCCGCGTCGCCAGTAGTAAGTTCGACGGCGCCCGATCTCGACGTGGCGCTCGAGATCGCCGCCGAGGGGTCGAACGCCTGCAACCGTAGGGTCGAGGTGCGGTCGTTCCTGTGAGCGTGGTCGACGTCAGGGAGGCGATCACCCAGGCCCACCGCGACCACGCCCGAGATCGCGCGGGCCTTCCTCGCGCAGGAGAGCACCATGGGGGGCAGCGGATCACCCGCGCGAAGGCCAGGATCCGCCGAGGCGATCCGGCTCACCCGCCTGATCCGCGCCCTCATGCCGGAGGACGGCGAAGTGGCCGGGCTGCTGGCCGTGATGCTCCACCGAGGCCCGCCTTGATTCGATTGCAGAATAGGACACGGAGGCCTCTCCCCGTGCCATGTGTGGCCAGTCGCCTTCGGCGTGCTTGCCTACAATGATCGACGGCACGGAAACCAGCTCGGGATCAGGAGGAAAGGACCCTGCGCCGGACCTCGGCCTTGTCGACGCCCAACTCGCTAAGGAGCGCGGCCGCAGGATCATGTTCTTCGCGGTCCAGAAGTGCCAGCAGAAGATTCGCAGTGGTGATCTGTCGTGACTTCTGCTCGATGGCGTACCGAAGCATGCCCTCCATAACCGACCGCGCACCCGAGCTGAAAGGTGGCTTCTTTCCTCGGCCAGGCGTAATTGCCCGCTCAAAGCCCCGGGCGTCTATTCCGATTGACGCGAGTGCTGCTTGGTCAAGCTTTAAAGCCGCGGCCCTTGCGTCATCGAGAGTAACCCCAAGAATGCCGGCCGGGCCGGAGAACTGAAGCGCTCCCAGCACCAGGTGTTCCGTGCCCAGTCGCTTGTCGCCGCTGGAACGGGCTTCCTCCATTGCAAAGCCAACGATCTGGCGGGCTTCGTCGGCAAACCGTTCAAACATGGTTCATCTCACTCTCGGTATTTGGCGTGTACTGACTGCCGCGAGACGCCCAAGGCGTCACCGATTTGCTCCCAGGTCCACCCCTGTTGTCGGGCAACTCTTACCTGAACGGCTTCGACCTGTTCTGCCAAGCGACGAAGGGCGCCGACGGCGCGTAGTCCGACGACCGGGTCCACTGAATGAATATGAGCGGACAGTTGATCAGCATTCATGCTGTCAGTCTGAATTGACAAGCGTCAGTTGTCAACTCAGACTGACAAGCGCTCGCCGATCTTCCTAACCGCAGCCGATGGTCGGCTCGCCGAGACTCGTGCCGGTTCCTTCCAAGCGCAGGCATTCTCATGCCACGTGGTCACCGCGTTTTCTCAGGAGTGGGCAGCCCTGACCTGCTTCCCCGGTGGGGTCAATTCTGGTTCCGGGCAGCCGGGGGCCTTTTCGGCGACTACCGGGACTGGCCAAGCATGGAGGAGTGGGGCCAGTCCATCGCTCGGGACCTTCACGGTCTGCATCATCGCCACAGATCTGAAGGACCCACCGGCTCCCGGCCCCATGTCATCTGACTTCGCCAACTCCCAGCGCCCGCATTCGCCCTACCAACCGGGCGGCCGCCTTCTGCAGCGATGGATGGTCCGTTCGATGTTTCACCAGCGGCTGGTGAATCTTCTGCTGAGCACCTGCCGGGCTCACCGGCGCCTGTTTACTTCGCCGGGCGGCCAGCTGCGCGAGCTGTTCCAGATCGGTGTGGTGCGGGGCAACATCCCTCTGGGAATCAGCGTGCTTTCCTACTCAGGCCAGCTGAACACCGCCGTTGTCGCCGCCGCGGATGCCATCGCCGACAGCGTATAGTCTCGGGTCCACGGCTGCGAAGTCGGTTCAAGGGCTGAACGTCACATCCTGCGTCTCAGTGACGCCGGCGGTGCGGCCGGGCGCCGTCTGATACTTCCAGTAAAGATTCGTGTGTGCGATGACCTGGTCCGGCGGCGGAGCGCCCCAGGCGCTCTGGTCCTCCGTAGTGTGCGCGTCACCGACCAGCGTCACGTCATAGCCACGCACGAGGGCGCCGTGGATCGTGGACCGGATGCATTCATCCGTCTGCGCACCGGCCACGACCAGGCGGCCGACCCCAGCCTTGGACAACACTTCCTCCAGGTCGGTGTCCTCGAAGGAGTCGCTGAACGTCTTGTGCACCAACGGTTCCGAATCCCGGCGAACCAGTTCAGGAACGCACTCCCAGGCATCACTCCCCTTCGCCAGGTGCTGGTCCGAATGCTGGAGCCACACGATCGTGACGCCCTCCTGGCGGGCCTTGTCTATGAGCGTGCCGATGTTGGCGACTACCGCGTCGCGCTGGTGGGCCTCGGCCACAACGCCCACCTGGACGTCGAGGACCATCAGCGCGGTGTTTGGGCGATCTGACAGCGTTGTCATGGCGATCTCCTGTAGTCGGGCGGCTCCTGCCACGCGAATTATGCTAGGCCGGTCCGCCGCGGATCGCTACTGCTCCCCCGTTTCATGCGCGGCCAACACATCGGAACCAGCTGTCCCGTAAGGTCATGAATTACAGCGCCGCCTGTGGCGAGCGTTACACAAACGAACGCTCAGCCGAGAGGAACAGGATGACTCACGCCGAGAACGAGATCACCATCAACCGACCCGCACATGAGGTCTACTCCCTCCTCGCTCGAGTCTGAGGTTGCCCAGCTCCAGAAGCTGATAGAAGTGATCGAAGCGACCTGATGATTTTTTCTGCCGGTCTGTGCCCACGCCGCGAAGGTGTGTAGCCTCGGCATTATGAACCCGCCGGAGGGCCAGCCTAAAGCCGCAATTGTCGTCGGGGTCGACGGGAGTCCTTCATCCATCCTGGCTTTGCGCTGGGCATCCGCTCTCGCACCCTTGCTCTCGGCCAGGATCGTCGCCGTGGCCGCCTGGCAGTTCCACATTGCCTTCGGAACCTTTGAGCCGATTGTCTGGGAGCCGGATGAGGAAGCGCGGAAGGTCTGTGCGCAGACTGTTACCGAGGCGCTGGGCTCAAAGGCCGCCGTCGATGTTGAAGTGGTGATCAGGCAGGGACCCGCCGCCAAGGTGCTCGTGGAGGAAAGCAGTCGTGCGCAACTGCTCATCCTGGGCAGCCGCGGCCACGGCGGATTTGAAGGCCTCCTGCTCGGCGCCGTCAGCGCCACGGTGGCCGAACACGCAAAGTGCTCGGTGCTGATTGCGCATGGCACGGAACTGCCGCCGGGATTGTTGGCTCAGCCGGCTCCGGCGTCCGGCCCCATCCCTCCAGGGCAAGACGATGCCTAGCACTCAGAGCATCGTGGTCGGCTACGACGGATCCGTTGAAGCAGGCCGGGCCGTGCGCTGGGCTGCACACCAGGCTGACCTGCGCCACTGTGAGCTTCATCTCGTGCATTGTTCCCTGTGGCCACTCCTGACGCATGACCTTGGTCCGGTCGAAGGCATCCCAGACAGCGGGCTGCAGCACTATTCGGAGGCTGTCCTTGCTGAGGGCCTCGATCATGCAACATCTGCCGCCCCGCAGGTGAAGATCCGTACCAGCCTGCTCTACGGCTGGCCCGCGGAGCACCTGCGAAGGGCGGCGGCGGGGGCCACAATGCTGGTGATCGGTAGCCGGGGCATCGGCGGGTTCATGGGACTTCTCGTGGGCTCCGTCAGCCTGGAACTGGCTGCCACTTCAAACTGCCCGGTCGCGGTAATCCGGTCTGAGGACAACCCCGGGGGTCCTGTGGTCGTCGGGGTGGAGCATCCCGGCAACACGGGGGCCCTGGCGGATGCCTGCGCTCTGGCTTCCGCCGCCGGCGTTGGGCTGGTGCTGGTTCATGTGCGCAGAATCCACTTCAGCGTCGGGAAGCCAGGTGGCGCCGCAGGTGAAAGCCTGAGTACATCCAGGGCGTTGCTCGATTCAGCTATTCAGACGGCGCAGGCCCTAGCTCCCGGCTTGGACGTCAGTGACGAACTCGTACAGGACTCGTCCGTTCCGCGCGGTCTGCTCAAAACGGCCACGGATGCGAGCGTTCTGGTGGTGGGAAGCAAGGGCCACGGTCTCATCAGAGGAACCATCGGATCCACAGCGCACGCCGTTCTCCACCACGCCAGGTGTCCGGTGTTTGTTTCGCGGCACGCCGCTGAAGAGCCAAAGGAGGGGCCTGCGCCGCCGCCGTAGACCCCTACCGGGCTTCTCCCTTGCCGGCCGCCCCGCTGCCTGGCAACTGGCTGACAAGTCCCAATGTGTTGCCTTCGCTGTCCCTGATGAAGGCCATCCATTCGTCGGTTCCCGCCGGGCCAAGCCTTGAGTCCCCGTGGCTGAAGATCACCTGCGGAGCAGCAACCACTTCCACTCCCCTGGCCTCCAGTTCGGGCATGAGTGCCCTGATATCGGGGACCTCCAGATAGATCAACGACGGCGGCGCGCCCCTCTCGAGCAGAAGCCGGACGCCACCGAGGTCGAAGAAGAGCAGGCCCGGCGGATCAAAGACCGCCTGCGGCGCGGTGCCGAGCAACACCGAGTAGAACGCAGCCGCCCGGTCAAGGTCCTCGGCGCGCTGCGCGACCTGGATGAGCCTCATTGATCCTCCATATGTAGGTGTTACGCGTTCCTGTCCGCAATCGTCACCGATCGAACCGGCCGGGGCAACACGTTTCCGCGGAACGGCTAGGCTCAAAGGCATGCGTTCCAAAGAAGACCTGACCAAGACCGGGCACTCCGCCCCCGCCGTCATCGCATTCGCGGCAACCGCGGACGCGCTGCTGATCATCACCTTCGCCGCAATCGGCCGCGACGCACACGCACGGGGTGACGTGCTAGCAGGCGCTTTGCTTACAGCATGGCCGTTCCTCGCCGGCGCGGCACTCGCCTGGCTCCTCCTGCGGCTCTGGCACGGCCCGCTGGCACTGTGGCCGGCCGGCGTTGCCGTCTGGCTCGGAACGGTGGGCGTCGGTATGGCATTGCGGGCCCTCACCGGGCAGACAGTGGTGCTGCCGTTCGTCATCGTGGCGCTTATCAGCCTCGCAGTTCTCCTCCTTGGCTACCGCCTGCTCGTCGCCGGATTTCTGCGGTGGCAGAGATCACGGAGGCAAGGCTGATGTACTAGGCTGGCAGCACAGCACGCACCCGCCGGGCACCGCCACGGCACAACAATCCGGAAGGGCTACCAGTGATCACCGCCTTCGTCCTGATCAAGACAGACGCCTCGCGAATACCCGAAACGGCCGAGGAGATTTCTGCCATCCCGGGCATCAGCGAGGTCTACTCCGTCACTGGAGAGTGGGATCTCATCGCCGTTGCCCGCGTATCACAGCACGATGAGCTTGCGGACGTCATTGCGGACAAGCTGTCCAAGGTGCCGGCCGTGGTGCACACCACCACCCATATTGCCTTCCGGGCGTATTCCCAGCACGACCTCGACGCCGCCTTTGCGCTGGGCTTCGAGGAGTAGCCGCTCACCCCGCCAGGACCTACGTGATTGAGAAGCAGTGGCCGGCACAACGGTGCCGGCCACTTCTTTGCTTCTATTTCCTATGCCTGCGTCAGGCTGACCCATTTGTCGAGGACTGCTGCGGCGGATCCTGAATCGATGGACTCGGCGGCGCGGTGCAGGGCCCGGCGCATGCGCTCGGTCAAAGTCCCCTCGGCTTCCAGGTCATAGGCCACCAGGCCGGCGGCGGCATTGAGCAGTACGGCGTCGCGCGCGGGACCGGCTGCACCGGCCAGCACCTGGCGGACGACGGCGGCATTTGCCTGGGCGTCTCCGCCGCGCAGTTCCTCAACAGTCGCCTGACGGATGCCGAGCTCCGCCGGCGAAAAAAGCTGCTCGGTGACCTCGCCGCCGCGGATTTCCCAGACAGTTGACGGACCGGTTGTGGTCAGCTCGTCCAGGCCGTCGCTTCCCCGGAAGACGAGCCCCCGGCTGCCGCGCTTGGCCAGTACCCCGGCCACCAGCGGCGCCATCCGCGCGTTGGCAACTCCAACGGCAGAGGCCTGCACCCGCGCCGGGTTCGTCAGCGGTCCGAGGAAGTTGAACGCCGTCGGGATGGCAAGTTCCCGGCGCGGAACGGCGGTGTGGCGGAACGACGGATGGAAAACCTGGGCAAAGCAGAAAGTGATTCCGGCCTCTTCAGCGTTGCGTGCCACATCCGCGATGGGCAGGTCCAGCCGGACACCAAGGGCTTCCAGCACATCAGCCGAACCCGACGACGACGATGCCGCGCGGTTGCCGTGCTTGACCACTTTCGCCCCGGCTCCGGCGCAGACAAGCGCAGCCATGGTGGAGATGTTCACAGTGTTCAGCTGGTCGCCGCCCGTGCCTACGATGTCGAGCTTCTCGCCCGAGATGGCAATGGGGTTCGCATGGGCGACCATGGCCTCCACCAGGCCGGCAATCTCATCTACCGTCTCCCCTTTGGCACGCAGTGCCACCAGGAATCCGGCGATCTGTGCAGGCGTCGCCTCACCCGACATGATGGTGTCCATGGCCCAGGCCGTGTTGTCCGCAGTCAGGTCGTTGCCGTCCATCAGTGCGGAAATGAGCCGCGGCCAGGTGTTACCTGCCGCCTGTGCCGATACCTGTGAAGTCACCTCCTGATGCTATCGAGGTGCAGGTTCCAAAAACCAATGTGAACCCCTCCGGGAACTTTTCCGCGCGATTTCGCGTCTTTGTAGAAAAAGTCCCCCGAAAAGGCGGTTTGCGTTGGGCAGGACGGAGTTTTACAGACATAATGTCTATGTGACATCTGCGACCCATGCCCCCAGTACCCCGGCGCACCCCACGCTGAACCGCCCCAATATGGTTTCTGTCGGAACCGTAGTTTGGCTGTCCAGCGAGTTGATGTTCTTCGCCGGTCTCTTCGCCATGTACTTCACACTCCGGTCAACTTCCGGACAGATGTGGGCTGAAGAGACGGCCAAGCTCAACTTCCCCTTTGCGCTTGTTAACACGATCGTCCTCGTGGCAAGTTCCTTTACCTGCCAGATGGGCGTCTTCGCCGCAGAACGGCTCCAGCCGCGACGCAGCGGCGGTCCGCTGCAGTTCACCCACTGGGGCATGAACGAGTGGTTCACCCTGACGTTCCTCATGGGCTCGTTCTTCGTGGCCGGCCAGTCGACGGAATACGCGATGCTCGTTTCGGAGCACGTGACCCTTTCGACCAACGCTTACGGTTCGGCCTTCTACATGACCACCGGCTTCCACGGCATGCACGTCATCGGCGGCCTGATCGCCTTCCTCCTCATCATTGGCCGATCCTTCGCCGCGAAGAAGTTTGGTCACTTTGAGGCGACGTCGGCGATTGTCACCTCGTACTACTGGCACTTTGTGGACGTCGTCTGGATTGGCCTCTTCCTGGTCATCTATGTCCTCAAGTAGCCAGGACATGGCTCTTCTTCCACAAGAGACAGAATTTCAAGAAGCGGCTCCTGGAGCCGACGCACGATCGAATAAAGGAACCACCACGTGAAGGCACTCTCGCAGAAGCGACGTCACCCACTGGCAGCCATTGCGCTGTTGTTGATGGGGCTCCTCCTCACTGGTGGGCTGTACGCCGTTGCCACCACCGTCAACCAGGCAAAAGCCAGCACCGCCGAGTTCAGCGCCAGTGATGCGGAGCAAGGCGGAAAGCTCTTCGCCGCCAACTGCGCCACCTGCCATGGCATGGGTGCCAGCGGATCGCAGGCCGGCCCGTCCCTGGTAGGCGTCGGCGCTGCTGCCGTTGACTTCCAGGTAGGCACCGGCCGCATGCCCATGCAGATGAATGGTCCCCAGGCCTACAAGAAGCCCGGCCAGTTCAACGAACAGCAGACCCACCAGCTCGCGGCATACGTCGCCTCACTGGGCCCCGGCCCCTCCATCCCCGAAGCCGGCGTCCTCGACGAGAAGGGTGACGCCGCCAAGGGCGGCGAGCTGTTCCGCACGAACTGTGCGATGTGCCACAACGCTGCTGCAGCAGGCGGCGCCCTGACCCGCGGCAAGTTCGCTCCGGCCCTCGCCGATGTTTCGGGCAAGCACATCTACGAAGCAATGGTCACCGGACCGCAGAACATGCCGGTCTTCAATGACGCGAACATCTCCCCGGAGGGCAAGCGGGACGTCATTACGTTCCTCAAGCAGATCGAGGCCAACGGCTCGCCCGGTGGCGCCGACCTTGGTGCCCTCGGTCCTGTATCGGAAGGCCTGTTCGTCTGGATCGCCGGCCTCGGCGTCATCATCGCCTTCACCATCTGGCTGACGTCCCGCTCGTCCTAGCACGCGCAGATCACAACAAGAATGTCCTGCTGACCGTTCAGCAGGTTTGAAATTGAACATTAACTCGGCATTGCCGAGACGAGAGAAGGATGAGGCGAATCATGGGCAACCATAGTGACGGCAGTCCGAACCACTCGGGCACCGTAGCTACGGCTGGTCAGAATGAGGTGGAGAAATTCCAGGATCCTGGAATTCCCCCGCACCGTTTGCGCCTGGCTGACACGGACCCGAAGGCCGCAAAGCGAGCAGAACGGCAGGTTGCCGTTCTCTTCGGCGCATCGGTCGTAGGCACCGTGATCTTCCTGGTGGCGTACTTCGCTATCGATCTGGGCGATGACTCCTCGATTGCTACCATCAGGCTGCAGAATGCACTGCTCGGCGTAGGTACAGCCTTTGCCATGCTCGGCATCGGCACCGGCATTGTCCACTGGGCCAAGGCCCTCATGCCGGACCACGAAGTCTCCGAGGAACGTCATGCGATCCGCACCGAAGACGACCGCCAGGCCGCGGTGCGCATTGTTGACGACATCGTGGAGGAGACGGGCATCAAGCGCCGTCCCCTGATCCGGAACACCCTGCTCGGCGCCGTTGCTCTCGCACCGCTGCCTGCGCTTGCCGTGTTCGGTGATCTTGGCCCGCGGCCCGATGACAAGCTGTCGCACACGATGTGGGCCCCGCAGGAAGGCAAGCTCAAGCGCCTCACCCGCGACCCCGACGGCACGCCCATCAAGGCGTCGGACGTCACCATCGGATCCGCCTTCCACGTCATCCCGGAAGGCCTGAATGAGCTCCACGAGGGCAAGCTGAACGAGAAGGCCAAGGCCGTCGTCCTGCTCATGCGTCTCGATCCCGCGGCCCTCAACCCTTCTGTGGGCCGCGAAAACTGGGGCTACAACGGCATCGTCGCCTACTCAAAGATCTGCACCCACGTTGGTTGCCCCGTTGCCCTCTATGAGCAGCAGACGCACCACCTGCTGTGCCCGTGCCACCAGTCAACCTTCGACCTGACCCAGGAATGCAAGGTTATCTTTGGCCCGGCCAGCCGTCCTCTCCCCCAGCTGCCCATCGCGGTTGATGACGAGGGCTACCTGGTCGCTACGAGCGACTTCAACGAACCTGTAGGACCAAGTTACTGGGAGCGTGATGAGCATGAGCGCAGCATCAAGAGCTGAAGCCCCCGCCTACGTAGCCACCACCAAGACCGGGCGGTTTACTGATTTTGTCGACGAACGCGTCGGCGGCTCGGGGATTCTCCGTGAGTTTGGCCGCAAGGTCTTCCCGGACCACTGGTCGTTCATGTTCGGCGAAGTGGCGCTGTACTCCTTCGTCATCCTGCTCTTGTCCGGAACGTTCCTGACATTCTTCTTTGACCCCTCCATGGCGGAGACCCATTACGCCGGTTCTTACACTCCGCTGAAGAACGTCGAAATGTCTGTCGCCTACAGTTCGTCGCTGGATATCTCGTTCGACGTCCGCGGCGGCCTCTTCATGCGCCAGGTCCACCACTGGGCGGCGCTGCTGTTCGTGGCCTCCGTGGCCGTGCACATGCTCCGCGTGTTTTTCACGGGTGCCTTCCGCAAGCCCCGTGAAATGAACTGGGTGGTGGGCGGCGTCCTGCTGATCCTGGCCATGGCTGCAGGCTTCACCGGTTACTCGCTTCCCGATGACCTGCTGTCCGGTAACGGCCTGCGGATCATCGACGGCGTCATCAAGTCCATCCCGGTTATCGGCACGTACACCTCCTTCTTCCTTTTCGGCGGCGAGTTCCCCGGAACTGCCATCATCAGCCGCCTGTACACGCTCCACATCCTGCTGGTGCCTGCGCTCATCCTCTTGATGATCGTCCTCCACCTGTTCATGGTGGTTGTGCACAAGCACACCCAGTACCCCGGCCCGGGACGCAACGACCACAACGTTGTCGGCTACCCCCTCGGCCCGGTTTACGCGGCGAAGGCCGGCGGTTTCTTCTTCATCGTCTTCGGTGTGATTGCGCTCATGGCCGGGTTCTTCACCATCAACCCGATCTGGAACTACGGACCCTACGATCCCTCACCCGTGTCCGCAGGCACCCAGCCTGACTGGTACATCGGCTTCGTTGACGGTGCCCTGCGTCTCATGCCTGGTGTCATCGGAAACTTCCATTTCGAGTACATCATCTTCGGCCACGTGCTGACCTTGAACGTCCTGTTGCCTGCGCTTGTTCCGGCAGGCATCATCTTCACCGTGCTGTTCACCTACCCGTGGATCGAGCGCTGGATCACCAAGGACAACCGGGAGCACCACGTGCTGGACCGTCCCCGGAACGCTCCCACGCGCACCGCGATCGGTGTAGCGGGCTTCACCTGGTACTGCGTCATGTGGGCTGCCGCCGGATCGGACCTCATCGCCACGCACTTCCACGTCGCGCTGAACGACGTCACGTACTGGCTGCGGGCGCTGTTCTTCGTCGGCCCGTTCATCGCATTCGCAGTGACGAAGCGTGTCGCCTTGGCGCTGCAGCGCAAGGACCGGGAAATCGCCCTGCACGGGCGTGAAACCGGACGTATTGTGCGCCTGCCGCACGGTGAGTTCATCGAAGTCCACGCTCCTCTCGACGAGTACAAGCGGTTCAAGCTGGTCGGCTTCGAGTCTCTGGCACCGCTCCCCGCGCAGCCTAACGAGCACGGCGTCGTTGACCGCAAGGAAAAGCGCCGCGCGAAGCTTTCGCAGTGGTTCTTCGAGGACCGGGTTGTCCCGGCCACACCGGCTGAGCTGGAAGCCGGCCATGGCCACCACGAGGCCGTCGAAGCAGGCGAGAGCCAGAAGACACTCAGCCACTAGGAGCAATCCCTGCGGTTGGCAGTGAAAGGCCCGGTCCCTTGGGACCGGGCCTTTCTGCATCTGGTGCGGTCGGCGGCAGGGTTGGCGGTGCTGCGTCCGTCCCCTTCCGGCGGGCCTTGCCGGGCGGCCCTGCAAGGGCGGCGTGACTATTGCTGGCGGTACCCAGACGCGTAGTTGCGCGTGGGCCTTACTCCGGGACGCTGCAGCGGCACCCAGAGCTTGTATCTGTCGGCGCGGTAAAAGGACACGGAATAGTCCACCATGGCACGGGCAACGAACGCGTGCCGCTGGATTTTCAGCAGCGGTGACCCGATTTCGACGTTCAGCAGCCGTGCGGTGGACGGCGAGGCGGCGGTGGCCTCGATCATGTCCTCGCCCCACTCCATTACCAGCCCGAACTGTTCGCTCAGAACGTTGTACAGCGAGGTGGGTGGTTCGCCGTCCAGGAGACCGGGCACGCGGTGGGCCGGGATGAAGTTCTCGTCCACGCTCATCGGCTCGTTATCGGCCAGCAGAAGCCGCCGGAAGCGCACCAGGGGCGTGCCTTCCTCCAGCTGGAGTTCGCGCGCGAGGAAGGCACTGGCGGCAATCTGCTCAAAGCTGAGCACCTTGGCGGCCGGCACCATGCCGCGGCGCTGCATTTCCTCGCTGTACGAGGTGAGCTTGACCTGGAGGTCGAGTTTAGGTTTGCGCACGAAGGTACCCAGTCCCACGACGCGCTCAATGACTTCCTCGCCCACAAGCGCATCAATGGCCTGCCGGACGGTCATCCGGGCAAGCCCGAAACGTTCGGCCAGGTCGCGCTCCGACGGGAGGCCGGAGCCTGGCGGGCAGGACGTGGCAATGTACGTCCTGAGGATCTCCCTCAGCTGGACGTAGATAGGGACGCCGCTTTTTCTGTCGATCTCACCGGCGATGCCGGAGGCATTAGCGGCCATGACCGCCGCTCCTAGGATGCATGTTCACATCTCAAGGTTAAGCCCATCCGCCGTCAGGTCTAGACCAGCCACCACCAGCGCTGCCCGGAGCCCTGCCGTACGGATATTCTTAAGGACGAACGTAGAAGACGACGGCGTCATCCGTCCGAATAGAGGAGTCCTGTTGCCAGTTCGTAAGGCAATCGTTTCAGCAGCCATTGGCCTGCATGCCCGCCCTGCCGCGGTATTTGTCCGGGCCGTGACGGAGACCGGTTTGCCGGTGACCATCCGGAAAGACGGCATTGCCGCCGTGGATGCCCGCTCGCTGCTGGAGGTCATGACAGCTGACTTTGACTGTGGCTGCGAAGTGGAACTGGGAGTGACTGAATCCGCGCTGCCAGCAGGCCGCAGCCTCATCGACGCCGAAGACGCCCTCACAGGACTTGCCAGGCTGATTGAGTCGCAGCAGGCCGCTGAGCTCTTGTAGGGCCAAAATGAAAACGAACGACGGCGGGCCCCACCGAGTGGTGGGGCCCGCCGTCGTTAATGGGCTTCTTTACAGCCCGTTACAGAACCTAGTGCGCGTGGTCGCCGCGGCTGTACTCGTAGACCCAGCCGACAAGGGCCACGAGGGCCATGCCGGCCGCGATGAAGACCATCCAGAATCCTACGGCCAGGCCCAGGAAGCCCGTTGCACAGGACAGGCCGAGCACGAGCGGCCACCAGCTCCAGGGGCTGAAGTGCCCCTGCTCGCCGGCGCCCTCGTGGATCTCGGCATCGCTGCGGTCCTCGGGGCGCATGCCAACACGCTTGCCCGTGAATCCTAGGTAGGCGCCGATCATGCCGGCAAGGCCACCCACAAGGAGAATGCCCAGGATGCCTACCCACTCAGACCAGTTGGTGAGGAAACCGTAAATCAGGGACACCGGTACGAAGAAGAAGACTCCGGCTCCAAAAATCCAAGATTCGATCTTCACTGCGCGGTGTCCTTCTGGTCGGCGTTACCGAGCACAGCTGCTGCCGGTGCCGGTGACTCAATGGTGTGTGACTGGGAGAGCTCAGGGTGGTGCAGGTCCAGTGCCGGACGCTCCGAGCGGATGCGCGGCAGGGACGTGAAGTTGTGCCGCGGCGGCGGGCAGGACGTGGCCCACTCCAGTGATGCGCCGAAGCCCCACGGGTCATCGACCATGACTTTTTCGTTGCTGCGGGCGGTGATGTAGACGTTCCAGAAGAACGGGATCAGCGACGCACCGAGCACGAACGAGGAAATGGTGGAGAACTGGTTCATCCAGGTGAAGTTGTCCTGCGGCATGTAGTCCGCGTAGCGCCGGGGCATGCCTTCGACGCCGAGCCAGTGCTGGATCAGGAACGTGCCGTGGAAGCCGAGGAACAGCATCCAGAAGTGGATCTTGCCGAGCCGTTCGTTGAGCATCTTCCCTGTCCACTTCGGCCACCAGAAGTAGAAGCCGGCGAACATCGCGAACACCACGGTGCCGAACACCACGTAGTGGAAGTGCGCCACCACAAAGTAGGAGTCCGAGACGTGGAAGTCCAGCGGCGGCGAGGCCAGGATGATGCCGGTGAGGCCGCCGAAGAGGAACGTGATGAGGAAGCCGATGCTCCACAGCATGGGGGTCTCAAAGGTGATCGATCCGCGCCACATGGTGCCGATCCAGTTGAAGAACTTCACGCCGGTGGGTACCGCGATGAGCATGGTCATGAAGGAGAAGAACGGCAGCAGCACGGAGCCGGTGACGTACATGTGGTGCGCCCACACGGTCACGGAGAGAGCAGCGATGGCGATCGTGGCGTAGACCAAGCCTTTGTAGCCGAAGATCGGTTTGCGGCTGAATACCGGGAAGATCTCGGAGACGATGCCAAAGAACGGCAGCGCGATGATGTACACCTCGGGGTGGCCGAAGAACCAGAACAGGTGCTGCCACAGAACGGCCCCGCCGTTGTCCGGATCGAAGATGTGCGCACCGAACCGGCGGTCGGCGCCGAGGGCGAACAGTGCTGCGGCCAGCGGCGGGAACGCCATCAGAACCAGGATCGCTGTGACCAGCGTGTTCCAGGTGAAGATCGGCATGCGCCACATGGTCATGCCCGGGGCGCGCATGCAGATGATGGTGGTGATGAAGTTGACCGCGCCAAGGATGGTGCCGAAACCGGACAGCGCCAGGCCGAACACCCAGAGGTCCCCGCCGATGCCGGGGCTGAACGTGGTGTTGGACAGCGGTGCGTACGCGAACCAGCCGAAGGACGCCGCGCCCTGCGGGGTGATGAAGCCGGAGACGGCGATGGTGGAGCCGAACAGGAAGAACCAGAAGGCCAGCGCGTTCAGTCGCGGGAACGCGACGTCCGGGGCGCCGATCTGCAGCGGCATGATGACGTTCGCGAACCCGGCAAACAGCGGGGTGGCGAACATCAGCAGCATGACGGTGCCGTGCATCGTGAACAGCTGGTTGTACTGCTCCTTTGTCTGCAGGATCTGCATGCCCGGCTCAAACAGCTCGGCACGGATCAGCAGCGCCATCACGCCGCCGAAGCAGAAGAACACGAAGGACGCGATCAGGTACATGTACCCGATGGTCTTGTGGTCAGTGGAGGTGATCCAGTTGACGACGATTCGTCCCTTGGATTTCGGAACTACGGGAGCCTCGAGGGTCCCGACAGGTGCGGATTGGGTATAAGTAGCCACGTCGCTCCCCTTACTTCGATTCGATCAGGCCGGGGTTGCGGTCGTACTCTTCGCCGAGCAGTCCCGTGTTGCCGTCCTGGCGCAGCTGGTTCATGTGCGCCTGGAATTCGGACTCGGAGACCACCTTTACGCGGAACAGCATTTCGGAGTGGTATTCGCCGCAGAGCTCGGCGCACTTGCCGTCATACGTGCCCTCTTTGGTGGGCGTAAAGCGGATGAAGTTGGTCTTGCCCGGGATCATGTCCCGCTTCTGCAGGAAGGCAGGTACCCAGAAGGAGTGGATAACGTCGCGTGAGTTCAGTTCAAGGTCCACCGACTTGCCGACAGGCAGGTAGAGGGTGGGGAGCTTTTCCTTGTCGACGGCCTCGCCGGTCAGGTGTGCCTGGACACCGGCTTCGTGAAGGTCCTCGGTGACGACGTCGCCCTTTTTGTAGTTGAAGTCCCAGGCCCACTGCTTGCCGCGGACGTCCACTACCACGTCGGCCGGTTTGGAGCGGTCGTCGATGGCCTGCTGGTCGCGGTCGGTGAAGTAGAAGAACACCAGGACCATGAACAGCGGGATGGTGAGGTAGAAGACCTCGAGGGGCAGGTTGAAGCTGGTCTGCCGGGGGAATCCGACAGTGCCCTTGCGGCGGCGGTAGGCCACGATGCACCAGACAATCAGGCCCCAGGTGATAATGCCCACCACGAGTGCGGCAATCCATGAGTTGACCCAGAGGTCCATGATGCGGTCAGTGTTACTGGTGGTGCCACGCTCAGTGGGCAGCCACCCCTTCTCTACCTCTGACGAACATCCAGTCAAAACCAACGCGCCGGCAATTGCCAAGCCAGAGATCGAAGTGATCGTTTTGCGTCGGCTGCCGGTTCGGTTCTGCGAACTCACAGACGGCCCTTCCTACTTGTTGCTGTTGCCAGGGCGGCCTATGGCATCCCGGGCACACTAAAGGTTTTACTACTCGGTGTAGAGCTTACCGCTCCCCGCGCGTTTTCGCCCACATGTCCGCGCAGTGTGGCGGCGCCGGTTATCACCGGCGC
>NZ_JBFTZQ010000021.1:0-125375 GCF_056406715.1 Arthrobacter sp. P1_B11
GGTTTGACCACCACGGCGTTGCCCATCCGCAGGGCGGGGGCGATCTGCCAGATGGTGATCATCATGGGCCAGTTCCACGGGCCGATCGCGCCGACGACGCCGATGGGCCGGTAGTGCAGTTCGGCGCGGGTTTCGCCGTCGTCCACGACGGTTTCCGCCTCCAGCGGCGTTCCGGCGGCGGCGCGCAGCCAGGCGGCGCAGGCGCCGACTTCGAAGCGGGCGTTGGGGCCGTTCAGCGGCTTGCCCTGCTCGCGGGAGAGCAGGCGGGCGAGTTCCTCGGCGGAGCGTTCGACGGCGTCGGCAGCCTTCAGGAGCGCGGAGCTCCGGGCGTCGTGGCCCAGCGCCGCCCACGCCGGCTGGGCGGCCGATGCGGCGGCAATAGCCTGCTCCAGATCCTGGACGCTGTGGACCGGCGCCTCACCGACTGCTTCTCCGGTGGCGGGGTCAAGGATGGTCCGGGTTTCGCCGGACTCCGGGGTGATCGAGGCCAGCAGGGCATCGTAGGTTTCCATGGGGTACTCCACTTCGAGTAGGTCAGGGACCGCAGGCCGGTGTGGCCTGTCAGCGCTGCTTCAAGCGTGCTCCGCCGCACGCCGCGGGTCTTGTCTATCCGCGAAGGGCTGTTGTGCGGGAGCGAACGGAACGGGATCATATGGGTGTGATTGCGCTCAGGAACAAGAACTGATCGCTGCAAGACAAGCCGCAGCCGGAGGCGACTGCCATGCTGGATTTCACGGTGCAGCCCTTGCCAGGCCCCGGCACCCATCCCAAGTTTTGCAGCACATTCCCCAGCACAATCCCAGCACTCATGACCGTTAAGAAGGATCCAATGAGTATTTCGAATCCCGAATCCCGGACCGCGGAACCCGGTTCCCGCCAGGAACACTCCACCGCCCTGCGCGCAGGCAGCATCGGAGTCCTGGGCATTCTGTTCTTTGTCCTGTCCGCGCAGGCCCCGCTGACCGGAATCGTCGGAGCAGCACCCCTGGCTGCAGCGCTCGGCAACGGTGCCGGCGCCCCCGGCGCGTACCTCGTCGTCGGCATTGTCATTGTGATCTTCGCCGTCGGTTTTGTGGCCATGAGCCGGAAGGTGCAGACCAACGGCGCCTTTTACGCCTACGTCACGGCAGCGTTCGGTCGCAAGGTCGGTGCGGGGGCGGCGTGGCTTGCACTGCTGGCCTACAGCACGGTGCAGGCGGCAATGTACGGGCTGTACGGTGCCGCGTTCTCCGGCCTGCTGGCATCGGCCGGGGTGACGCTTCCATGGTGGCTGCTCGCACTGGTCACCATGGCCGGCGTCCAGGTCCTGGGATCGAAGAACATCGAGCTGGGTGCCCGCGTGCTTGCGGTCCTGGTGGGCCTGGAAGTGGCCATCCTGTTGATGTTCGGATTCTCTGTCCTATTCCACGGCGGCGGCCCCGAGGGGCTGAACATCGGCGCCTCGTTCGCACCGGAAGCCATCGCCAGCGGGGCTCCGGGAGTCGCCATTATGTTCGCGGTGGCGTCCATGTTCGGCTTCGAATCCACGGCCATCTACTCCGCCGAGGCGAAGGACCCGCACCGGACCGTTGCCCGGGCCACTTATCTCTCTGTAGGCATCATCGCCGTCTTCTTCTCCTTCATCACCTGGATGCTGGTCAGTTTCTACGGCCCGTCACGCGTCGCCGATGCCGCAGGCGCCGCATTGGAGTCCGGCGACGCCACATCGTTCGTGATCGGCCCGATCGTGGAGATGTTCGGGCCATGGGCCGGGGTGACCGCCGGAGTCCTGCTGGTGACATCCCTGTTGGCCGGCATCATTGCGTTCCACAACGGCATCAACCGGTACCTTCACTCGCTGGCGCTCCGCGGCTCGATGCCCGCCGTCGTGGCCCGGACCAATAGGCACCGCGCCCCGGCCACCGCGGCCTGGATTCAGACCGCGGTTGCCGCCCTGCTCGTCGCGCCGTTTGCGCTGCTGGGAATGGACCCCGTCCTGACCCTTTTCTCGTGGTTCAGCGGCCTTGCCGTGGCAGCGCTGCTGGTGCTGTACATGCTGTGCTCACTCGCCGTCGTCGCCTATTTCCGCCGCGAACGGGTGACCGGACAGCACTGGCAGACACTGCTCGCCCCCGGGATCGCGTCCCTCCTCCTGGCCTGGGTGCTCTACCTGGTGGTCAGCAACTTCACGTCCCTCATCGGCGGAAGCGCCGAAACAGCCGTGGGGCTGCTGGTGGCCGTTCCCGTGATTTTCCTGGCCGGAGTGCTGGTGGAAGTCCGAGTGGAGAAGCGGGTCCGGATCCTAGAGCCTCAGCCCGCCGGGTAACGGGGGAGCGGGGGCGGCCGCGGCGTCGGCGCGCGCGGCGTCCCGGTGCCGCCCGCGCCACCCGACGCAGCCGGCCAGCAGCAAAAGCGCCACGATGAAGGCCGCCGCCCCCATCACCGCCTCGGGGTCGGTGGGCCAGTGCCCTGTGATGCCCATGAACGCCGGAACCGTGGCTGACGCCTGGCTGGTGAGGACGAGGGACCACCCAATGAGGGGCGTGAGGCGTTCGAACCCCAGCGCCAGTTGAAGGAAGCACAGCATCCACAGGTAGGTCCAGCAGAGCCAGAGAACGGCCAGAAGAGGATCCTCCCCGGACCAGGCCGCGGAGAGCAGGAGGCCGCATGCGCCCACCATCCCGCAGAACCAGCCGAGGCCTTTGGAGCCGAGCCCCAGCAGGAAATCCAGCCCCACATAGACGTACGTCAGGCCGAAGAGGAACATTCCGGCCGCGCCGAGCAGCAGGGGTGTTCCGCCGGCGTCACCACCGCGGCCGCCGGTAATCCCCAGGTACGTGATGCCCAGGATCAGCTGGATGCTGCCGATGACCAGGCTGAACACGGCGGCGTCCCTGCGGGGGAGCAGCTTCAGCGCTGCGAGCCCGTTGATCAGGAGCGCGGCCCCGGAGAGAAGCAGGCAAATATGGGCCATCAGAAGTCCCCCGCCGGGCCGCAACCCGAGGCCATTGTTTTCGTTTCATGGAAATTAGATGTCACAATACGGAGGCTAGTCGAAGACCGATTGGCCATGCGCGGCCCGCGCAGTCACAATTGGATATGTTGAAGTTTCAATAAAAGCGTATGCCGGAGACTTCCCGCGCCCGGTTCGACGTAAGGAATCACCATGGATGCACGGCTCGAGGCCATCAGGGATACCGTCCTGGCCAGAAACCCGGGCGAAGCCGAGTTCCACCAGGCGGTGACCGAGGTGTTTGAAAGCCTGGGCCCCGTCCATGACCGGCACCCCGAGTTCCTCGAAGCCGCCATCCTGGAACGGCTCTGCGAGCCCGAGCGGCAGATCATCTTCCGCGTGCCGTGGACCGACGATGCCGGCCGCGTACAGATAAACCGCGGTTTCCGCGTGGAGTTCAACTCCGCGCTTGGCCCCTACAAGGGCGGTCTGCGCTTCCACCCGTCCGTCTATCTCGGCATCGTGAAGTTCCTCGGCTTCGAGCAGATCTTCAAGAACGCCCTCACCGGCATGCCCATCGGCGGCGGCAAGGGCGGCTCCGATTTCGATCCCCGCGGCCGCAGTGATGCCGAAGTGATGCGGTTCTGCCAGTCGTTCATGACCGAGCTGTACCGCCACATCGGCGAGTACACCGACGTGCCGGCGGGCGACATCGGCGTCGGCGGCCGCGAAATCGGTTATCTCTTCGGTCAGTACAAGCGGATCACCAACCGCTATGAATCAGGCGTCCTGACGGGCAAGGGCATCTCCTGGGGAGGCTCGCTGGTCAGGCCCGAAGCCACCGGTTTCGGCACGGTGATCTTCACCGACGAGATGCTCAAGACCCGGGGAACGTCCTTCGACGGGCAGCGCGTGGTGGTATCCGGCTCCGGCAACGTGGCGATCAACGCGATCGCGAAAGCGCAGGCACTGGGCGCCGCAGTGGTGGCCTGCTCGGATTCCTCCGGCTACATCGTGGATGAGGCGGGAATAGACGTCGGCCTGCTCCGACAGGTCAAGGAAGTGGAACGCGGACGCCTCAAGGACTACGTGCTGCGCCGTTCCGGCGTTTCCTACGTGGAGGCCGGCTCGGTGTGGGACGTCGACGCCACAGTCGCACTGCCGTGCGCCACGCAGAACGAGCTCGACGGCGATGCTGCCGCGAGGCTGGTCCGCAACGGGCTGCTCGCCGTCGGTGAGGGTGCCAACATGCCCTCAACCCGTGAAGCCGTGGCGGTGTTCCAGGATGCTGGCGTGCTGTTCGGCCCCGGCAAGGCCGCCAACGCGGGCGGCGTGGCCACGTCGGCGTTGGAGATGCAGCAGAACGCGAGCCGTGACTCGTGGTCCTTCGACCATACGGAACAGCGCCTCACGGACATCATGGTGGGCATTCACCACCGCTGCGCCGCGACTGCGGACGAGTACGGACAACCCGGCAATTACGTGCTGGGCGCGAACATTGCAGGCTTCGTCAAAGTGGCTGATGCCATGCTGGCCCAGGGGCTGATCTAGGGCCTGGGCAGGGTCCCGTATGCGGTACTCGACCGCTGAACCCCGTCCGCCGGGCCGGGAGTTCGGTGGGTCAGGCGCCGCGCCGCCAGTCGCTGGGGGATTCGCCGAAGGCGTCCCGGAAGGTGCGGCTAAAATGCGCTGCGTCCAGGAATCCCCAGCGCGCTGCCACTGCGCCCACTGAGGTTCCGGAATGTAGCGGGTCCCTGAGGTCGCGGCGAACCCGTTCAAGCCGCCGGCTCCGGATCCAGCTGGCAACTGTTGTGCCCGACTCGTGGAAGACGTTGTGCAGGTGGCGCGTCGAAATGAAATGGGCCGCCGCAATGCTGGCCGGTGACAGCTGCGGATCCGCGAGGTTCGTGTCGATGTATTCGCGGACCGATGTCGCCAGCACCATCTGGGGCTTCATGCTGTCCGCGGCCAGGTCCAGTTCCGAATGGAGCATCGTTGACACGAGGTCAAGGGTATTGGCGGCCAGCCGGGAACCGCTGGGGCCGCTGAGCGCCTCGAGATTGCCGGCGAGCTGCGCGATGAACGGTCCCACAATACTGGTCAGCCCGTGCCCGGCGGCCAAGCGGACCGCGGAAAGCTGCCCCACGTAGTCCGGCGGCAGGGACAGCGAGTCGTGCGGGAACATGACCACCATCATCCGGGCCTGCTCTTCGAACGCGAGGGTGTAGGGGCGGTTGGTGTCGTAGATGGCCAGGTCCCCGGGGCGCAGCACGGCTTCGCGGTTGTCCTGGATGAGGAGGCCGGTCCCCTCCAGCTGGAGGTTGAGCTTGAAATAGCGCTGGTCCGACTGCGCCAGGAGGGCCGGTGTGCGGTGGACGCTGTGGGACGTGGACGACACCTCCACGATGCACATGCGGTCCAGAACCCTGGACCGCATGCGGCCGCGGAAGGAGTCGGGGCGGTCCGTCTCCGCGGTCAGCGGCACGAAGGACTGCGCCACGAGGTGTCGCCAGTGGTCAAACGACGCGGCCACGTTGGAGGTGAGGTCCTGGCCCACCGGGCGGACTGTTGTTGCAGACATTGGATGTTCCTGACGACGGACGGCCACCTGAATTTCGGTCCCCAGACTGTGTCCTGGAACACAGTCATTTCAGGTTAGCGCCGAAATTCCGCCGTGTCATCTTTTTTCGACGCATGTCGAAAAAAGATCAGTTCTTCGCCTCCAAGAGAGTCAGGAACGCCTCCAGCTGTTCGCTCAACCCCGGATCTACCTGCCCTTCGGGGGCCAGGGCGGCGGCGATCTGCGCGCCCAGCAGCATGTTCAGGAGGTGGCCGGCCACCGCCGCGTCGTCGACGGCGGCACTGACGGTTCCGTACTCCCGCGCCTGCGCCAGGTACTCCAGAATCGCCGCGTGCCACTGCTCCATGGACTCCCGGTGGATGGCGGCCTTTTCCGGATCGTTGATGGCTTTTTGCCAAAAGGGAATGACAATCCGCGCTTCACTGACGCGTTCGGAGTCCAGTGGCAGCACCTCAACACAGAAGGCCCGCAGCGCCGGGATGCCGGTCTTGCCTGCGGTCACTTCCCCGATGCGCTCATTGGTCCGGTTGAAGACGTGGCCGAAGGCGAACGTCAGCAGGGTGTCCTTGGTGGGGAAGTACGGTTTCAGGGCGCCGTTCGCGAACCCGGCCTCGAGTGCGATCTCCCTCATGGTGGCGCCTTCAATGCCCAGCCGGGCGATGATCCGCCAGGTCGCATCCACCAGCTCCAGACGCCGTTCATCATGGTCAACAATCTTTGGCACGCTGCCGCTCCCCGGAAATATGTGGCATCTGGCTATTGTGAGCCATCTTACGGACGGTTATTCTCTACAACTATAGAAAATAAAAATCCCGACCGAACCACGGTCCCGGACAAAGGTCGCTCATGACACTCGCACCAGCTGACACAGCCACCCAGTACCGCCTGGCAACGGGCACTGAAATCACCGACGTCCAGGGCATCCTCCGCGCCGGGGGACTTCTTGGCCCGGAGAAGCGCATAGCGTACCTCGGCCTGCTGGATCCGGCCCGGGGCGCGGCTCCGGATACCCAGGACCGGCGCTTCCGTGTCTTCGTCCATGATGTGTCCGGCGGACGACCCCTGGATGTCACGGTCTCCGCCACGAGCGGCACGGTGACCGCCGCCGTCGAACTCGACACCGCCGCCACGGGCGAACTGCCCGTCCTGGAAGAGGAGTTTGAAGTCGTTGAGGAACTGCTGGCATCTGACGAGCGCTGGCTGGCCGCGCTTGCGGCCAGGGGCCTTGACGTCGCCAAGGTCCGCGTCGCGCCGCTCTCCGCAGGCGTCTTTGAGTACCCCGATGAAAAAGGACGCCGCATCCTCCGCGGCCTGGCTTTCGTGCAGGAGTTTCCGGAGGACAGCGCCTGGGCGCACCCCGTTGACGGACTGGTTGCCTACGTGGACGTCGTCAGAAAAACCGTGACGCAGGTGCTGGACACCGGAGTGGTCCCCGTTCCGGCAGAGCACGGCAACTTCACCGACCCGGAGCTCACCGGACCGCTTCGCACGTCCCAGAAACCCATCAGCATCACGCAGCCGGAGGGACCCAGCTTTACCGTCGCGGGCGGAAACCATGTTGAGTGGGAAAAGTGGAGCGTCGATGTCGGCTTCGATGTCCGCGAGGGCGTGGTGCTGCACAACATTGCGTTCCAGGATGGCGACCGCAAGCGGCCCATCATCAACCGCGCATCCATTGCCGAGATGGTGGTTCCCTACGGCGACCCGTCGCCCATCCGGTCCTGGCAGAACTACTTCGACACCGGTGAATACCTGGTGGGCCAGTACGCCAATTCGCTCGAACTGGGCTGTGACTGCCTCGGCGACATCACCTACCTCAGCCCCGTGATCAGCGACGCGTTCGGCAACCCGCGCGAAATCCGCAACGGCATCTGCATGCACGAGGAGGACTGGGGCATCCTGGCCAAGCACAGCGACCTTTGGTCAGGCATCAACTACACCCGCCGGAACCGCCGACTGGTCATTTCCTTCTTCACCACCATCGGCAACTACGATTACGGCTTCTACTGGTACCTCTACCTCGACGGCACCATCGAGTTCGAGGCCAAGGCCACCGGCGTCGTTTTCACGAGCGCGTACCCGGAGGGCGGCTCGGACAATATCTCGCAGCTGGCGCCGGGCCTGGGCGCCCCCTTCCACCAGCACCTTTTCAGCGCCCGGCTGGACATGGCAATCGACGGGTTCACCAACAGGGTGGAAGAAGAGGATGTAGTCCGTCAGGCCATCGGGGAGGGCAACGAGCGGGGCAACGCCTTCTCGCGGAGGCGGACCCTGCTGGCCCGGGAGTCCGAAGCCGCCCGTGAAGCTGACGCCCGCAGCGGCCGGACCTGGGTCATTTCCAACCCGGGCTCAAGGAACCGCCTGGGGGAGCCCGTGGGCTACAAGCTCCACACCGAGGCTCAGCCGACCCTCCTGGCTGATCGCGACTCCTCCATCGCCAAGCGTGCGGCATTTGCCACGAAGGACCTGTGGGTGACCCGCTTCGCGGAAGACGAGCGGTACCCCACCGGCGACTTCGTGAACCAGCAGGCCGGAGGAGCGGGCCTGCCCGCCTACATTGCCCAGGATCGGGACATCGACGGCCAGGACATTGTTGTCTGGCACACCTTCGGACTTACCCATTTCCCGCGGCCCGAAGACTGGCCGATCATGCCCGTGGATACGGTGGGGTTCAAGCTGCGGCCGGAGGGCTTCTTCGACCGCAGCCCGGTCCTGGACGTTCCCGCTTCAGCCCAGGCAGCCGGCGGCCACTGCCATGGTTAGCAGCTAGCTCATGACACCGATTCAGGCATGGGGCCGGGCAGCCGGGCCCAGGCTCCACTCGCGGATGTGCGCCGCCGTGACGGCCGGCTCCTGCCTCCTCCACCTGTGGCTGGTCGCCGGCAACCACCATGCGCTGTGGCTGAACCTCTCGATGCTGGCCATGGTTGCCGTATGCCTGCCGTGTTCGGTGCACATCTGGCGACACGTCCGCGTCGGCACACTCCACCGCGTCATGGCCTCCGCCCTGGCGATGGCGCTCCTCCACGCTGTCCTGCTCCTCGCCGCGGGACCGGCCAGCCACAGCCACGGAACGGCGGCGGCCGTCGGAGCCGCCGGCATCGCCGGAACCGAGGCCTTTGCGGAAACTGCCGCAGCCCCCTCGGCTTCGCTGGGTGTCATCGCCCTGGAGATTACGACGGCGCTGCTCGCCGCCACCCTCGTCGCCCGGCTGCGCCGCGGTCAGGTCGCATGCGTTTAGGGTGCCAGGCGGTGGTACTGGGAGCCGAAATGGATGAGCGGATCCACGGCCTCGGCCGCTGCAGCATCACTGCCCATGGCCAGGACCTCGCCCACAACGAGCAGGTGCGTGGCGGCCGGATGGGTCGCAACAGTCCGCAGTTCGAAGTAGGCGAGCGCTCCGTTGAGGATCGCCGATCCGGTGGCGGGACCCCGGCGGTAGGGAACCTGGGCGAGCATCCCCTGTAGCGGAATCCCGGGACTGGCCAGCCAGTTCGCGGCGCCCTGATGCTTGCCGCACAGCAGGCTCAGTGCCCACGTTCCCGCCTCCGCCACCGCCTCGCCGATCCGGGACTCCGCATAGAGGCTGACCAGCAGGGTCGGCGGATCGTAGGAGACGGAGAGGAAGGCGCTCACCGTGGCTGCGTAATCGCGGTTCCGCAGGGACGTGGAAACGACGGCCACGCCGGCCGCGATGTCGGCGCTGAGCCTGCGGTACAGATCAATGTCCGCGTCCGACGGCGGCCCGCCGGCCAGGCGATGGGCGTCCAGGTCTCCGGGGGTCTCCATAACGCACATCGTGCCACGCGGCGGCCACGCCTGCACCCGTTCTCTGCAGGGAAGGCTGCTGATCACCAGAGCTGCATCTTTCACCGGCACGAGCACAGTGGGAGCATGCAACCATGAGCGAAAACACAGAACCCAGGCCGGAAAACCCCACTGCGGATCAGCCCAGCACTGAACGGCCAGGCACTGATCAGGCCGGTCCTGACGGCGAGGAAAAGAAGGCACCCGCCGAACGCCATGACGATCACAGCGCACCGTACACGCACCAAACGCGCACCGTGGGCCAGCGGCGCCGGGATTCAGAAGAGAAGCTCCAGCAGCACCAGAAGGACGCCCGCGACAAGCCGGAACACTGAGCCCGGGCCCACGCTCCGGGCCGGCACGCCACTGCTGTACCTGCCCTGCATCACAAAACCCCTTCCCAAATTTAGCCGTGGCGCAATGCGACGCCCGACCCACTACGACTGAGGCGCGTCCAGCGCAATGGGGACCCTGCATGTGTAAGCCAATATGCCGCCGTCGTTAATCCTCCGTTCACCTTGGACCCCAATACTCGTTACCTGGGACCCCTAACTTCAATGAAGGTACACAACGTACGCAGCTCCCAATCCGAACGTCTCCGGTTCGGATCGCATCAGAAACCCTGGAAGGGGTACACCCAAGTGAAGGCACTCCGCTTCGGCCGCCACGCGGCAATCGCTGTCATCGCCGCTGGCGCACTCGCGCTCACAGCCTGCGGTTCAGACAACGCCACGAATTCCCCGGCAGGCACCCAGTCCGCTGCCGGCACCAAGGTCACCGGCACCCTGACCGGCATCGGCTCCTCCGCGCAGGGCGCGGCCATGGACGTCTGGAAGACCAACTTCGCCACCGCAAACCAGGGCGCCACCGTGCAGTACTCCCCGGACGGTTCCGGCGCAGGCCGCAAGGCCATCATTGACGGCTCGGCGCAGTTCGCCGGTTCCGATGCCTACCTTAAGGACGAGGAGCTCACCAAGGCCAAGGACCAGTGCGGCCCGGACGGCGCCATCGAGGTCCCCGTCTACATCTCGCCGATCGCCATCGCCTTCAACGTGCCGGATGTTACGGACCTGAAGCTGGATGCCTCCACCGCGGCCAAGATCTTCCGCGGCGAGATCGCCAAGTGGAATGACCCGGCAATCGCCGCCATGAACCCGGACGCCAAGCTTCCGGACCTCAAGGTCACCCCGGTCAGCCGCTCTGACGACTCCGGCACCACCAAGAACTTCACCGAGTACCTCTCCGCTGCGGCTCCCGACGTCTGGAAAGACAAGGCTGACGGCGTGTGGCCCGCTTCGCTGAAGGGCGAGAACGCCAAGGGCACCTCCGGCGTCGTCAAGACCGTCACCGACACCCCCGGCGCTGTCACCTACGCCGATGACTCCGCTGTCGGCGGCAAGCTGGGCACCGCCGAGATGAAGGTCGGCTCCGAGTTCGTCAAGATCTCCCCGGAAGCCGCCTCCAAGGCTGTGGACCTCGGCAAGGCTGTCGAGGGCCGCGGGGCCAACGACGGTGCCATCAAGCTGGACCGCACCACCACGGAATCCGGCGCCTACCCGGTAGTCCTGGTTTCGTACCACATTCTCTGCAGCACCTACGCCAAGCAGGAAACCGTCGATCTGGTCAAGGCCTTCGAGAAGTACGTACTCTCCGAAGAGGGCCAGAAGGCCGCTGCCGAGTCCGCCAAGTCGGCTCCGCTGTCCTCCACCCTGGCCGAAAAGGCCGTCAAGTCGGTCGAGTCCATCAAGGTCAAGTCGTAAGGTTTGACCCAAACGGCCGAGTTCCCCGCCCCGCCGCAAGGCAGGGCGGGGAACTTAGCCGTGTAATTCGCAGCTTCGAAAAGTTCCGCACTCCCGCAACATCAACACCGAAGGGCCAGGTATGACCACCACCTCCCTGACCAACCCCCAGGGCGCAGGACGTGCCGGGGATAAAGTCTTCTCAGGGGCAACCTTGGCGGCAGGGTGCCTGATCCTCGCCGTGCTGTTTGGCGTTGCGCTGTTCCTCGTCATCCAGGCCATCCCGGCATTCACTGCCCCTGCGGAGGACATCCAGGGCGGCCAGGGCTTCTTCGCCTATATCTGGCCGATCGTCGTGGGCACCCTTATCGCCGCCATCATCGCCCTGGTCATCGCCACCCCCGTGGCCATCGGCGTCGCGCTCTTTATCTCGCACTATGCCCCGCGCAGGCTGGCCTCGGGCCTTGGCTATGTGGTGGACCTCCTGGCCGCCATTCCGTCGGTTATCTACGGCGCATGGGGTGCCGCCTTCCTGGCCAAGGAAATCGCGCCTGCCTACGAGTGGCTCGCGAAAAACCTCGGCTGGCTGCCCATCTTCCACGGACCGGCTTCCTCCACGGGCAAGACCATCCTGACGGCGGGAATCGTGCTGTCCGTCATGGTCCTGCCCATCATCACGTCGCTGACCCGCGAGATCTTCCTGCAAACCCCCAAACTGCACGAAGAGGCCGCCCTTGCTTTGGGCGCCACGCGCTGGGAAATGATCAAGATGGCAGTCCTGCCCTTCGCCCGCCCCGGCATCATCAGTGCGGTCATGCTGGGCCTCGGTCGCGCCCTCGGCGAGACCATGGCCGTTGCGCTGGTGCTCTCCTCTGGTGCTCTCACCGCCAGCCTGATCCAGTCCGGCAACCAGACCATCGCCGCCGAGATTGCGCTGAACTTCCCCGAAGCGGGAGGCCTGAAAGTCGCCACCCTGATCGCCGCCGGGCTGGTCCTGTTCGTGATCACCCTGGGCGTGAACATGGTTGCCCGCTGGATCATCACCCGGCACAAAGAATTCTCGGGAGCAAACTAAATGACCTCCACCCTGACCCCGGCCCGCAAGCGGTCCGCACTCACCAAGGGCCAGTTGCCAAAATTCGCCCCGTACGCCGTCCTGGCCGTAGCGCTGGTCCTCGGGGCGGCCATCCTCGCGCTGATCGGCTTCAACGCCTTCGGCTGGGGCATCGTCTCCGCCATCCTCTTCGCCGCTGGCCTGGTGGGCTGGAGCGCGGCCGTGGAAGGCTCCCGCAAAGCCAAGGACAAACTCGCCACATGCCTCGTGGTGGGCTCCTTCCTGATCGCGCTGCTCCCGCTCATCTCCGTCATCTGGACCGTCCTGGTCAACGGCATCCCGGGCATCATCACCCCCGGATTCCTCGGCACGTCGATGAACGGCGTCACCGGTGTCTATGACAACAAGGCCGCGGAGGGCGGCGCACCCGTCCTTGGCGGCATCTACCACGCGCTGCTCGGCACGGTGCAGATCACCCTGCTGGCCACGGTCATTTCCGTGCCGGTGGGCCTCCTCACCGCCATCTACCTCGTGGAGTACGGCAACGACCGTTCCGTGGCCCGCGCCATCACCTTCTTCGTAGATGTCATGACCGGCATCCCGTCCATCGTGGCAGGGCTCTTTGCCGCCGCCTTCTTCTTCGCCGTGGTAGGCCCCGGCACCAAAACCGGTGCCGTCGCCGCCGTCGCGCTTTCCGTGCTGATGATCCCCGTGGTGGTCCGCTCCAGCGAGGAAATGCTCAAGATCGTCCCCAACGAGCTCCGCGAGGCCGCCTACGCCCTCGGCGTCCGCAAATGGCGGACCATCCTCAAAGTGGTCATCCCGACGGCGATTTCCGGCATCGCGTCCGGCGTCACCCTGGCGATCGCCCGCGTGATCGGCGAGACCGCCCCCATCCTGGTGACTGCAGGATTCGCTACCAGCATCAACAACAATGTGTTCGGCGGCTGGATGGCCTCCCTGCCCACGTTCATCTATACGCAGATCCTGAACCCCACCTCGCCGTCCAACCCGGACCCCTCCTCGCAGCGGGCCTGGGGCGCCGCCCTGGTGCTCATCATCCTGGTGATGCTCCTGAACCTCGGCGCACGCCTGATTGCCAGGGTCTTCGCCCCGAAGACCGGCCGCTAGGCGGGCCGTTTCCCGCCGGGCCGCCGGGACCTAGACTTCAATCCATACCAGCAAGTTAAGGAACATCATGTCCAAGCGCATCGACGTCAAAGACCTGAACGTCTACTACGGCAACTTCCTGGCCGTCGAGGACGTCAGCATCAACATCGAAGCCAAGTCCGTCACGGCGTTCATCGGCCCCTCCGGCTGCGGCAAGTCCACCTTCCTGCGGACCCTCAACCGCATGCACGAGGTCCTTCCGGGTGCCCGCGTCGAGGGCGAAGTCCTGCTCGACGGCGACAACCTGTACGGCCCGGGCGTGGACCCCGTCACGGTTCGCTCCCAGATCGGCATGGTCTTCCAGCGGCCCAACCCGTTCCCCACCATGTCCATCCGGGACAACGTGCTGGCCGGCGTGAAGCTGAACAACCAGAAGATCTCCAAGGGCGAGGCTGATACCCTCGTGGAACGCTCGCTCCAGGGCGCCAACCTGTGGAACGAAGTCAAGGACCGGCTGGAAAAGCCCGGCTCGGGCCTGTCCGGCGGCCAGCAGCAGCGCCTGTGCATCGCCCGTGCCATCGCCGTGGAACCGCAGGTGATCCTCATGGATGAGCCGTGCTCCGCCCTGGATCCGATTTCGACCCTGGCCGTTGAGGACCTTATCAACGAGCTGAAGGACCAGTACACCGTGGTGATCGTGACCCACAACATGCAGCAGGCAGCGCGCGTGTCCGACCGGACGGCGTTCTTCAACATTGCCGGTACCGGCAAGCCGGGCAAGCTCATCGAGTTCGCCGAGACGAGCACCATCTTCAACAACCCCAGCAACAAGGCCACGGAAGACTACGTCTCCGGCCGCTTCGGATAAACCCCTTCGCGCAGCTAAGCGACTTCGCGGCGGCCACGCCGCCCGCTAAACACCCATCGGTTGTTCCGTGACTGGCCAAGTGAACAGTTACGGAGCAGCCGATGCGCGGTTAAGCCCCGGTGAGCGGAGAGAGCGCAAGCGCCAGCACGAATGCTCCGGCTGCCGTGGCAGCGGGGGTCAGGACCCACAGCGAGAGGATGTGCACCACTAGCCTCCGGTGCGTTCCGGACACGTGCTGGTTTTCCCCAGCACCGAGCACCCCTGACGTGACGGTGTGCGTGGTGGAGATGGGCCAGTGGAGCCCGATGGCTCCGATGAAGAGCAGGATGGCGCTGAAGCCCTGCGCAACCACCCCGCGGAGCGGATCTATCCGAATGAGCTTGTATCCCACCGTGTGGCAGATCCGCCAGCCCCCGAACAGCGTGCCGACGGCGATCATGACCGCCGAGAGCATCACTACCCAGAACGGGACCGAACCGCCGTCGCCGTACCCCGCCGCCAGGGTGGCCAGGAGGAGGACGGCGCTGACACGCTGACCGTCCTGGAGTCCGTGGCCGAACGCGACGGCGCCCGCAGCTATTGACTGGGCAGCGCGGAAACGCTGATTGACGACGCTCGGCTGCGCATACCGGGCTGCCCACGTGACAGGGAAGACCAGCAGGTAGGCGCCAATGAACGCGATGACCGGGGAGAGGGCCAGCGGGAGCACCACCTGGAACAGGAGAGACTGATCCACGCCGCTTACGGAGTTTCCACCCACCAGCACACTCGCGGTTCCGGCGCCGGCCAACCCGCCAACCAGCGCATGGGTGGAGGACGAGGGCACACCCCGCCACCAAAGGAGCAGGCCCCAGATGCAGGCGCTGGCCAGCCCTGCCACGAGGACAGTGAGACCGCTGTCGCCCTGCGGCAGAGTTACCCAGTTTTGGCTGATGGCCACCGCCAGGCCGGCACTCAGCAAGGCGCCCACGAAGTTGAAGACGGCCGCCAGCAGCACCGCGACAGTTGGCGTCAGAGCACGGGTCCGGACGGCCACGGCCACGGAGTTGGAGACGTCCCTGAAGCCGTTAATGAAGGCGAAAGCCGCGGCAAGAACCACCACAAGCCCGAAGATGAACGCCGTCACCTTATGATTCCTTGACGATGATGCTGCCTACCTGGGTGGCGATGCGCCGCATGTCCTTGGTGACATCCACCAGCTGGTTGGCGATGTCCCTGTTCCGGGCATACTGCGCGGACTTCATGTCCTTCAGCATGTCCGCCACCCAGACCCGGTGCGTCCGTTCAGCACGTTTGGCCAGCCGCACGATCTCGATCCAGTAGTCCTCAAGTTCGTCCAGGTCATTCAGCCGGCGCATGGCGTCCGCTGTGAGCTCGGCCTGGCGGCTGATGATCTCCAGCTGATCCGCCGCGCGCTTCGGAAGCCGGTCCAGCTTGTACAGCGCCACCAGTTCAGCGGCGGCGTCCAGCCTCTCCATGGCCTCATTGAGGCACAGGGACAGCCCGTACATGTCCTCGCGCGGGAGCGGGTTTACAAAACTGGTCCGCATGTGGGTCAGCAGGGCGAAGTGCAGTTCGGCGGACTTGGCCTCGTGGTTGTGCATGTCGTCCACGAGCCGGTCATGCTCGGTGGCCGGCGCACCCAGGATTTCCGCCATGGTGGCACTCGCGAAGACAATCTGCCGGGCCAGCTGCGAAAGGAGGTTCAGCCCCGCGGGCTCCTGGGGAAAAAGGCGCAGCTTCATGAGTACCGGTCTCCGGAGGATCGTCAGGGCGGGGAACCGCGGCCCGTATGACTTGACGCCGGCCCGCAGCTAGTCAGTACTTTACCGGCAGCTGCATCCGGGCATGAAAATGGTGCCGAACCGGATACGCCTCTCGGCGGTAGGCCGCTCTAGGCGGCTAAATGTTGAAGCCCGGGGGTTTCGCGGCTCGGCACCAGTTTCAGTGTTCTACTTTGGCGGGACCAAGTCAACATTGACAGATCCGGTCCGATGGGGTCAGTCCAGCTCGCCCAGCCGCCACGCATTGGCTGCATGTTCAAGATCCTCGGCGGTCTTCACCAGCAGGTGCGAATTCCGCGTCAGCTTGCGTGCGTGGCTCTCGTTGCTGTGGTCCGCACCGTCGGCCAGGGTGGCCTGTCCCAGCGCAACAACCCGGCAGAAGGCGGCCGAACGCTCCAGCGCGACATCGAAGTCGCCGTCGAATGCTCCGGACAAGATGGCATCAGCCATGGTCTTCATTTCGTCGGCCCCTGGCGGCTCAGCGGCTCCCGCCACGACGTTGGAGACCTGGGCCGTGTCCTTGCCTGCCTTGAAGTAGACCGAGATGCGTTCGGGGTCCTGGACCGTCGCCGCGCGTAGGGCGTACAGCCGCCACAGGGCGCCCGGCAGCGAGCGTGCAGGGCTTTCGGCCCACATCTCGGCGATGGCTTCGAGGCCCTGCTCGTCGGCCAGCTTCACGAGGCGGCTGGTGATGACGGGATCGTCGCTGTCGCGGCCGTGGCGCACCAGCGCCTGGGCCGCCAGGTGGGCCGCTTCGGAGACCCGTGCCGGATCCGCACCGCCCGCGAAAGGCTCAAAATCAATGGGCGCAAAAGGCTTCGGTTTGTGGTGCCGTTCCGCCCCGCCCGGACCGCTGGTTCCTGCTTTCTCGCTCATGGTCCCACGCTACTCCTGTGCCGGACGGTAATCGAGCGCGGGGTTTTGGCCCCCCGGGGGCAGCGTCGCGGCCGCCGGCGGGACAGAATTGAAAACGACGGCGGCGGCGGCAGGCCCGTCAGTAAGGCGCCGCGGACTGCGGTACAGTATTAAACGTCCAGAAATGGACTGGAACTGACACGCGTCTTGTGTGCCGCTGGCACGCGCTTCAACGGTCAGTTTGGGCCTTTAGCTCAGTTGGTAGAGCATCGGACTTTTAATCCGTGGGTCGTGGGTTCGAGCCCCACAGGGCCCACTCTTTTAGCGAAGAGTGGAAAGTCCCCGGTTCCCTGGCAACAGGAAACCGGGGACTTTTTGTTTGCCCTCTTTGTGCCTTCTTTCTGCCTTCGGCGGGTGCCTATTCGTGCTTGTGCCGCCGAGTCGCGCAGAATAAGCCCATGACGAAAAGCAACGCGCGGCTGCCGCGGCTTGAGGATGTGGCGGAACTCGCCGGGGTCTCGCACCAGACAGTGTCCCGCGTGATCAACAACCACCCCAACGTCAGCAAGGCCACGCGCGAGCGGGTCGAAGCGGCCGTTGCCGAACTGGGTTACCGGCGCAACACGGCGGCGCGGAGTCTGGTCACCCGACGCTCCCAGACCATCGGCGTCCTGGCCAGCGAGCTCTCCCAGTACGGTCCTGCCAATACGCTGCTGGGGGTTGAACAGGCGGCCCGGAACGCCGGCTACTTCGTCAGTATCGCGGCGCTGAAGTCCGTCAGCCGTGAATCCATTTTCGACGCCGTCAGGCACTTCATGGACCAGTCCGTCGACGGCATCGTGGTGAGCGTGCCCCACTCCGAAACCCTGCTCGCCCTCGCGGAACTGAAGCTCGGTGTACCGGTAGTGGCGGTCGGTTCGCTGGGAAACGACGCCGTGAGCGGCGCCATGGTGGACCAGACGCGGGGGGCCGAACTCGCCGTCGGGCATCTAATTGACCTGGGCCACCGGCGGATCGGGCACGTCGCCGGACCGCAGGACTGGATCGACGGTGTAGCGAGGGCCGAGGCCTGGAGCGCCGCCCTGCGTACCGCGGGCCTTGAGGACGATCTCCTGATGACTGGTGACTGGAGCGCCGGCAGCGGCTACGAGATCGGCAGGAAGCTCGCCGCGGAACGCACCGCCACCGCGATTTTCGTGGGGAACGACCAGATGGCGCTTGGCCTGCTGCGCGCCTTCAATGAGGCCGGAGTCCGCGTGCCCGAGGACGTCTCCGTGGTCGGCTTCGACGACCAGCCCGAGGCGGGCTACTTCACGCCGCCGCTCACCACGGTCCGCCAGGACTTCGAGGAGCTCGGCCGGCGCTGCATGGATCTGATGCTGACCGCTATCGGGGACGGCGACGGCGTAAGCGCCACGGTGGTGGAGCCCGAGTTGGTGGTGCGGCGCAGTACCTCTGCCCCCGCCTGATCGCCGCACTCCAGCCCAATCCGCCCGGCTGATCGCCCCCGTCTGATCCGCCCCGGCAGAAATTTCCGGCGTCCCAAATGCACCCGGGCTGGTAAGCTGATTGTTAGCGCTAACGTCGGGGGTGGGAATGTCACTGGGTTCAGAGATCAGGCGTCCCCCCGTGATGGAGGACGTGGCCAAACTGGCCGGCGTTTCACACCAGACTGTCTCGCGCGTCCTCAACGCCCATCCGAACGTCAGCACGGTAACCCGCGACCGGGTCGAAAAGGCCATCGCAGAGTTGGGCTATCGCCGCAACACGGCAGCGCGCAGCCTGGTCACGAGAAGGTCCCAGACCATCGGCGTTCTGGGCAGTGACATGTCCCATTACGGTCCGGCCAATACGCTCCTGGGGGTGCAGCAGGCAGCGCGGGACAAGGGCTATTTCGTCAGCATGGCCAGCCTTGACGAAGTCACTTCGGCCGCGATCAAGGACGCCCTCGAATACTTCATGATGCAGTCAGTGGACGGCATCGTCGTCATCGTGCCCCACGAGACAATGTTTGAATCGCTGAGCACCATCAGCATGGCTGCCCCGCTGGTGGCTGTGGGCTTCGGCGTTGGCGAGCGGCTGAGCGTCGCCGCGGTGAACCAGCGGATGGGTGCCAGCCTCGCCGTGCAGCACCTGGTGGACCTTGGCCATACAGCCATCGCGCATGTTTGCGGGCCGCCGGACTGGATCGACGCAGCCGCCCGCATTGACGGCTGGCGGCGTACTCTGGCCCAGGCAGGGCTGCCCGACTCCGTGCTGATCCGAGGCGACTGGAGCGCCGAAAGCGGTTACCGGGCCGGGCTTGAACTTGCGGCCGCCGGCAACGTCACCGCCGTTTTCGCGGCCAATGACCAGATGGCGCTTGGCGCCCTGCGTGCCTTTAGCGAGGCCGGCCTTCGCGTACCGCTGGACATCAGTGTTGTGGGTTACGACGACCAGCCTGAGGCCGCCTATTTGGTCCCGCCCCTGACCACTGTCAATCAGGGGTTCAAGGAACTCGGAGCCCGCTGCATGCAGATGCTTCTCTTCGATATGGCCAACGGCCATTCCGGTGCGTCGTCAGTCGTGAACCCAAGGCTTGTGGTTCGCTCCACCACTGCGTCACCGTCCGGACCGTGAGCGTCCGGCTGGATAGGCGCCGCCGATCCAGCTGATCAATTCCCGCCTTTGCTTCCCCAGCGTCAGGCCCGTCGCTCGATTTGCGTTGACGCAGGCCCGTCCCCCCGTTGCGTTGACGCTGGGTGGCAAACGCAGGGCCCGGCAGCGGGGAGCGTGCCGGGCCCTGCGGTGGAACCACCACATCACCAGTGATTCGTACCCTTACCGTGCGGTCAGGAGTCCAGAAGGAAAGTTGCGGCGGCCCTGTCGTTCTTGCCGACTTTGGCTACGGTCAGGACGCCTTGCCGGAGCAACAGATACGAACCGGGCAGGTCGACCGACTCGAATGAGGCTCCTGCCGGATCTGAAAGGCCACCCCGCCGGATGAACGCCGACGACGACCCCGCGGTGGAAGCGATCGCCACCGTTGAGCCCTGGATCCGAAGATAACGCCCCTTGGCCAGGACGGGTTCGATGACGACGGAGTTTTTCTTGGCGTAGCCGGGAGCAATCCGGAACTGGGACGCTCCCAGCGTCGGTGCCGACGAGGCGGTGACGGTTGTTCCGTCATGGACCAGGTAGGCGCCCGGGGCCGATGCGGGTTCCATTCTGACGGGCAGTTCGCCGTCCCCGACGGGGACGCCGAAATCGGGCGTTCCATCTGCGTTCCAGTACAGTCGCTGAACACGTGCATGCCTGTTGGGGTCAAAGAGCGGGTTGCCGATCGGGTCGCGGTAGGACCTGGCGTGGTAAACGAGAACGTCCTTGCCTGCTTCATCCACCGTGAAGGAGTTATGACCGGGCCCGTACTGCTTTGACCCGTCGGACGTAGCCAGAACCGGCGTCGGGGCCTTGGTCCAGGAGGCCGCGTTAAGCAGATCGGCGTCTTCATTCGCCGTCAGCAGGCCTATGCAGTAGTTGGCGTCCGTCGCACTGGCGGAGAAGGTGACGAAGATGCGGCCGTTCCGTTTGATCACGGCGGGCCCTTCGTTCACCTTGTATCCCCGGGTTTCCCAGGCCAGGGTTGGCACTGCGATGCGGATCGGAGCGCTGGAGAGAGTGGACGGTGATGACATGGAAGCGATGAAGAGGCTCGAATTCACGCCGGTGTCGCTTTGGGCCCAGATCAGGTACCGCGTGCCGGCGTGCTCGAACGTGGTGGCGTCCAGTGAGAAAGAGTCGGCGTGCGTGTACACCCGGACTGGCGGCTCCCACACCGCAGTGGTCGGGTCCGCGGCGGCGGTAGATATCACGTAGATCCGCACCCGGAAAACGTCGTCGCTGTCGCCGGCGGCGAAGTAAATGTGCCATTTCCCGTCAAAGTGATGCAGCTCCGGTGCCCAGATGTAGCCTCCCATTGTCCCGGTGACAGGCCGTGTCCAGACCACAGCTTCCGGGGAGCCGCCCAGTCCTGAGATGGAGGATGAAGAGCGGAGGACGATCCGGTCGTATTCGGGCACAGAGCCGGTGAAGTAGTACTTGCCATCCGTGTGCTTCATGAGCCACGGGTCCGCCCGTTGCGGAACGATGGGGTTGATGACCGGTGCTGAACCGGCGGGGGCGGCAGCCGCGGCTGGTGCAGTCACCAGAGCGCCGGCGCCGGCGCCGGCGAGCAGCACAGCGGCAGCTGTGGCAGTCCCGGTGCCGAGGAACGAGCGGCGTGAAAACTGCGTGTTGATGGGAACATTCATGCTGAAGGCATCCTTCCTGGGTCCCCTTCGCAGCGTGCGGGCGGCAGCACTAATCGGCAGCCCGCGCGGCGCAGCAGCGAAGGGGTGAAATGGTTATGGAGCTGATGAATTGGTGTGTGAACAAATCCGGACAGCCACGGAGGGCTGGAAATGGCGTGGGACTGCCGCAGTTAGGCTCTTCTGGCGAATAGCCGCTGGAGCAGGATGAAGACGAGGAGCAGGCCTCCGATGACGATCTTGGTCCACCAGGAACTGAGGGTTCCGTCGTAGGCGATGAAGGTCTGGACAATTCCGAGTACGAGCACGCCCACCACAGATCCCAGGACGTAGCCGGTTCCGCCGGTCAGCAGGGTGCCGCCGATGACAACTGCGGCGATGGCGTCGAGTTCCATGCCCTGGGCTGCGAGGCTGTAGCCGGAGAGGCTGTAGAAGGAGAACAGGATTCCGGCGATGGCGGAGCAGAGGCCGCTGAGTGCGTAGACCAGGATTTTGGTCCTTGTGACCGCCAGTCCCATGAGCATCGCGGAGTGTTCGTTGCCCCCGATCGCATACACGGTCCGCCCGAAGCGGGTGTGGTGCAGGACGAAGAAGGCTATGGCCACAATCGCGAGGGCGAGGAGAGCGCCGGGGGAGACGAAGAGGTCCCCCGGAAGCGGGATCTGGGCCTGGGCCATGTTCGTGAAGAATTCATCCGTGACCGGGATCGAGTCGAGGCTGATGACGTAGCAGAGGCCACGGGCGAGAAACATGCCGGCCAAGGTGACGATGAAGGGCTGGATGTCGAAGTATTGGATGATCAGCCCCATCAGCAGGCCCAGCCCGCCGCCGATAAGAAGCACCAGGATGATGACGGCGGCCGGATTCCAGCCGTGCTGGAGGAGGGTGGCGCTGACCATCATCGACAGTGCGACGACGGCTCCGACGGAGAGGTCGATGCCGCCGGTCAGGATCACGAACGTCATGCCGACGGCGAGCACGATCAGGAAGGTGTTGTCGATGAAGAGGTTTAGGAACACCTGGCCGGAGAGGAAGCTCGGGTACATCCCGGCGCCCACGGCGAACATGGCGATGAAGAGCCCGAGTGTTGCAAGGGTGGGCGCATAGCGGGCTCCTCCGCGAATGCGGCTGCGGGCGGGGGAGGGCTTCTTGACTGTCGGTGGCGTCAGCGTGGACAGGGGTGACATCAGACGGCGACCTTTTCCTTAGAGCCGAGTTCCTTCGAGTCGGGTTTCTTTGAGCCGGGCTTGGGGCCGGCTTTGAGGTTCCTGAGCAGGTTCCGTGCCTTTGGTGCCTGCAGCAGGCATACGGTGATGACGACGAGGGCTTTGAAGACCAGCGTCACTTCCGGCGGGATACCGAGGGTGTAAACGGTGGTGGTGAGGGTCTGGATGATGAAGGCTCCGACGACGGTTCCCACCAGCGTGTACCGGCCGCCGGCGAGTGAGGTGCCGCCGATGACCACGGCGAGGATGGCGTCCATTTCGATGTAGAGTCCGGCGTTGTTCGCGTCGGCGGCGGTGACGTTGGAGCTGATCATCAGGCCGGCGATTGCGGCGCAGGCGGCGCTGAAGACATAGACGATCCAGATGATGTTCCGTGCGCGGATACCGGCGAGCCGGCTGGCGACGGGATTGATGCCGACGGCTTCGATGAGGGTTCCCAGGGCCGTGCGCCGGGTGAGGACGGCGGCGAGCACAAAGACGGCGGCGGTGATCAGGATGGAGATCGGAAGGGTGAGGAGGTATCCGGCGCCGATGGACTTGTAGGAGTCGTTGGAGACGGAGATGATCTGGCCGCCGGTGATGAGCTGGGCGATGCCGCGTCCGGCGGTCATGAGGACCAGGGTTGCGATGATGGGCTGCACACCGATGGTGGAGACCAAGAAGCCGTTCCAGACCCCCAGTAGGAGCCCGGCGATTACTGCGATGAGAACGGCCGTGGCGGCCGTGACGGGAGAGGCCGGTTCCGGGGAGGCTACGATGTAGGCACAGGATGCTGCGCCGGCGATCGCCACGACGGCGCCGACCGAGAGGTCGATGCCCCGGGTGGCGATGACCAGGGTCATGCCAAGGGCGATAAGGATAGTGGGAGCGCCGTTGCGCATGATGTCGATGATGCTGCCGTAGAGGTGGCCGTCCTGCATTCTCAGGCTCAGGAAGTCCGGCCGGAAGATCTGGTTCAGCAGCAGTAGCAGGGTGAGGGCGATGACCGGCCAGGCAATGCGGTTTTTCATAAGGGATTTCATTGGGCACCTCCGGCGATGACCGTCATGACGTCTTCCACGGAGACGTCGTCATTCTTGATTTCGGCGACCATCGCCCTGTCCTTGATGACCGCGATGCGGTCACTGAGGCGAAGTACTTCTTCCAGTTCCGAGGAGATGAAGAGGATGGACATCCCCTCGTCCGCGAGCTTGTTGACCAGTTTCTGGATCTGGGTTTTCGCGCCGATGTCGATTCCCCTGGTCGGTTCATCGAGGATCAGCAGTTCGGGGGAGGTGACCAGCCAGCGTGCGAGGAGAACTTTTTGCTGGTTTCCGCCGCTGAGGTTGCGGATCAGCGCATCGGGGTTCGCGGGGCGGATGTCCAGGGTTGCGATGTATTCGGCTACCAGTTCATCCTGGACACGGCGGGGGATGCGGCGGGCCCAGCCTTTGCTGGCCTGCATGGCGAGCACCAGGTTGTCGCGCACGGACAGGTCTCCGATGAGGCCTTCCTCTTTGCGGTCCTCGGAGCAGAACCCGATGCGCTTGTCGATGGCGGTGCGGGGGGAGCGCAGTTTCTGGCTGTCTCCCTTGATCTTGAGAGAGCCTTCATCGGCCCTGTCGGCGCCGAAGATGAGCCGGGCAATCTCCGTCCTGCCCGCTCCGAGCAGACCCGCGAGCCCGACGACTTCACCGGGGTAGATGGATAGGTCGACGTTGGAGACCGATCCTTTCCGGCCCAGACCGCTGGTCTCAAGGAAGGGTGGCAGCCCGGCAGCTGAACCGGCCCGCGTCCGGGCCGGGGCGTGGTCCAGTTCGGCGAGGGCTTCCATGTCCTTGCCGATCATCCTGGAGATGAGTTCCATCCGGGAGAGGTCGCGGGTCATGTACTCGCCCACGAGTTTGCCGTTGCGGAGCACGGTCATGCGGTCGGAGATCTCGTAGACCTGCTCGAGGAAGTGGGAGACGAACAGGATGGCCACTCCGCGGTCACGGAGGTCCCGGATGACACGGAAAAGCTGGTTGACCTCATCGGCATCGAGGCTCGATGTTGGTTCATCCAGGATGAGGACCTTGGCGTTGATCTCCACGGACCTGGCAATGGCGATGAGCTGCTGGACCGCTATCGAGTGGGAGGACAACAGGGATCCGGGGTCAACATGGCCCAGATGCAGCTCTGCGAGGACCTCCCTGGTCCGGGAACGGACGCCCTTCCAGTCGATGGTGCCGCGGCGGCGCGGCTCCCGTCCGAGCAGCACGTTTTCTTCAACCGTCAGGTTGGTGCACAGATTGACTTCCTGGTAGACGGTGCTGATGCCGGCCGCCTGGGATTCGGCGGGAGTCGAGAATTGCTGGGGCGCGCCAAGCACCGTTATCGTGCCGGAATCAATGGTGTACACGCCGGTCAAGGCCTTGATCAGGGTGGACTTGCCTGCACCGTTCTCTCCCATGAGGGCGTGCACTTCACCCTGGAACAGGCGGAAGTCGACTCCGTCGAGCGCCTTAACTCCTGGAAATCCAATAGCTATGTCGGTCATCTCGACGACCGGAACGATTTCGTTCATCCTCGCATCTTTTCTGTGCTAGTTCTGCCGAGCGGCGGGCTGCCGTGCGGCGGCGGTGATCCGCCGCCGCACGGTCGTTCAGGGGTGCCCGGACTTAGTAAGGGCGGCTGGCGAGAACCTGCTTCGCCTGCTCCTGGGTGAAGGTCGTTTCCTTGGTCACGACACGCTCCGGAACGCTCTCACCGGCGACAACCTTCTTCGCCAGATCCATGAGCTGGTCACCGAGCATCGGGCTGCATTCGACGATGTAGTTGATCTTGCCGTTGCTCAGGGCCGTCATGCCGTCCTTCACCGCGTCAATGGTGATGATCTTGATGTCCTTGCCCGGGACCTTGCCGGCTGCTTCGATGGCTTCGATGGCGCCTAGGCCCTCATCGTCGTTATGGGCGAAGACAACATCGATCTTCGGGTTGTTCTTCAGGAAGGCCTCCATGACCTGCTTGCCGCCGCTGCGGGTGAAGTCCCCGCTCTGGGAGGCAATGATCTTGAGCTTCGGGTCAGCCTGGATGGCATCGGCGAAACCCTTCTTCCGGTCATTGGCCGGCGCGGATCCGGTCGTGCCCTGGATTTCGACGATGTTCACGGCGCCGGAGGCGGACTTGGAATCGTTGACGAGCCAGTCTCCGGCCTTCTTGCCCTCTTCGACGAAATCAGAACCGATGAACGTCTTGTACAGGGACTTATCGGACGAATCCACCGCGCGGTCGGTGAGAATTACGGGGATTTTCGCGGTCTTGGCTTCCTTCAGCACGGTATCCCACCCCGACTCCACTACGGGGGAGAAGGCGATGACGCTGACCTTCTGCTGAATGTAGGAGCGGATCGCCTTGATCTGGTTCTCCTGCTTCTGCTGCGCGTCGGAGAACTTCAGGTCGATCCCGGCCGTCTTGGCGGACTCCTGAACAGACTTGGTGTTGGCCGTACGCCAGCCGCTTTCGGCACCGACCTGGGCAAAACCCATGGTGACCTTGTCACTGCCCGCGTTGCCGGCAGCACTGCCGGTTCCGCCGCAGGCGGTCAGGGTAAGCATCGATGCGGCGGCAACCGCAATAAGGGACTTCTTAAACACAACATCCTCCCGGAAGCGTTAGTTACATGCAGGCGGGAGAATCTCGAACACCGCCATTGCTGCAAGTGAGCCGATGAGCTCTGCGACTCATTGTGAACGCTAACAAAGAACGCCGTCAAGTAGTCCGGGTCACAATTCGGTGACTTGGCTGCCTCCTCGGCCGGCCGCGCGTCCGGTGGGGGACGAGGGTGAATCCCGGGAGGGGTCCGGGGGGCAGTTCATCCGACAGCAATACTTGTCAAGCCTCTTTACAACACCGCGAAGATGTCCAATACTTTTCCCGACGCGCATTTTGTTAGCGTTAACAGCTTCTGTCACCCATTCACCGGCGGCCACGCCCGAGGGCGGTATTGCACCCTGCAACCGTCGGCGGCCGCCCCGCCTGAGCTGCGCCGGCTAGCCGGCGGACCGTTCAATGGAGAAAGGCCATCTCTTCCCATGCCATCAAGTTCATCAAGCCCCGCAAAGCGGGCCTGCACCCTGGCGCTAGCCGGATCACTGGCAGCAGCGATGCTGTCACTGGCCCCGGCATTGGGCGCCAACGCAGAGTCCGCAAACCGAACAATCAACGTCAACGCCGCTGAGGCCGGGCCCAAGATCGATCCGGCCATGTACGGGGCATTCTTCGAGGACATCAACCAGGGCGCCGACGGCGGCATCTATGCCGAGCTCGTGCAGAACCGGTCGTTTGAATTCAATTCGGGGGACAACCGCACGTTTACGCCGATGACCGCCTGGGAGGTCCTGAAGCGTGGCAGCGACGGAACTGCCGCCGTCGTCAATGACGACAACCGGCTGAACCAAAACAACAGGAACTACCTGAAAATCGAAGCTACCTCTGCCGGCGCAGGCGCCGGCGCCGGAGTCGGGGTCCGCAACAGCGGCTGGAACGCGGGGCAGAAGCTCGAGGCGCACAAGAAGTACACCTACTCAGTCTGGGCGCGCACGTCCAACCCGGCCGGAACAAACCTGGCTGTAACGTTGGAGACCCCCGAAGGTGCCCGGCTCGATCTCGCGTCGATCAAAGTCAAAGGTGACAAGTGGGCCAAATACGATGTGACGCTGTCGCCCAAATCGTCCACCGGGGCCGGCCGGCTGGCGACAGTGGTGCAAGGGACCGGCACCGTCAGGCTCGACATGGTCTCGCTCTTCCCGAAGGACACCTGGAACGGCAGGGAAAACGGCCTTCGCAGGGACCTCGCCGAAAAGATTGCGGACCTGAAGCCGGGATTCCTGCGCTTCCCCGGCGGCTGCATCGTCAACACGGGGAGTTACGACACGTATTCGGCGCCCAATTACACCCGGGCCCGCACCTACCAGTGGAAAGACACCATCGGTCCGGTGGAACAGCGGCCCGCGAACCGTAACTTCTGGGGCTATAACCAGACGTACGGACTCGGCTACATGGAGTACTTCCAGTGGGCCGAGGATATGGGTGCGGCCCCGGTGCCGGTCGTGCCGGTCGGCGTCACGGGCTGCGGCGATAACAACAGTGCTCCGGACCAGGCAACCCTTGACCGGTACATCCAGGACACCCTGGACCTGCTCGAATTCGCCAACGGTGACGCCAGTACCACGTGGGGCGCCAAACGCATTGCCTACGGCCATCCGGCGCCCTACAACCTGGACCGCCTTGAGGTTGGCAACGAAGAGTACAAGCCTGAATTCAAGGAATACTTCGTCCAGTTCCAAGACGCTATCCGCGCGAAGTATCCGAGCATCAAGATCATCAGCAACACCGGCCCGGACGACCAAGGCGCAATCTTCGACGACCTGTCCAAGTTCAACACCGATCGAAAAGTCGACATGGTCGACGAGCACTACTACAACGATCCGTCCTGGTTCCTGAACAACAATCACCGCTACGACTCCTATGACCGCAACAGCTACAAGGTCTGGCTCGGCGAATACGCATCGTTGGGCAATAAGCCGGCCAACGCACTCGCCGAAGCGTCCTACATGACCGGCCTGGAACGCAACGCAGACGTTGTGAAGATGGCCTCGTACGCGCCTCTGATCGCGAATGAGGCCAACACCCAATGGAGCCCGGACATGTTGTTCTTCAACGGAACCTCTGTGCGGACCACCCCCAACTACGAGGTCCAGAAGCTGTTCATGACAAACGTCGGCACCCAGGTGGTGCCCAGCGCGCAGAAGAACCCGGCCTCAACCGTGGTGCCGATTGCAGGGAAGATCGGGCTGTCCACCTGGGCCACCTCCGCCAAATACGACAATGTGAAGGTGACCGGCAGCGACGGGGCCGCGCTGTTCAGCGACGACTTCTCGGGCACGGCCGCCGCCTGGACGGGCAACGGCACCGGCTCCTGGTCGATCCAGGACGGCGCCTACGTCCAGTCAAGCACCACGGCACAGAACACCATGGTCACGGCCGGCAGCCCGGAGTGGAGCAACTACACGCTCAGCACGAAGGCCACAAAGCTGGCCGGTTCCGAGGGGTTCCTCGTCTCCTTCGGCGTCAAGGACACCGGAAACTACTTCTGGTGGAACCTCGGCGGCTGGAACAACTCGAAGTCCGTCGTCGAGAAGGCCGTCAACGGTGCCAAGACCACTGTCATTGAAAAGAACACCGTGATCCAGACCGGCCACGAGTACGACATCCGCATCGAAGTCACCGGGCGCACCGCGAAACTCTACCTGGACAACGTTCTGTGGGGAACGGTGGACGACACCACCGCCGATCCCGTCTACTCGGTGGTCACGAAGGATGAAAAGTCGGGCGACACCATCGTCAAGGTCGTCAACACTTCAACCGACAAAGCGCCGGTAGACATCAACGTGACCGGCGCCGCCAACATCGCAGCCACTGCTGCGGTGACGACACTCACCGAGACTGCCGACGGGCAGACCCTAGCCCCTGCTGCCAGCACTTTCAGCGGTGCAGGTCCGAAGTTCACCTACACCTTCGAGCCCAATTCCGTCACGTTCATCCGCCTGGCTGACGGCAGCTCACGCAAATAAGAGGGGTAACCCGGTCTTGAACCAGGAGGGGCCGGGCCAGCCCGGCCCGGCCCCTCCGCAGCGTTCAAAAAAACGACACCCGGGCCACCTGGCAATTTCCTCCGCGCGGCAACGTATCGGAGATCCAATGACGAATCACGTATCCAGGCGTAATGTCCTCAGGCTCGGAGCGGCTGCGGCGGCGCTTCCGTGGCTTCCATCGCTTGCAGCGGCAACCACGACGGCCGCTGCGCAAGGGCCCATGGCGACCGCCAACGGCCTTGCCTCGGCCATTACCGTGCGTCCCTTCAATCTGTCCGATGTCACCCTCGGCCCCGGAGTGTTTGCCCGGAAGCGCGAGCTGATCCTCAAGTTCGCCCGGGGCTACGACGAGCGGCGCTACATCAACGTATTCCGGGCCAACGCCGGCCTCCAGCCCATTGCCGGCGTAACCCCCTTGCCTGCCGGCGGGGACGGCCTCGACGGAGAAGCAAACGGAAATCTCAGGGGCCATTTCACCGGCCACCACATGTCCTTGCTGGCCCAGGCCTATGCCAGCACAGCTGAGGACGTGTTCGGGACGGATCGACTTTGCCCAGCGAAGCGTCGGTGAGGCGGCCCTGCGGGACCTTCTCGTCAGCGGCGCGCAAGCGCTCATCATCAGGCTGACCTCCTGAACCGGTCCGCCCTGGCCCGCATTAGTTCCCATCCCGTCAACCGCGGCCTCGCGGCCGCCCTAACGAAAGCATCCTTCATGCCCCTAATGATTCCCAGAGCCCGCACAGGGCCGGCCGTCCTCACGGCGGCCGCCCTTGTGCTTGGCGGCCTCGCCGCAGGCGCTCCCGCCCAAGCCGCCATTGACGACGGCCTCGTCCTCAAATACAACCTGACCGAACCGGCCAGCTCCGTCGCCGAAGACACCTCCGGACATGGCCGCAACGGCGTGATCAGCGGCGATGCCACCAGCCTGGGCAGCGAAGGGCTGCAGCTCGGCGGCACGGACGCCCATGTCCGCCTGCCGAACGACGTTATGCGCGGGCTCGACTCCATCACCGTCTCCACCGACGTGAGGATCGCGCCCGACCAGGCTGCCCCCTACTTCATTTGGGGGCTGGGCAACACCACCAACGGCGCAGGCAACGGCTACCTCTTCACCACCGGCAACTCCTACCGGACCTCCATCGCCAGCGGCAACTGGTCAACGGAGCAGACCACCAGCGCCAACCGGGATCTGGCACGCGGCGCGTGGAAAACCATTACCTATACCCTCAGCGGCGGAACGGCCGTTCTCTACGAAGATGGTACGGAAGTTGCGCGCAAGACCGGCGTCACCATCACCCCGGGAAGCATCGGGGGAGGAACGACGACGGCGAATTACCTTGGCAGGTCCGTCTACACCGGAGACAAGTACCTGAAGGGGCAGGTCCGCGACTTCCGCATCTACAACCGTGCCCTCTCGGCAGCCGAAGTACGCGAGCTCGGCTACGTGTCCCCGGAACAGCGGGTGGCCCTCGATCTGCAAAATCTGTCGCTCGGAGACACCAGTGCTGTGACGGCCGACCTGAAGCTGCCCACTGCCGGACCCAACGGCTCGGCTTACACCTGGACCTCCTCCGATCCGGCCTCCGTGTCACCCCAGGGAATTGTGGCCCGCCCGGCCAACGGAACCGGCAACGCCACTGTGACCCTGACCGCCACGGCCACCTCCGGCGCGGCATCGGCGTCGAAGTCGTTCTCCGTCACGGTGCCCGAAGACATCAGCGACGACCAGAAAGTCAGCGAGGCCGCCGCAGGACTGAACGTGTGGGATGCCGACGCGATCCGCGGGAACATCACCCTACCCGCGGCGGGGTTGCTCGGAACCAAGGTGGAGTGGAAGTCGAACCACGACGCCGTCATCACTGCCACCGGCGAAGTCAACCGGCCCGCCTACGGCAGCCGGGCGGCAAGCGTTGATCTGCAGGCAACCGTCACTCTCGGCAAGGCGAAGTCCAAGAAGAAGTTCCGTGTCACGGTCCTTCCGCTGCCCAAGACAGAGGCCAAAGAGGGCTACGCCTTCGCGTACTTCACCGGCAACGACATCGCCGGGGAGAACATCTCCATGGCTGCCAGCCGGGGAAATGACGCACTGAAGTGGGACGAACTCAATGGCGGAAAGCCGGTGGTGAAGTCCAGTCTTGGCACAAAGGGCCTGCGCGACCCGTTCGTCATCCGCTCGCCGGAAGGCGACAAGTTCTACATGATCGCCACGGACCTCTCCATCGGCAGTGGAACCTCGTGGGACGCCTCCCAGCGCCAGGGCAGCCAGTACCTGGAAGTCTGGGAGTCAACGGACCTTGTGAACTGGTCCGGGCAGCGGCACGTCAAAGTCTCCCCGGACACCGCGGGAAACACCTGGGCGCCTGAAGCCCATTACGACGAGAAAATCGGAGCCTACGTCGTCTACTGGGCCTCCAAAATCTATGCCGACAACGACCCGGGCCACGCGGGCGGCACCCACAACAAGATGATGTACTCCACCACGCGGGACTTCCGGACCTTCAGCGAGGCCAAAGTCTGGAACGACCCGGGTGACTCCGTCATCGACTCCACTGTTATCAAGGAGGGCGACACCTACTACCGCTTCACCAAGGACGAGGCCCGTGTCTCCGGGTGCCTCGACATCATGCAGGAGAAGTCCACGGATCTGCTGGCCGTCGATCTGCCCGAAACGAACCCGCGCAACTGGTCCCTGATGGCCAACTGCATCGGCAAGAACGCCGGGACCGGCGGCGTTGAAGGGCCGACCGTCTTCAAATCGAACACTGAGGAGAAGTACTACCTGTTCGTGGATGAGTTTGGCGGCCGCGGCTACATCCCGCTGGAGAGCACCAGCCTGGAGAACCCCAACTGGAAGCTCTCGACCAACTACGAGCTGCCGCGGGCTCCGCGCCACGGCACCGTCCTGCCCGTAACCAAATCGGAGTTGGACCGGCTGCACAGCCAGCTGGGTTAAGGCCCCGCGTCTCAGCGCGCCGCATCGCAGCGTCTGACGTTTAGCAGGACAGGGGGCTCCGCCATGCCGGCGGGGTCCCCTGTGCTGTTTTTGCAACACAGGACCTGGAAATTGGTCACGGCCAATGCTTGACGCGCGATATGTTAGCGTTCACAATCTAAGAGAATCATTTACGTTTTCGACACCGGGCACAGGGGCCAGTACCTCCCGGATGGAGGTTTTAGCATGCAATCTGTTGATGACACCGGTTTCACTGCCGGCAGCGAAAACTATGTGATCGGGGTGGATTACGGCACCTTGTCGGGCCGTGCCGTGGTGGTGCGGGTTCGCGACGGCAAGGAGCTGGGCAGCGGCGTGTTCGACTACCCGCACGCGGTGGTCACGGAGGCGCTTCCGGCGGACGTGGCGGACGACGGCGTAGCCCGGCTTCCCGGGGAGTGGGCGCTTCAGGTGCCGAACGATTACCGGGATGTGCTCCGGCACGCTGTGCCGGCGGCGATCGAGGATGCGGGGATTGACCCGTCCGCGGTGGTCGGGATCGCGACGGACTTTACAGCGTGCACGATGGTGCCGGTCAAGGCTGACGGCACGCCGCTGAACGAGCTGCCGGGCTTCGCGAACCGGCCGCACGCCTACGTCAAGCTCTGGCGTCACCATGCGGCACAGGGCCAGGCGGACCGCATCAATGCGCTGGCGGCGGAGTTGGGCGAGACATGGCTTCCGCGCTACGGCGGGCTGATCTCGTCCGAGTGGGAGTTCGCCAAGGGCCTGCAGCTGCTGGAAGAGGATCCGGAAGCGTACGCGGAGATGGACCACTGGGTGGAGGCGGCGGACTGGATCGTCTGGCAGCTGTGCGGCAACTATGTCCGCAACGCCTGCACGGCCGGCTACAAGGGCATCTACCAGGACGGCAATTACCCGTCCGAGAAGTTCCTGGCCGCCCTGAATCCGCAGTTCAGGGACTTCGTGTCCGCCAAGCTGGAGCACACCATCGGCCGCCTCGGCGACGCCGCCGGCTTCCTCACCGCCGAGGCCGCTGCCTGGACCGGACTGCCTGAGGGCATCGCGGTGGCCGTCGGCAATGTGGATGCCCACGTCACTGCACCGGCCGCCAAAGCGGTGGAGCCGGGCCAGCTCGTGGCCATCATGGGCACGTCCACGTGCCACGTCATGAACGGGGACGTGCTGCGCGAAGTGCCCGGCATGTGCGGGGTGGTGGACGGCGGCATCGTGGAAGGACTCTGGGGTTACGAGGCCGGCCAGTCCGGTGTGGGCGACATCTTCGGCTGGTTCACCAAGTACGGCGTCCCGCCGGAATACCACCAGGCTGCTGCGGCGGCGGATCTGGGCATCCACGAATACCTGACCGAACTGGCCTCCAAGCAGGCGATCGGCGAGCATGGCCTGATCGCCCTGGACTGGCATTCGGGGAACCGGTCCGTGCTCGTGGACCACGAACTGTCCGGTGTGGTGGTGGGCCAGACGCTGGCGACCCGCCCGGAGGACCTCTACCGGGCGCTGCTGGAGGCCACGGCCTTCGGCACCCGCACCATTGTTGATGCCTTCCGCGACTCGGGCGTGCCGGTGAAGGAATTCATCGTGGCCGGCGGGCTGCTAAAGAACAAACTCTTGATGCAGATCTACGCCGACATCACCGGGCTGCAGCTCTCCACCATCGGCTCCGCCCAGGGCCCGGCCCTCGGCTCTGCCATCCACGCGGCCGTCGCCGCGGGCAAGTACGCGGACATCCGGGCAGCCGCGGCGGCCATGGGCTCGGCACCCGGAGGCGTTTACACTCCCATTCCGGAGAACGTCGCGGCCTACGAGGAACTCTTCCGGGAATACCGCACTCTGCACGACTACTTCGGCCGGGGAACCAACGAGGTCATGCACCGGCTCAAGGCCCTCCAGCGGAAGGCCGCCAGCCAGCGCAACGACGCCAAGTCCATGCAGGCACGGGCCCTCCTCACCGAAGGAGTCCCCGCGTGAGCGCCCTGCTGGATACCCTGGCCCGCGTCCGGGCCGAGGTCTGCGCACTCCACGCCGAACTCACCCGCTACGAACTGGTGGTCTGGACCGCCGGCAACGTCTCCGGCCGCGTCCCGGGCTATGACCTCATGGTCATCAAGCCCTCCGGGGTCTCCTATGATGACCTGACCCCGGAGCTCATGGTGGTCACGGACCTGTACGGCACTCCTGTCACCAGCCTGTCTGCCGACGCCAACGGCGAACCGGCGCAATGGGAGAACCCTGCCCTCACGCCGTCCTCGGACACGGCTGCGCACGCCTACGTCTACCGGCACATGCCGGAGGTCGGGGGAGTGGTGCACACCCACTCCACCTACGCCACGGCCTGGGCGGCGCGGGGAGAATCCATCCCGTGCGTGCTGACCATGATGGGTGATGAATTCGGCGGCACCATCCCGGTGGGCCCCTTCGCGCTGATCGGCGACGATTCGATCGGCCGCGGCATCGTCGAAACCCTGCAGGCCTCCCATTCGCCCGCGGTCCTGATGCAGAACCACGGCCCGTTCACCATCGGCAAGGACGCCCGGTCCGCGGTCAAGGCCGCCGTCATGTGCGAGGAAGTGGCCCGCACGGTCCACATCTCACGGCAGCTGGGCGAGCCGCTTCCCATCGACCCGGGCCAGATCGAATCCCTCTACGCCCGCTACCAGAACGTCTACGGCCGCTAGGCCCCTTAACCTGGCCGCCAGGCCCCTCAACTTTTCAGGAGAAACACATGTCCGACGCCAACACCACCTCCCTCGAGTCCTACGAGGTCTGGTTCCTCACCGGCAGCCAGCACCTCTACGGCGAAGACGTGCTGAAGCAGGTCGCCGCCCAGTCCCAGGAGATCGCCGCCGCGCTGAACGAGTCCTCCGAGGTCCCGGTCAAGCTGGTCTGGAAGCCTGTGCTGACGGATTCGGATGCCATCCGCCGCACAGCGCTCGAAGCGAACTCTGATGATTCGGTGATCGGCGTGACCGCGTGGATGCACACCTTCTCCCCGGCCAAGATGTGGATCCAGGGCCTGGACCTGCTCCGCAAACCCCTCCTGCACCTGCACACCCAGGCCAACGTGGAACTGCCGTGGGCGGACATTGACTTCGACTTCATGAACCTGAACCAGGCCGCGCACGGCGACCGCGAGTTCGGCTACATCCAGTCCCGCCTCGGCATCCCGCGCAAAACCGTCGTCGGGCACGTGTCCAACCCGGAGGTCGCCCGCCAGGTCGGGGTCTGGCAGCGCGCTTCGGCCGGCTGGGCCGCCGTCCGGACCCTGAAGCTGACCCGCTTCGGTGACAACATGCGCAACGTCGCCGTCACCGAAGGTGACAAGACCGAAGCCGAGCTGCGCTTCGGCGTTTCGGTCAACACGTGGTCCGTCAACGAGCTCGCCGACGCCGTACACGGCGCCGCAGAGGCCGACGTCGACGCCCTGGTCGCCGAGTACGAGCGCCGTTATGACGTGGTTCCGGAACTAAAGGCCGGCGGCGCCCGCCACGAGTCCCTGCGCTACAGCGCCCGCATTGAACTGGGACTGCGGTCCTTCCTGGAGGCCAACGGCTCCGCCGCTTTCACCACCTCCTTCGAGGACCTCGGCGAACTGCGCCAGCTGCCCGGCATGGCCGTGCAGCGGCTCATGGCCGACGGCTACGGCTTCGGCGCCGAGGGCGACTGGAAGACCGCCATCCTGGTCCGCGCCGCCAAGGTCATGGGAGCGGGACTGCCCGGCGGCGCCTCGCTCATGGAGGACTACACCTACCACCTCACCCCTGGCCAGGAGAAGATTCTCGGCGCGCACATGCTCGAGGTCTGCCCCTCCCTGACCGCCACGAAGCCGCGCGTGGAGATCCACCCGCTCGGCATCGGCGGCAAGGAAGACCCCGTCCGCATGGTCTTCGACACCGACGCCGGCCCCGGCGTCGTCGTGGCCCTCTCCGACATGCGCGACCGTTTCCGCCTCGTGGCGAACGCCGTCGACGTCGTGGACCTCGACGAGCCGCTGCCCAACCTGCCCGTCGCCCGCGCCCTCTGGTCACCGAAGCCGGACTTCGCCACCTCCGCCGCCGCGTGGCTGACCGCCGGCGCGGCGCACCACACGGTCCTCTCCACCGCCGTCGGCATGGACGTCTTCGAGGACTTCGCCGAAATAGCCCAAACCGAGCTGCTGACCATCGACGACGGCACCACCATCAAACAGTTCAAGAAGGAACTCGCCTGGAACGCCGCCTACTACAAACTCGCCGGCGGACTCTAGCCCCTCCTGCAGCCTGATTGCGTGCCCGGCCTTACGGGGCCGGGCGCGCAACAAGCTGAACTTTGACCTCCTGCCTGTCCGACCCCCGGCGGAATTCAACCGTCACGGTCTGCCCTGGACTCTTGCTCCTCAGTGCGGCGAGCAGGTCCTCGGGAGACGCGAGCTGGTCGCCGTCGAGCCTGACGAGCACGTCACCCGGGCGGATGCCAGCCTTGGCTGCCGGCCCACCCTCCTGGACCGAGAGCGCCAGCGCGCCCCGGGTGTCCGGCAGGCCCAGCCGGTCGGCGATCTGCTGGGTGATGTCCCCCAGCCCCAGGCCAATGAAGGAGTGATCGGCGGTGCCGTCCTCCCGGAGTTGGTCTGCCACCTTCACCACGGTGGCGGCCGGGATTGCGAAGCCAAGCGCCACCGCCCCGGACGACGGCGGAATGTACGCCTCGCTGATGCCGACCACCTCGCTCCTGCTGTTCACCACGGCGCCGCCGGAGTTGCCGGGGCTAATCGCGGCATCGGTCTGGATCAGGTCCACGAGGGACTGGCTGCTTGACGCCGATCCCGGAATCTCCCGGTGGAGGCCCGAGATGATCCCCGCCGTCGCCGTGTTTTCGAATCCCAGCGGCGAGCCAATAACCACTGCCAGCTCGCCGATCCGGGGCAGTTCTGACTGGAACTTGGCGGCGGGGAGGCCTGTCCGCTTTGCCTCCACCAGTGCTAGATCCGAGATCGCGTCAGTTGCCCGTACGTTTCCGGCCACGCGCTGGCCATCGGCGAAGCCCACTTCCACTGTGCTGTTGCCTCTCACCACGTGCTCGTTGGTGAGTATCAGACCCTCCTGCGAATACACCACGCCGCTTCCCAGTCCGCCGTCGGTGAAGACTGTCACCACGGAAGGCTGGATGTTGCTGACGATCGTGGGAATGTCGGCCGCCCCTTGTGCGGTTGCCTGGCCGGTGCCACCCTTACCCGGCGTTGAACTGCCCGTCGTCGAACTGCCCGGGGTCGAACTGACCGGCGTTGAACTGGCCGACGGCCCGCCTGCAACAGCGCCTCCCGAAGCGCTCCCCGAAGCGCTCTCAGATGCGCTGCCTGAGGGGGCGCCTGAAGACTGCGTGGACGACGGCGGCGCCGGATTTGGCCCGGGCCCGGTGCAGCCGCACGCAACGGTTGCGACGACGGCCGCCACGCCGAGGATGCCCGCCGCGCGGGACGCGCTGTGGGGTGTCGCTAGCCCGAGGTTCATCGAACTTCCTCTCGCTGCCGGACCTGTTCGAAAGCTGATTAAAAGCTAATCCCGGCAGGGAGCGGCTGCCAGAGTGGATTAGTTTGCCATTTCCGTCCGGGCTCTTGACGCGCGGTCAAGCAACCCCAAAACTGGTTTCTATAACGTTGTAAAACGAATGCATCAGAAGTGAGGACATCGCCCCGATCATGACCGAGCCCGGCGGCCGCGCCTGGAAGCAGACCATATTCCACCCGTTCGCCCTGACCTCGCGGCATGCCGCAGGCACGGTACTGCAGCTCGCCGTCGAATCCCCACTGTTGAGCGGCGGCAAGACGGCGGACTTCGCCGCGCTCTCCGCTGTGGCGACCTTTGACGCCAAGGCCGGCGAAGCGGTGGTTTTCGCCGTCAACCGTTCGTCGGCCGAGGACCTGACCCTCGACGCCTCGGTGGCCGGGCTGGGCAACGTGCGCCTCATCGAGGCGGTCACCTACGACAATAAGGACCCGTACTGGCACGCCACTGCGGACGACTCCACGTCCGTGCTGCCGGGGGAGAACGTCAGTGCAAAGCTCGACGACGGCCGCCTCACCGCTGTCGTGCCGGCGGTGTCCTGGTCAATGATCCGCTTGGCTGTGGAGTCCTGAACTAACCCGCCGCCGGCATGATGCGGACCGGCTCCTGCCGGTCCGCATCATCGGGTTCCACTTTCAGTCCGTAGAGGGCCTCGAGGGCGGCAGTGTAGTCGTCCTGCCGGCCCGCGGCGGCGAGTTCACGCGCCCTGGCCGTGGGCACGTGCAGGAGCTGCCGGACCACCCGCCGCAGCGCGAACTCCACGGCCTCGGCGGTGGCAGTGCAGCCATGCTGGTTCTTCACCCGAGCCATTTCGCTGGCCAGCACCTGCTGCATGTGTCCGCGCAGGGCCACGATGGCCGGATCCATCACCCGCGCCTGCCGCTCCTCCTCGTACCTCAGCGCAGCCTGCCGGACCAGCTCCGCTGCCCGCCGGACACCGTCCGAGTGTTCGCGCGGTGCGGCAAGCCGCACCTCATCGAGCGTGATCAGCTCGATTCCGGGCAGCTCGCCGGTGGCCGGTTCAAAGTCCCGGTTAAGGGCAAGATCGACGACGACGAGACGCTCGTTCGTGCCCTGCCGGAAGAGCCTGAAATCCTCGGTGCCCAGGCGGGTTCCGCGCCCGCTGCAGCCGATAACCACGTCCGCGCCCTGCAGCGCGGCTGTCAGTTGGGACCGTGTCAGTGCCGCAGCGCCGCGGGGCGCGGCAAAGGCCTCAGCGCGTCCGGACCAGGAGAACACAGACACTTTGGCGCATTTTCCGGCCGCCAGCAGCGCCAGGGTGGTCCCGGCGTAGGCCCCCGTGCCGATGACAACCACCGACAAGCCGGATGGGCAGCTTTTTGCCAGCCTTGCGGTGGCCAGGTCCAAGGCCACGGAAACCATCGAGCGCCCGGCGTCTCCCAGCGTTGTCAGGGCCCCGACGTCGCGCGCGGCCCGGGAAGCGGCCTGGAAGAGACGGATGAGGGCGCCGCTGGCAGATTCCGATTCCTGGGCGGACGTGAGTGCCCGGCGCAGTTGGCCCGCGATTTCGCGTTCGCCCACCACCGCAGAGTCCAGGCCCGCTCCTACCGAAAAAAGATGCTCGGTCAGTGCCGCGCCGGCCAGGAAATCCAAGGACTGCGCCAGCTCTTCTTCGGGGATGCCGGAGCAGCGGCTGATCGCTGACTGCACGCGCCGGCGTGCAGCAGACGGCTCCGTGCCGGACGAAATCTCGAAATAGACCTCGAAGCGGTTGCAGGTGGACAGCACTACAGCCCCCGCTACGTGGGCGGGTTCCACAACAGCTGCAGGGGTGATCCGCCGCGGGCCGGAGCCCAGCCGTGCCAGGAAATCCAACCCCGTTCCGCGATGCGAGGCAACCAAGGCAAACAGCCGCCCGTCCGGGGCAGTCCGGCCCCCGACGGGCCCCTCAAGACTTTGCGACACGTCTGCCCCTCTTCCTCAACATTCCTCCGCGACGAGGAGTCCCACCACGAAACCCTGTGGCCAGGCGCCGTTGCCCGGCCACAGAGCTTGGAGACCTTGAAACAGGGTGGGCCCCCCACCTTGGGAAATACCTGCGGGCGGGGCGGTCCGCCGGACTTTCTGCAACGATGTATCCAGACGTATCGCCGTGAGAAGGAGCCTTGGATGGCTGTGACCATGAATGATGTTGCACGTGCAGCGGGGGTTTCCCTGAAGACGGTGTCCAACGTCCTTAATGACTATGAGTTCATCAGGCCCGCAACCAGGCAGAAGGTGCTGGATGCCATCGCCGAGCTTGGCTATGAGGCCAACCTGACGGCCCGGAGCCTCCGGTCAGGAAAATCGCGCATGCTTGGCCTGGTTCTGTCCGACCTTTCAGCGCCGTACTACGCGGAGCTCGCCTCGCGTCTCATGACCGTGGCCTCCGCCCGGGGCTATCGCGTGCTGATTGAGCAGTCGGCCGCTCTCGAGGCCAATGAGCTCAGCGCCCTGCAGGGGCCCTTCCGGCAGCTGACGGACGGACTGCTGTTCACTCCGCTGGCGCTGGAGCCGGACACGGTGGCTGGCCGGCGCGGAAGCAAGCCACTCGTGATGCTCGGCGAGCACATCGACGACGCCCGGTTCGACCTTGTCACGATGAAAAACGTGGGGGCTGCCCAGGCAATCACCGCCCACCTGCTGGCGGGAGGCCGCCGTCGGATAGCAGTGATCGGAGCGGCAGTGGAGGACCACACCGGAAGCCCCGGCCTGCGCCTGACCGGCTACCGGGCGGCGCTCGCCGCCGCCGGGGTGGACTTTGATCCCGCCCTGGTAGTGCAGTCCGAGTGGCGCCGCGACGCCGGCGCGGCGGCGGTGGGCGAGCTGCTGGACAGCGAAATAGGGTTCGACGCCGTCTTCGGCCTGAACGACGCGTTGGCGCTGGGCGCCATGCATGAGCTCCTCGTCCGCGGTGTGAAGGTGCCGCAGGACGTCGCCGTGGCCGGCTTCGACGACATTGATGAGGCCCGGTTCGCGTCGCCGTCTCTCACCACGGTGTCACCGGGCATGGAGGAGATCGCCGAGCGCTCGGTCGGGCTGCTGATCGACCGGATCGAAGGGACGGAGACAGCGGATAGGGGTGTCCACATTGAAGCCGGGTTCGAGCTGAGGATCCGCGCCTCGGCACCCTAGGGGAGGTGCCGGACAGCCCGCGCCTGCGGCCCGGTGACTGGACCCGCCGCGAAACCGGAATCGGAAATCTCGCGGAAATGTCCACGGCTTACGCTGGTCACGCACCGCCGCACGGGTGCATTGTTGCTTAGGTTCATTGTTGCTTAGGTTCACGGTTGCTCAGGCAGTGTTGTGCAGGCGCTGTCGTGTAGGCACAGTTACTGGGGAGCATTTGCCGGGGCGCGCCGCGGTGGTGCCCGTCGTAGAAGGGATTCCGTAATGCACCTGTTGCCCCGCGAGCAGGAGAAGCTCATGATCGTGGTCGCCGCCGACCTCGCGCGTCGCCGCCAGTCGCGCGGACTCAAGCTGAACTTCCCCGAGGCGGTCGCCATCATCAGCTATGAACTGATCGAAGGGGCGCGGGACGGGCGCACCGTGGCCGAGCTCATGAGTTACGGCACCACGCTGCTGGGCCGCGACGACGTCATGGAGGGCGTGCCGGAGATGATCCACGACGTCCAGATCGAAGCCACGTTTCCGGACGGCACCAAGCTCGTCACAGTCCACGATCCCATCCGATAGGGAGCCCCATGATTCCGGGAGAGTATGTCCTGCGGAGAGAACCGCTCACCGTCAATGCGGGACGCGAGGCGGTCGACGTCGCGGTTGTTAATACGGGTGACCGCCCTGTGCAGGTGGGCTCGCACTACCACTTTGCCGAAGCCAACAGCGCCCTGGAGTTTGACCGCCAGGCAGCCTACGGGCGCCGGCTCGACATCCCGGCCGGGACCGCGGCACGGTTCGAGCCCGGCGACAGCAAGACAGTCAGGCTGATCGAGCTTGCCGGCAGCCGCGAGGTGTTCGGGCTGAGTAACGCGGTCAACGGAAGCCTGGGGCCGGCACAGTCAACGGCTGGGGGAGCACAGTGAGTTTCGAGATGTCCCGCAAGCAGTATGCGGACCTGTACGGCCCGACGACGGGCGACGCCATCCGCCTGGCCGACACCGAGCTCTTCCTCGAGATCGAGAAGGACCTCACCAGCTACGGCGAGGAAGTGGTGTTCGGCGGCGGCAAGGTGATCCGCGACGGCATGGGCCAGAACGGCCAGGTGGTGCGGGATGAGGACGTCCCGGACACCGTGATCACCAACGTGGTGGTGCTGGATTACACCGGCATCTACAAGGCGGACGTCGCTCTCAAGGACGGGCATATCTTCAGGATCGGCAAGGCCGGGAACCCGCAGATCGCCGACGGCGTGGACATCGTGATCGGCGCCAGTACGGAGATCATCGCGGGGGAGCGCAAGATCCTCACCGCCGGCGGAGTAGACACGCATATCCACTTCATCTCCGCGGACCAGGTCCCCACGGCGCTGTGCAGCGGCGTGACCACCATGGTGGGTGGCGGCACCGGCCCGGCGGAAGGCACCAAGGCCACCACCGTGACGCCCGGCAAATGGCACATTCAGAGGATGCTGCAGGCGGCCGAGGGCCTCCCCATCAACATCGGCCTCTTGGGCAAGGGGCACGCATCGGCGGTCGAACCGCTGGCCGAACAGATCCGTGCCGGGGCCATCGGCCTGAAGGTCCACGAGGACTGGGGCTCCACCACCTCCTCGATCGACACCTCCCTGAAAGTTGCGGACGACTACGACGTCCAGGTGGCGATCCACACCGACACCCTCAATGAGTGCGGCTTCGTGGAGGACACCATCCGGGCCATCGACGGCCGCGTCATCCACACTTTCCACACCGAGGGCGCCGGCGGCGGCCACGCCCCCGACATCATCAAGATCGCCGGCCTGCCCAACGTCCTGCCCGCCTCCACCAACCCCACGCTGCCGTACACCCGGAACACCATCGAAGAGCACCTGGACATGCTCATGGTGTGCCACCACCTCAACCCGGACATCCCGGAAGACGTGGCGTTCGCGGATTCCCGCATCCGCGCCGAAACCATCGCCGCCGAGGACGTCCTGCAGGACATGGGGATCTTCGCCATAACCTCCTCCGACTCCCAGGCCATGGGCCGTGTGGGTGAGGTGATCACCCGCACCTGGCAGGTGGCGGACAAGATGAAGAAGCAGCGCGGAGTGCTGAGGGACCCCGCCGGCGGCACGCACGGATCCGCAGAAAGCGACAACTTCCGGCTCAAGCGCTACGTGGCGAAATACACCATTAACGCGGCGATCGCCCAGGGCATGGCGGACTCCATCGGCTCGGTGGAGGAGGGCAAGTTCGCGGACCTGGTGCTCTGGGATCCGGCGTTCTTCGGAGTGAAGCCGGAGCTCGTGCTCAAGGGCGGGCAGATCGCCTACGCGCTGATGGGCGACGCCAACGCCTCCATCCCCACCCCGCAGCCGCGCACGATGCGGCCCATGTTCGCCACCTTCGGCAAGGCGCTGCAGCAGTCCTCCATCACGTTCTTGTCCCAGGCCGCCATCGACGCCGGTGTGCCGCAGGAGCTCGGACTGGAGAAGGTCATCCGGCCTGTCTCGGGGATCCGTTCGCTCACCAAGGCCGACCTCAAGTACAACGATGCGACCCCGGACATCGAGGTGGATCCCGAGACGTACAAGGTGAAAGTCGACGGCGAGGACGTCACGTGCGAACCTTCGGATGTGTTGCCGATGGCCCAGCGCTACTTCCTCTTCTAGGCGCTACCGGTTCAAAGCACTACCGCTGTCAAAGCACTACCGCTGTCAAAGCACTACGGAGAACGACATGATCATCGAGAAGATCCTGGGCAACCTGCACGACCAGGCCCCGGGTACGGATCCGTACTTCGGGCTGCACACGGAGAAGGTGGTGCTGCCCAGCGCCCAGCTGGTCAAGCGCATCCAGCGCGTCATCACCGACCACGGCAAGGAACTGGGCATCCGGCTTCCCGCAGGTTCTGCGGACCTCCGCGACGGGGACGTCCTCTTCGTAGCCGAATCCAACATGATCGTGGTGTCAGTGCTCCCCACCGATGTACTGGTGATCGCGCCACGGACCGTCCACGAAATGGGCGTCGTGGCGCACTCCCTTGGCAACCGGCACCTGCAGGCGCAGTTCTTCGACGCGGCCTCCGAGTATGCGGCCGAGGTCATGGTGTGCCAGTACGACCACACCGTGGAGGACTACCTCAAACACGTCGGAGTCCCCTACGACCGCCAGGAACGCGTCATGCCCGTACCCTTCCGCCATGCCGAACACTCGCACTGAGATCGAGTCCGCCGCTCGAGCGGGCTCCGCCGGTCGAGCGGACTCCGCCGCTCGAGCGGACTCCGCCGGTCGAGCGGGCTCCGCCGGTCGAGCTTGTCGAGACCAGGTTTCGCTCCCCAACCGCTCCCTAACCCCGCAAGCCCGGCCAGGGAACCCTGCGGTCGTGGCCCCAGGCGCAATCAGCGGGGGCTATCAGCTCGCCCTGCAGCAGCTCACAGACTCCGCGTTGCCCACTGGGGCGTTTGCGCACTCTCTTGGCTTTGAGACCTATATTGAGCGCGGGCTGGTGCATGACGAGGAGTCTTTCGGGGTGTGGTTGTCAGCGTTCATCGGGCAGCAGCTGACGTACTCTGACGGGCTGGCCATCCGGTTCCTTTATGAGGGCGGCCCGGTTGAGGAGCTGGATTCCCTGCTCACGGCTCAGCTCCTGCCGCGGCAGCTCCGCGAGGCCAGCATCAAGATGGGCACCCGGCTGCTGGAGATCGGCTCCGAAGTCTTTCCGTCTCCCGAGCTCGTGGCGTACCGGGAGTTGGTGACCGCAGGCCGGGCCGCCGGCCATCAGCCGCTGGCGTTCGCCGTCGTCGCCCGTTCCCTGGGCGTCCCGCTTCCCGAAGCGCTCGCCGCCTACCTGTTCGCCGCGGTCACCTCGCTGACCCAGAATGCGGTGCGAGCCATTCCGCTCGGGCAGAACGCCGGCCAACGGCTGCTGCGGAAAGCGTCCGACGGCGTCGCTGCCGCCGTCGGGCACGTCAGCCACCTTTCGCCGGACGACTTTGGGGCAGTCAGCCCCGGGCTGGAAATTTCGCAGATGCGGCACGAGCGCCAACGTGCCCGCATGTTCATGAGCTAGTAGGAGGACACAATGTCTGAACCCATCAAGATCGGCATCGGCGGCCCGGTTGGCGCCGGCAAGACCCAGCTGGTGGAGCGTCTCACCCGCCACATGAGTCGCGAAATTTCCATGGCCGCGATCACCAACGACATCTACACCATCGAGGACGCCAAGATCCTGGCCGCCAACGGAATCCTTCCGGAGGACCGGATCATCGGAGTCGAAACCGGCGGCTGCCCGCACACCGCCATCCGCGAAGACACCTCCATGAACACCGCAGCCATCGAGGAGCTCAAAAAGCGCCACCCGGACCTCCAGGTCATCTTCGTCGAGTCCGGCGGCGACAACCTTTCCGCCACGTTCAGCCCCGAACTGGTGGACTTCTCGATCTACATCATCGACGTGGCGCAGGGCGAAAAGATCCCCCGCAAGGCCGGGCAGGGCATGATCAAGTCCGACCTCTTCATCATCAACAAAACCGACCTCGCCCCGCACGTCGGCGCCGACCTCACTGTCATGGAGCGGGACTCTCGCGAGTTCAGAGGTGCCAAGCCGTTCTGCTTCACCAACCTGAAAACGGATGAAGGGCTGGACGCCGTCATCGAATGGGTCCGCAGGGACGTCCTGATGCTCGACCTGGCGCAATGAGCGCGACGGCGCGTGGTTCGGCCCCGCTGGTCGAGCCGGTGGGGAGCGAGACCCGGGGATTTGGACAGGCTCAATCAGCGGCCATGGGGGAGCTCGCCTTGCGCATCGAGCAGCGCGCGGGAAAGTCCGTGGCCTCGCATCAGTACCATCGGGGCGCCTTGCGGGTTTTGCGGCCGCACTATCTGGATGAGTCGGGGCAGGTTTGTTATGTGCTCGTGAATCCTGGAGGCGCCTATCTTGGGGCTGATCTTTATGTCATTAACGTGGAGGTGGGCGATGGGGCGAAGCTGCTGCTGACCACCCAGTCCGCCACCAAGATTTACCGGACTCCGGGGTCGTTTGCCGAGCAGCGGATGACCGTCCGGCTGGGGGAGGGGGCGCAGCTGGAGCTCGCTCCTGACCAGGTCATTGCGTACCGGGAGGCCAGCTACCGGCAGAATGCGCACATTACGGTCCGGCCGTCGTCGAGTCTGGTGATGGCCGAGGTGGTCACGCCGGGATGGTCCCCGGACGGGGCGTCGTTCCGCTACGAGGAACTGCGGCTGCGCACCGAGATCCACGTCGCAGGCACGCCAGGCACCGACCTTCTGGCGCTGGACAACCTGCTGATCCGGCCGCCCTGCAGCGACGTCACCGGCATGGGGTTCATGGAGGGCTACAGCCACCTGGGTTCGCTCGTGGTGGTGGACGCCCGCGTGGACCAAGCGCTCGCCGACGAACTCCATGCCCTAACGGCCGGCCACGACGCCTACACCGGGGTGTCCCTCACGGTGTCCGTTGGCGGAACTGTGGGCCTGGTCCTGCGGTCGCTGTCCAACAGCACAGAGGAACTCGCCACGCTGCTGGGTGACTGCACGGCGCTGCTGCGGAAACGCTGGTACGGGCAGGCGCGCCTGAACCTGAGGAAGTACTGATGACCACACTGACCCAGTTCGCCGCGCTCTACCGCGAGCGGGAGCGGCTGCCGGTCCGGACGAGGCTGATGATCACCTTCGGTGCGGTGGCCGCACTCCACCTTGCCGCCGTCGTGCTTCTCCTTGTCGGAAGTCTTGGGGTCGGAAGTCTTGGGGTCGGAAGTCTGGGGGCCGGAAGTCTTGGGGCGGGAAGCCTCGGCGCCGGAACAGCGACGGCGGGACAGCCGCTGGCGTTGAGCCTGGTGCTCACTGCCTACCTGGCGGGCATCAAACACAGTTACGACTGGGACCACATCGCCGCGATCGACAATTCGACGCGCAAGTTCGTGGCCCAGCGGAAGGACCCGGTGAGCGTCGGGTTCGCGTTCAGCCTGGGCCACAGCTCGGTGGTGATCCTGGCCGGCATCCTGGTGGTGGGCGGCGCAGCGATGGTGGGCCAGTTCATGGAGGATGGCACCACCGGGAACCTGGTGCTGGGGCTGGTCGGCAGCGGCGTCTCCGGGCTGTTCCTGCTGGCCATGGGACTTTTCAACGGTTCCGCGTTTGTGCGGGCCGCACAGGCCTACCGGAGTGTTCAGGGTGGCGGGGAAGTGCGGGTCGAGGATCTCGAGGCGAAGGGGTTCGTTGCACGGCTGCTGGCCAAACCCTTGTCCCGTGTCCAGCGGCCGCGGAACATCTACGTGATCGGATTCCTTTTCGGGCTGGGCTTCGATACTGCCACCACCATCGGACTGCTGGTCATGACGACGGCGGCATCCCTGGCCGGAGTTTCCCCGCTGGCCCTCCTGGCGCTCCCGCTGGCGTTCACCGCCGCCATGACGCTGTGCGACACCACGAACGGCGTCGCAATGATGCACATGTACAGGTCGGCCATCCACAATCCGTTGCGGAAACTGGGATTCAACGCCGTGATCGCGGGTATTTCGGCGGTGTCCGCCCTGTTCGTCTCCGTCATCACGCTGGGCGGATTCTTCAACGCTGCCTTTGGCCTCGATGACCCGCTGACCACCTGGCTGGGAAAAATCGACCTGGGCGACGCCGGACTGCTCCTCATCGCTTTGCTCCTGGCCGCATGGGGTGTGGCCACGGTGCACGGACGGCTAAAGGGCCGCTCCCCGGCCGCGTAACCTGAACACAGGCGCACCCTATGACGCTGACCGGGGCGGGTGCAAGGATAGGACGCATGGAACTGCACATCACAGGGGACCCCGCTGCCGATAAATTGCTCAGCGATGACGCGTTTGCGCTGCTCACCGGCATGCTGCTTGACCAACAGGTGACCATGGAGTCGGCGTTCGCCGGTCCCGAAAAGATCCGGACGCGCATCGGATCCATGGAGCCCGCTGCGATCGCCGGGTACGACCCCCGGGGCTTCGTGGAGATGTTCAAGGAGCGGCCGGCAGTGCACCGCTTCCCGGGATCCATGGCCGGACGTGTGCAGGCCCTCGCCGAGACTGTGCACCGCGATTGGAACGGGGACGCCGCAACCATCTGGACGCAGGGTGACCCCGACGGCCAGGAGGTGCTGCGCCGGCTCAAAGCCTTGCCCGGATTCGGCGAGCAAAAGGCCAAGATCTTCCTTGCGCTCCTTGGCAAGCAGTGCGGACTCCAGGCGGAAGGCTGGCGCGAGGCCGCCGGCCACTACGGCCAGAAGGATGCGTTCCTGTCTGTTGCCGACATTGTGGATCCGGAGTCGCTGAGCAAGGTGCGCGCCAGCAAGCAGGCTGCCAAGGCCGCTGCCAAGGCCGCGAAAACCGCCGGGGACTGACGCTTCGTCCTGTACGGCGCCGCCAAGGCGGCGTCAGGCAGCCAGCCTGGCCCGGAGCCCGCCGATAATTACATCCAGGCCGAAGTCGAAGGCGTGCCCGCCCCGTTCCTCCGATGGTCCTGCGTTGCCGAGCGCGCGCTTGAGTGTGGGATAGCCCTCCGCCGGCGGGTCCCAGACAACTTCCGGAGCCGCCAGGTCCAGGGCTGCGCCCAAGGCAAAACTGTCGATCGTGGAGATGGCCGCCACCACGTCCCGTCCCCGGAACCCCGCACTCTCCAGGGCCAGCGCGAGGTCCTCGTAGAGGCCGATGACATCCGGATCCGTGATCGTCTGAAGGACCAACAGCGGGGCCAGCCGGGGGTGGCGGACGAACGCGTCCCGGTAGGTACGGATCAGGACCCGGAGGGCAGCCTCCCAGTCGCTGTGGTCCACCGGCGGATACGGCTCCTCGGTGATGATCCGGTGGCGCAGGAGCTCCAGGATCTCGTCCCTGCCGCTGACGTGGTTATAGATGGAGGATTGGCTGACGCCGATCTTCTTCGCCAGTTTCGGGAAGCTGAAATCGCCGCTCTCATCCACCAGTTCCAGGGCGGCTGTGGTGAGGGCCTCCACGGATATCAGCGGGAGGAGCGGGCGCCCCATGTGTTCTCCTGACTGCAGCTCTTGAAGGTCAAGCCCAGCCTAGTCGGCGGGGCCCCGCGACGTGCGGAGAGCGGCGGAAACGGCGGGGCAGCACCTTTCCCGTTGCTACAGTGCGGTGAATTTCAGCAGCAGTGCGTGTTCGGGGTTGAGGGCGGGCATGGGCAGTCCCACCTCGGCGAGGAAACGCCCGCTGGCCACTGCGCCGTCCGCCATCCAGGCCGGGGGCTGGACCTGCGTGAACGTGTGCGAATAGTCGGCGTCACCCGGAGCCGGGAAGACGGCCTCCACCCGGTACTCCCGGTCCGGCTCCAGACCGGGGATGGAGATCCGGCCGGGCTGTTCAGCGAACGCGGTGCGTGTGCTGACCAGGGCGAACAGCGCCGCCGTCGAACCTTCACCCATGTCTGCGCCGCCGTCGGCCACCACGCCGTGGAGCATGAGCGAGTCATCAGCGACGTCGGCGCGGATCATCCGGCCACTGTGGATCAGGCCGCGGTGTTCCTTGTACAGGCCGATGAAGCGTTTGAGCTCCTCCCGCTCGGCGCCCTGAACGCTGCGGACATCCCATTCCATGCCGAAGTGGGCGAACAGGGCGGTGATGGCGCGGAAGGACAGGTCGTGCGTGCGCGCCGTGGTATGCGAGGTTGTGGGCCCAATGTGTCCGCCCACCAGCTCCGGCGGAACCACCACGCCGGTCCAGCGCTGGATGGTCTGGCGTTCCAGCGCATCGTTGCAGTCCGAGCCCCAGATACGGTCTGTGCGTTCCAGTATCCCTAGGTCCACGCGTGCTCCGCCGGAGGAGCAGCTCTCAATTTCGACGCCCGGATAGGCCTTGCGGAGTTCGTCGAACAGACGGTAGGCGGCCAGGGTCTGCTCGTGGACCGAGGAGCGTCCGCCGTGCCCGTGTTCGAGCAGGTCGCGGTTTTGGTCCCATTTGAGGTAGCTGACGTTGTTTTCACTCAGAAGGGCGTCAATGCGGTCGTAGATGTACTGCCACGCCTCCGGGTTTACGAGGTCGATGACGTGCTGCTGCCGCCATTCAAGTGGCAGGCGGCCGCCGTCCTTGTAGCTCTGGGCGGACGGGCCAACAATCCATTCGGGGTGCGCACGGACAATATCGGAGTCGAGGTTGACCATTTCCGGTTCCACCCAGAGGCCGAACTCCATGCCGCGGGAGGTAACGGCGTTGATCAGTGGCGTGAGGCCGTCGGGCCAGAGTGATTCGTCGACGTACCAGTCGCCCAGGCCGGCGCGGTCGTCGCGGCGTCCGCGGAACCAGCCGTCGTCGAGAACAAAACGCTCAACACCAAGCTCCGCGGCGGAGTCAGCCAGTTCCATCAGGGTGGCCAGGTTGTGGTCGAAGTAGACCGCTTCCCAGACGTTCAGCACGACCGGACGAGGCTTGCCGGTGGGCAGGCCGGTGGCTGCGGCGGGCAAAACGTGATGGGGGCGGGACCGGAACCAGTTGTAGAACGCCTCGCTGATGCCGTCCAGGCCGCGGTCCGAGTAAGCGGCGAACAAGGTGGGGGTGGTGTAGCTGCCGCCCGGCTCAAGGACGACCTCGGCGGGGCCCAGGAGCTCCGAACCGCCGATCATGGTGCGGCCGTCCCCGATGCTGTCCGCGAACTGCTCGTGGTTGCCACTCCAGGCCAAATGAGTGGCCCAGACCTGCCCGTGCCGGTTGCCGAAACCGGCGGTTCCGGCGGCGAAGAGTAGGGAGGAGTCGTGCCCGGTGCGGCCGTGCCGGCCCGTGCGGACCCAGGTGCCCTGCTGGATGGGGCGGCGCTGCGGGTGGCGTTCCCGGCACCAGCGCCCGGTCAGGTCAAGGATTTCGACGGCTTCGGGCGCCACAGGGAGGACGGTGGCCAGTTCGTCGAGCTGATAGGGCGTGGTGCCATCGTTGGTGAGGGTGTGGCGCAACTCCAGCAGGCCGCCGTCGTGCAGTGTCAGGGCGGAGGAGACTGTGAGGCCGGCCTCAGGATCGGACTGGACGATCACCGCGGAGGTCCCCTCGGCAGCGGCGCTCACTACGCGGAGGCGGGCTGAGAAGTCCAAGCCGGAGACGCCGTCGGCGATGCGGTGGCCGCGCAGGGCGGGACGGCCCCGCCAGCCGGCTGAAGCCTGCGGCAGGAGGCCAGTCGGTACAGTGGCGTCGACGGACGACGGCGGGATGGCCGCCGTGAGGATGGCGAGGTCCGGCAGCGTGCTGCCAAGGTCCGCGCCCCAGTGGATGACCTCAGCCTCCCCGCTGTCGAAGCTGATCACTAGGGTGGTTCCGGCGGAACGGAGGTGGAGGGGATCCATGAAATGCTGTCCTTCTGTGTGGGAGTAGGGGGTCGAGTACTGCGGGGGAATTAGACGCCCGCGGCACGCAAGCAATAGAGCTGGTGGCCTACTTGAAGAGGGCGTTGACCTTCTCGTTGGCCTCAATCAAGGTGCTGGGGCGTCCTTCGTGGGAAAACTACGCCCTTGGAGGCTTCGACGTCCTGGCAGCCAGCCGGGGCGAGGTACTCGACCCACTTGGCGGAAGCAGCCGGGTTCTTGGTGCGGGCCCAGATCGAGTTGGCAAGTCCGTTGAACGCTTGCCCTCGGGGCCTTCCGGGGTAGGGGCGATGCCGGCCGGCACTGATGATGGTGAGGCGGGTGCCGAGGCCACGGGTCAGGTCCCAGCCGGACACTTTAGCTCCACCTGCCGACAGCGGAACTCTTCTCCGCCCGGGGGTTGATATCGGATTCGACGGCGAACTCGTCGATCGCCGTCAACTCCTCCTGCGTGAACGCCAGGTTGTTGATGGCGGACAGCGTGTCCTCGAGCTGCTGGACGCTGGAAGCACCCACCAGCGCGGACGTGACGGGCGAGCCCTTGGGCTGGTCGCGGAGGATCCAGGCGATGGCCATCTGCGCCAGTGATTGCCCGCGGCCGGCGGCGATCGTGTTGAGCCCTCGGACGCGGTTCAGTTTGTCCTCGGTCAGCGCGGATTCGGACAGGAACCGTTCCTTGGCCGCGCGCGAATCGGCCGGGATGCCGTTCAGGTAGCGGTCCGTCAGCATTCCCTGCGCCAGCGGGGAGAACGCAATGGAGCCGGCACCAACCTGGTCCAGCGCCTCGTACAGGTTGGGGGCGCCGTTCTCGGTCCAGCGGTTCAGCATGGAGTAGCTGGGCTGGTGGATCAGCAGCGGGGTGCCCAGTTCTTTCAGGATCAGCGCCGCCTCGAGGGTCTGTTCCGGGGTGTAGGACGAGATGCCGGCGTAGAGCGCCTTGCCGGAGCGCACGGCCTGGTCCAGGGCGCCCATGGTCTCTTCCATCGGGGTTTCCGGGTCCGGGCGGTGGCTGTAGAAGATGTCCACGTAGTCCAGGCCCATCCGGCCCAGCGACTGGTCGAGGCTGGCCAGCAGGTATTTGCGGGAGCCGAAGTTGCCGTAGGGGCCCGGCCACATGTCGTAGCCGGCCTTGGTCGAGATGATGAGTTCGTCGCGGTACGGGGCGAAGTCGTCCTTGAAGTGACGGCCGAAGTTGGTCTCTGCCGAGCCGTCCGGGGGTCCGTAGTTGTTGGCGAGGTCGAAGTGGGTGACGCCGAGGTCGAAGGCGCGGCGGAGGATGGCGCGCTGTTCATCGAAGCGCTTGTCGTCGCCGAAGTTGTGCCACAGGCCCAGGGAGATGGCGGGAAGTTTGAGGCCGCTGAGTCCGACACGGCGGTAGGGCATGGACTCGTAGCGGTTTCCCGCAGCGGGGTAAGTCATAGGTTCATCCTGTCGGGACCGCTCACGTGCAGGTCCGGGGTCACGGGGTTCTCTGTTGGTTGAGGTGGTTTTCGGCTGCTATTCATCGTGGGATGAGTGGTTCCTGGTCACGGTTTCCAGGGGAAGCTGTTCCCATCGCGGGTTACCATTCCTGCTTTTCCTGGATGGATCCGTACGGGATATCCGGGTGGAGCTGGACCGTGAAGTCCCGGGGGGAGTGCCGGGCAACGAGGATCCCTTTGCCGCCGCAGAGCGGGGCCCGCTCGGCGAGGATGTTCACGGCTTTGTCCAGTTGGTCCTCTAGTTGGCTGCGTTTCTGGACGCGAATGTGGAGGAGGTCTTCATTTGATGCATCGGTGTACATGATGGTCCTGTAGATCGTCGTCGCGCGGGCGGAGGGGCGCAACCGAAAGGGCCCGCCCCTCCGTGGCGTCGAATGGTTATTTGAAGAGGGCGTTGACCTTTTCGTTGGCCTGGGTGAGGGAACTGGCCGGGGCCTTGCCGGAGACCACTGCGTCCATGGCGGGATTCATGATGCCGTCAACTTTGGCAGCCTTGTCCGCGATCGGGAAGAGGAACGTCGTTTCATCCTCCACCTGTTGGGTGAAGGCGGTGACGTCGACGCCCTTGGCTTTGAAAGCCGCGGCAGCCTTGGCGGTGGAGGACTTGATGGCGGGAAAGACGACTCCCTTGGACGCGACGACGTCCTGGCAGGCTGAGGAGGCGAGGTATTCGACCCACTTGGTGGCTCCTGCGGGGTTCTTGGTGCCGGCCCAGATGGAGTCGGCCAGGCCGTTGAACATGGACGCGCGCTTGCCGTCCGGTCCCGTCGGGGTGGGTGCGATGCCGGTCTGGATGCCCTTGTAGCCGGTGTACTGGCCGGTCGTCCAGTCGCCCTGGCTGTTGATGGCGGCCTTGCCGGCGCCAAAGTTGTCCTGCATGCTGGCGCCTACCGTTGTTTCAAGTTTGGGCATGTAGCCCTTGTCCGCCAGCCCGGCCCACCAGGCGATGGTGTCCTGGAACTTAGGGTCGTCGTAGTTGAACTTGGTGCCCCAGGGGTTCTTGTCCGTGTGGGTCCAGCCGGTGGTGGCCGTCAGGAAGCTCCACTGGGTCTGGCCCTGGCCCGAGCCCGAGGACTCCAAACCCAGGCCGTAGACGGCCACATTGTTCTTATCGAAGCCGGCTTCGTCTCCGCGTTTACCGTTCTTGTCAACGGTCAGGTGGGCGATGGTCTTCTCGTAGCTGCCACCATCCTTGGGGTTCCAATCCAGCTTGGCCATCTGCTCGGCCGTGATGCCGGCGGCGTCGGTCATGGCCTTGTTGTAGAAGAGGCCCACGGTGTCCCAGTCCTTGGGAAGGCCGTAGCGCTTGCCGTCCTGGCCCACCCAGAGATCGGCCAGGCCCTTGTTGTAGATCGAGAGATCGACGTGGTCCTTGGCCACGGCGTCGTCGAGGGCCAGCAGCTGCTTCTTGGAGGCAAACTCCGGGTACTTGGACAGGTGGTCGGCGAAGACGTCCGGGGCGTTTCCGGCGACGAATCCGTTGGTCAGGGTGGTCCAGTAGTCACCCCAGCCGCGCTGGGTGATCTTGACCTTGATGTCCGGGTTGGCCTTGGTGAAATCCGCCGCGCAATGCTGGTAAGCGGGCAACTGATTGGCATCCCACAGCCAATAGTTGATTTCGCCCTTGGCCTCGGTGGAGGTGGATCCGCCGCTGCAGGCGGAGAGGGAGATGGCGATGGCTGCGGCGGCAGCGACGGCGCCTAGGGTTTTTTTCATGATGGACCTTTCGAAGAGGGCATGAGGTGCCCGGAGTGGACTTTGGTGGGGGTGAGCGGTTGGATTGGCGGTCTATTTGATGCCGGAGAATCCGATGGAGTTGACCACCTTTTTGCCAAAGGCGAGGAACAGGATGAGGATGGGCACTGCCGCAACGATGGTGGCGGCCATGAGTCCGGACCAGTCCGGGGCGCCCTGGGGGGACTGGGACTTGAAGACGCTGAGGCCCACGGTGAGGACGCGGATGCTCTCGTCGTTGCCGACCAGCAGTGGCCAGAAGTATTCGTTCCATTGGCCGATGAACGTCAGCAGCGCGAGGGTGGCCATGGGTGCGGCGGCGTTGGGCAGGACGATCTGGAAGAAGATACGCAGGCTCTTGGCCCCGTCGAGCATGGCTGCCTCCTCCACTTCGCGGGACATGCTGAGGAAGAACTGCCGCAGGAAGAAGATGGCGAACGCGGACATGAACAGGAAGGGCAGCGTCAGGCCGGCGAACGTGTTCAGCAGTCCCAGGTTCTTGATCATGAGGAAGTTGGGCAGCGCGGTGAAGATCCCCGGAATCATCATGGTGGCCAGGAACACGGAGAAGACCTTGTCACGCCCGGGCCAGCGGAGCCGGGCGAAGGCGTAGGCGGCAAGTGCGCTGAAAAAGACCTGGGCTGCGGTTGTCACGGTGGAAAAGAGTATCGAGTTGCGCAGGTACAGCCAGAAGTCGATGACTGCCCCGGAACCTCCTTCGGCGATGGCCTCCTCTGTGGTCTGCATTCCAAAGACACGCTTGAACGCGCCCCAGGAGAAGTCCGCCGGCAAAAGGTTCCCGGAGTTGGAGGCCAAGGAGTGGTTGCTGGAGAGGGCCGTCCGGAGCATCCAGAGGAACGGGAAGATGGTGACGATGAGCGCCAGGGCGATGAGGGCCCAAGCGCCGACGCGGCGCCAGTCGAGGGCTTTGCGGGTGGTGAGTGTTTGAGTGGTCATGGCTGGTGTTCCTTAGTCCAGGTCCGATTCGTTGCCTTTGAGGAACTTCATCTGGATGAAGGCCACGAGTGCAAGGATCACGAAGAGAATGACGGACAGGGCGGAGGCGTAGCCGAAGTCCGATTCGCCGAAGGCTTTTTGGTAGATGTACATCTGGATGACGCGGGTGGCGTTGACCGGGCCGCCGCCGGTGGTGACCGCGACGGTGTCGAAGACCTGGAACGATCCGATGACGGTGACCACCAGGACCAGTGCCAGGACCGGGCGCAGGAGCGGCATGGTGATGCTCCAGAACGTCCTGGTGGGCGAGGCGCCGTCCAGGGAGGCCACTTCGTAGACATGGTGGGGGATGGCCTGGAGGCCGGCGAAGATCAGCAGGGCGGTGTAGCCCATGTGGCGCCAGACGTTGACGAACGCGATGGTGGGGATGGCCCATTGCTCGCTGCCGAAGAAGGCGACGCGGGGCAGGCCCAGCCAGCTGATGATTTCGTTGACGATGCCGATCTGGTAGTCGAGCATCCAGAACCACAGCAGGGCGACGATCACGTTGGCCACCAGGAAGGGCAGCAGCAGTGCGCCGCGGACGAACGCGGACTTGGCCACGCGGTGCATCAGCAGCGCCAGGCCGAGGGCGATGACTATCTGGAAGACGATGTTGATTGCGACGTACTGGATGGTCACAGCCATCGCGTTCCAGAAGAGCTCATCCTTGAAGATCGCCGTGTAGTTGTCGACCCCGACCCATTTGGGCTCGCCGAGGATGCTGTACTCGGTGAAGCTCAGGTAGACGCCGCGGATGGTCGGGACCAGACAAAAGGCAACGAGGCCGATCATCGCCGGGAGGATGAACAGCAGTGCGATCCTGACGTCACGCAGTTTGGCCCTGCGACGGCCGCGGTTTGAACGCTGCGGCATCTTATGCGCTGCGGCGGGTGGGTCCTTGGTAATGGTGGTCATCTTTGATCCCTCTCCTGTGAGGCAGGTAACAATTGACCGCTACTCTACGCGCGTAGCTTGGAAAAACGCAACACCTTCCCTGAGAAACAGAGGTTTTTGGCTAATCAAAAAAGCACTATTGACGCGCGTAGATTTCATGGCCATACTTTTTTCATGACTTCTTCAATTGGAATCGTTGGTGCGGGACAGTTCGCAGGCGTATTCGCCAAGCTCTTCGCCGCCCACCCCGGAATCTCAGACATCTATCTCACCGACCTCATCACTGAGCGTGCAGAGGCCCAAAGCAGCAGCGCCGGCGCGTCAGGGACGTTCGACAGCTTCGAGGCAATGCTTGAAAGCGACGTCGACGCCGTAGCGATCTTCACCCAGCGCTGGACCCACGGACCCCTGGTGCTGCAGGCGCTGCGCGCCGGCAAGCACGTCTACTCCGCCGTGCCGATGGCGATCTCCGAAGAGGAGATCGCAGAAATTATCGAAGCGGTCCGCGAGACCGGGCTGACGTACATGATGGGTGAGACCAGCTACTACAACCCGGCAACCGTCTTTGCCCGCAAGAAGAATGCCGAGGGTGCCTTCGGTCGGATCTTCTACGCTGAGGGCGACTACGTCCACGACATGGACCTCGGCTTCTACGACGCCTACCAGTACAGCGGCGGCGAAAACTGGAAGCGCACCGCCAGCTACCCGCCCATGCTCTACCCCACCCACTCCGTGGGCGGGGTGCTCGGAGCAACCGGCTCCCACGCCGTCAGCGTCAGCTGCGTCGGGGTCCGGGATGAGCGCGGCGACGGCGTCTTTGACCGTGAGGTGAGCATGTTCGCCAACGACTTCTCCAACGCCAGCGCACTGTTCGAACTCGCCGGCGGCGGGTCCATGCGCATCAACGAGTTCCGCAGGGTGGGCTACCCTTCCCACCTGCGCGAGAGCCGCTTCCGCTACTTCGGCACCGAGGCAAGCATGGAACAGCTCGCCCTGGTCAGCGTCTGGCAGGACAAGCACGCCGTGACAGACATCAGTGACCAGCTCGAGACCCAGGCAACCATGGACGCGGATGACCCGATGTTGGCCGACGTGGCCCCTGCTCTGCGCGATGCCTTTATTTCCGGCATGGCATCCGTGCATGACGCGGGACGGCTGCCGGCGGAGTTCCGCGGCCTGGCCAACGGCCACGAGGGCAGCCACCACTTCCTCGTGGACGACTTCGTCACCGCCATCAACACCGGCACACTGCCTCCGGTCAACGCCTGGGAAGCGGCCCGCTACACGCTTCCCGGCATTGTGGCCCACCAGTCGGCCCTGCGCGGCGGCGAACGCCTGCCGGTGCCCGACTTCGGCGACGCTCCGGCAGAGCTGCCCCGCCCGGTACTTCGCGAGTCCGCCAAGTGAAACGCCGATAGCATGGTTGCCATGCCGCACCCGACCTCACAAGCCAAGCCCATCACACGCGACGATGTTGCCCGGCTGGCAGGGGTCAGCAGCGCCGTCGTTAGTTACGTGGTCAACGGCGGGCCCCGGGCCGTTTCCCCTGCGAACGAGGCCAAGGTGCGGCAGGCAATCAGGGCGCTGGGCTACCGGCCCAACGCGGCAGCCAGGGCACTTGCCTTAGGTTCCAGTGAGATGCTCGCCATGATCATCCCCGATGCCCTGAATCCGTTTTTCGCCTCGCTCGCCCGCGCCGTCGAGAACGCCGCGGCCGAGCGGGGCTACACCCTCCTGCTGGCGGACTCTCAGGCTTCGCTGCGGACAGAGCGCCGCCTCATCAAGAACTTCGCCGCCCGGAAGGTGGACGGACTGTTCCTCTGGAGCGAACTGTCCGATCCCGATCTGATGGACCTTGAACAGGCAGACATCCCCGTAGTGCTCCTGAACCACAGCACCGACCTTGCCACAGCAGGCAGTCCCGCCGTCATGAAACACAGCGCGGGAGACCACGACGCCAACTCCGTCGGAGTAGCCTTCCGGGACGGAGCGCGCATGGCGGTTGAGCACCTCATCAGCCACGGCCACGAACGCATCGGGCTGGTCATGGGCAACACTGCTGGCGGCGACCTCGACGCACGCGAGGTCGGGTGGCGCCAGGGCATTCAGGACGCCGGCCTCACCCCGGGCCCGATCGTTCGGGTTCCGTTCACCCGCGAGGGCGGGTACCGCGCCGGGCAGGAGCTGCTGGCCCGCAGCGAGCGGCCGACCGCGGTCTTCGTCAGCTCCGACCAGCAGGCAGTTGCTCTGCTCTGCGCCCTCCAGGAGGGCGGCCTGCGGGTGCCGGAGGACCTCGCGGTGTTCTCCTTCGACGGCTCACCCGAAGCTGAATACACCTGGCCCCGGCTCAGCACAGTCGCCCAGCCCGTCAAGGACATGGCCCAAGCCGCCCTCGATGCCCTCCTGGCGCCGCCCGGAAAAGAAACTCAGACCAATATCTTCCCCGCCGAACTCGTACTGCGCACTTCCTGCGGCTGCCACTGAAACACACGGCTTCAACGCTGCGCTAAGGCGACAACCTGCCGGGGGGCCGGCATCCCCCAGCACTGGGAGAACCCGCCCCTCCGGGGTGCACGTCCGTCCGCAACCGCCCACCGGCGGGTGCGTTTCCTTGATGACCGGAAGCCACCCGGCAGCCGCCGCGGCCGCCACCTGCGCGCAGCGTACCCCACCGATTACCCACAAAGGCACCCAACGTCATGACTGCTAATCCCGCCCACGAGGATGACATCTTCAGGCCCGCCATCCACTACACGGCCAAAAACACCTGGCTGAACGACCCGAACGGGCTCGTCTACCACGAGGGCATTTATCACCTCTATTACCAGAACAACCCCTTCGGGAACGTTTGGGGCAACATGTCCTGGGGCCACGCCACCTCGGTGGACCTGGTCAACTGGGACGAGCAGCCCGTGGCCATCCTCTGCGACGCCGAAGAGGACATCTTCTCCGGCAGCATCGTCATCGACCAGTACAACACCAGCGGCCTCGGCAACGGGCAGGCCGCCCCGCTGGTGGCAATTTACACCAGCGCCTACAAAGACAGCTCAGCCCGCCGCGGCACACAGGCCCAGTCCCTGGCCTGGAGCTCCGACGGCGGCTACACCTGGACGAAGCACCAGGGCAACCCCGTCCTCGACAGGAACTCCGCAGACTTCCGCGACCCGAAGGTGTTCCGCTATAGCGGGCCCCCGGGCAGCTATTGGGTCATGGTGGCAGTCGAAGCAAACGAGCACAAAGTGGTCATCTATAGCTCCGATAACCTTCGGGACTGGCACTACCTCAGCAGCTTCGGACCCGCCAACGCCACCGGCGGCGTCTGGGAGTGCCCTGACCTTTTCCCCTTGCCACTGGACGGCGACGAAGAGCAGACCAAATGGGTTCTCACCGTGAATCTCAACCCCGGAGGGCCCAATAGCGGATCAGGGGGCCAATACTTTGTCGGCCACTTCGACGGCGTGGCCTTCACATCCCAAACAACAGTCACCGACGGCAGCAACCAAACGGCCGACCTCGACACCTACCACTGGCTCGATTGGGGGCGTGACTACTACGCGGCCGTCTCCTTCAACGACGCACCCGACGGGCGCCGTCTCATGGTCGGCTGGATGAACAACTGGCAATACGGCGCCGCCATCCCGACCTGGCCATGGCGCAGTTCCATGTCACTCGTACGCGAAATCTCCCTGGTCACACATCAGGGCCAGCCCCGACTGTCCCAACGGGTCGCCGACGAATATCGAACCGGCAACGCACTGTCGGTGAGCACCTGGGCTGATCTTGCAATAGATGAAGGAATGCGCCACCTGCACACCGGAGCGCCGGTAGAGATCATCGAGGTGATCTTCATCCCGGGATCCGCAGGGGAATTCGGACTCATCATTCGAGGCAACGGCACCGACGGCACACGCATCGGCATCCGTCCCTCCGAGAACCGGCTCATCATGGACCGGAAAAGCTCCGGCAACACGGAATTCCATGACGCCTTTGCTTCCACCGATACGGCACCACTGAAACAGGACTCTGACGGCTCATACACTCTCACCCTCTTCATCGACCACTGCTCAGTGGAAGTCTTCGCCCAAAACGGGCTGGTCACCATGACAGGCCTGATATTTCCCGGGCCGGACAGCACCCGTCTGTCGCTATACGCCAAAGGGGGGACCGCCACCGCCCCCTGCCTGAAAGTGACGCGACCCGCGGAGCCACCAGTGCGAATCGAAGAGCCACTGGTCCTGAGTCGGTAGCGCTTAATGACCAATGAGTAGGGCTTCCCATGGGCAATTCCTTAGATGTAATCCATCGCGACCAGAACAGTGCCAAGCAAGATGCCGCGGCCCAATCCGTTGTCAATTTCGAGGCGGCCCGAGTGAGAGATAGCGCCTGAGGCCCGATGCGCGGGCCGACGACTACCTGAGCCACGTACTGCTTCAAGGAGCGCCTAGCCTTCGCCCGCTCAGGTGTGATGAGGTTTTGAAGCGCCGTGTCGATCCCTGGCAGATAGCAGTCCTCGCCAGGAGTGAAGAACAGACGGCACTCAACGATTGTCGAGTCCACCATTCGCTTGTCGAGCCGCTGGTCTCCGATCCCGGTAATGCGCCACGTGTCCGCAGATTGATCCCCTTCCGGACATGTAGTGGCCGTGCAGACGACTTTGGACATTGCGTGCAACGACTTCGGAAAATGACAGCTATTGTGCTCTGCGCCACACGCATCCATAATAAACGAAAGCCTTTCGTTTAGCTGGGCTCCCAAGAAAGGACGGACTAGTGCCGGATACCCAAACCAGACCACCGACGTCGTCCGCGGACGGCGCCCTCAAGCGCAATGCCCTCGGTACGGGCGGCATCGCCTTCCTCGTCATCTCGGCAGCGGCGCCGCTGACCGTCATGGCAGGCGTGGCGCCGGTAGCCATCGGCGTGGGCGGCATCGGCGCCCCGGCCGGCTACCTGCTGGCGGGCATCGTGCTCACCCTCTTTGCCATCGGCTTCATGGCCATGACCCGCCACGTCAAGGCATCCGGCGGATTCTACACCTACATTTCGCTGGCCATGGGCAAGACCGTGGGGCTGGCCTCCGCCATCCTGGCGATCGTCTCTTACAACTGCCTCCAGATCGGTGTGTACGGCCTCTTCGCCGTCCAGACCCACGACATGTTCAAAGTGCTCTTCGGGCTCGAGGTGCCGTGGCCGGCCATCGCGCTGGCCGCCGTCGCAGCCGTGTGGTTCCTCGGCTACCGGGGGATCGACGTAGGGGCTAAGGTACTCGGAGTGCTCCTCGTGGCCGAGACGGGCATCCTCGCCGTGATGGGAGTGGGCATCCTCAGCAGCGGCGGAGCCCACGGGATCAGCGTGGGTTCCTTCAGCCCGGACCAGGCGTTCGGACCTGGCGTCCTGGCGATCCTTGGCATCTGCTTCGCCGCCTTCATGGGCTTTGAGTCCACCGTGCTGTACCGTTCCGAGGCCCGAAACCCGGACAAATCCGTGCCGCGGGCCATGTACATCGCCGTCGGCTTCATGTCCGTTTTCTACGCCTTCATTGTGTGGACCGTGGTCCAGGCGTACGGCGAAGACCGCGCCGTGCAAGCCGCGGGTGAACTGGGCGGCGGGATGTTCTTCCAGACCATCAACCACTACGTGGGCCCGTGGGCGGAAGTGGTCATGTACCTCCTGATCGTCACCAGCGTCTACGCTTCGCAGCTGGCCTTCCACAACGCCATCAACCGCTACGTGTACATGCTGGCCCGCGACGGCGTGCTGCCCGCCTTCCTCGGCCGGACCCACCACCGGTTCCAGTCCCCGCACCGGGCAGGCCAGCTGCAGACCGACCTGGCCGCGTTGGTCATCACCATCTGCGCCCTGCTCAACGCAGATCCCTACCAGCAGCTGCTGATCTGGGTGAACACGCCGGGAATTTTTGGCATCGTGGGGCTCCAGGGTCTGGTGTCGGTCGCGGCGTTCCTCTACCTGCGCCGGAACCCCGCCGCCGCGACGCACAAGCTGATGGTGCCGCTCAGCCTGGCCTCGGCGATTCTGCTCTTCGGTGTGGTGCTGCTGATCGGCCTGAACATCGAGCTGCTCACGTTCGCCGACGCACTGACCAACACCATCCTGATCCTGGTGACGCCCCTCGTCTTCATTGCCGGGCTCCTGGCCGCCCGCTGGGTGCGCCGCCACCGTCCCGCGATCTTCGCGCAGATTGGAAGCTTCGAAACCCATGAATCCTGATTTGATCATCCTGGCCGATACCATCCACACGATGGATGGCAGTCCCGCCCAAAGTCCTGCGCTGCAGGCGGTGGCAGTCCAGGACGGCGTGATTGCCGCCGTCGGAAGCCGTTCCGACGCCGAAAACTGGCCGGCCGCGGAGGTCATCGACTTCGGTGCCGCCGTGCTGACGCCCGGGCTGGTGGACTGCCACATCCACCCTGTTTTCGGACTGGAACTGACGCGCGGCACCGACCTGTCCGGCGCCGCCGACCTCGCCGGCGTGCGCGCACTGTTGCGTGCCGAAGCGGAAGCAGCCCCCTCGGGGGACTGGGTGCGGGGCTGGGGCCTGGACCCCAATGTGTTCGGATCCGCCGCGGCCCATCGCGAGCTGATTGACGACGTCGTCTCCGGGCGTCCGTGCCTCATCCGCCTCTTCGACGGGCATTCCGCGCTGGCCAGTTCCGGGGCACTCGAACTGGCGGGGATCACCGGACCGCGGGCGTTCGACCAGGCGTCAGAAGTGGTGTGCGACCACAGCGGCAGGCCCACCGGGCTCCTGCTGGAGGCCGCTGCCATCGAACTCGTGGCACAGGTAATGCCGGCGGAGTCCTTCGACGAACGGAAGGCGAGGCTGGCCGAATTCTTCACGCAGTTCGCGCGGTCCGGGCTGACGGGGGCGCACGTGATGGACTGCGGGGAGGGTTCACTGGAGCTTTTCCGGGCACTCGAAGACGACCTGGACGGCGGGCTCCCGCTGCGCCTGCGGATCTCGCCGTGGTGCATGCCCGGCAGCGGCGAGGAAGACTGGCAGCGGCTTGCGGAACAGATCGGACTCGGCGGACGACGCTGGGAGGTGGCAGGCATCAAGCTGTTCGTTGACGGGACGGTGGACAACGGCACCGCGTGGCTGTTCGAGCCCGACGCTTATGGGGCGTCGGTGGCCCCGTTCTGGCCGCGCCCCGAGGAGTACGCGGCCGCGGTGCGGTACTTCGCCGGCCGTGGCATTCCCACGGCCACGCACGCGATCGGCGACGCCGGAGTGGCTGCAGTCCTGGATGCCTTCGAGTCCCTGCCTCCCGGCGGACCGTCCGCCGTGCACCGGATCGAACACCTCGAAACTGTGCCGGACGCCCTCATCGGAAGGTTCTCCCGCTCGGGCCTGGTGGCCAGCATGCAGCCCACCCACTGCACGCACTACTCCCGCGCCGACCACACCGACAACTGGTCCACCCGGCTCGGACCGGAACGGGCCAATAACGCCTGGCGGTGTGCGGACCTCCGCGCGGCGGGAACCACCCTGGGGCTCGGCTCCGACTGGCCCATCGCTCCGTTCGAACCGCTGCCCATCCTGGCGGACGCGCAATTACGACGGCGGTCTGGCCGCCCGGGCGAACAGCCGATCGTTCCGGGCCAGGCCCTCACGGCACTGCAGGCGCTCGAAGGCTACACCTCGCACGCTGCCATGGCTGCGGGGGAGTGGGCGGTCGCCGGGTCAGTCACCGTGGGCAAGCGTGCGGATTTCACTGTGTTCGACGTCGATCCGCTCTCGGTTGCCCCGGATGACCTGGCTGCCGCTCACGTGTTGGCGACGCTCGTGGACGGACGGGTGCAGCACCTGGCGGTGGAGGCGGTCAGGTAGACCGTGGCAGCGCCGACGCGCTGCCGGCGAAAGGGTGCCCCGGCAGGACGGTCAGCCTTCCGAGTGGGCGCGGACGTCATCCTCCAACGCCGTGCGGAAGCCCAGGTTGCGTGAGACAGCCCTCGCCGTGGCCCGCACGGCGGGAGCCAGGACATTCGCCGGAGTGGTCCCGTCCGGGACGACGATCGAAAGCGCGGCCACCACGGTGCCCTGTGCATCGAAGATCGGCGCGGCGACGGATACCGTCAACGACGGCGCCGACCGCCGGATCATGGCGATGCCGGTCCGGTGCACGTCGGACAAAGTCCTGCGCAGCTGGCCCTCAGGCATGGCCTCCACCCCCGGCTCGATGTCCGCCGGAGCTTTGAGGATGCGTTCCTGGAAATTTTCAATGAGTGAAACGCGGGAATGGCGGAACCGCCGGCAACGCGGGGTCACCTAGGGCCGCATATTGTGTCCGGAAGCGGCCGTAAGTGACCCCGCGTTGCCTGAGTTGTCCAGCGGCAGGTCGTCGTTGTCCATGTCAGGCGGCGGGGACTGCAGCAACCTCCGGAAGGTCCGCCAGCAGTTCTTCAACGGTGGGTGGATTGGCGCCTGGCCGGCGGACGGTGATGGCTGCGGCCTTCGAGGCTGTTCGTCCGAGGGTTTCCAGTACGGCCGGGGCCAGGCCGTCCGTTCCGCGGGCCAGCAGTCCGTAGATCAGTGCGGCCATGTAGGAGTCGCCGGCGCCGATGGTGTCGGCGACCACCGACCTGATGGAAGGGATATGCAGCTGTGTGGCCGGGGTTGCCAGCAGGGACCCCTCGGAGCCGCAGGTCACGACGGCCAGTCCTGCGCCCAGTTCGAGAATGCGCTTCGCCGTGTCCTCGAGCTCGAGTCCGGGGTAGAGCCAGTGGGCGTCTTCGTCGCTGAGTTTGACCACGTCGGTCAGCGGAACCAGGTCCTCGAAGATTAGACGGGCCTGGGCCTGGCTGCCGAGGAGAGCAGGCCGGATGTTGGGATCATAAGTGACCATGCATTCACGRTGCGCCTGTTCCAGGAGCGCCTTGACCGCGGCGGCGCCGGGTGCCAGGAAGGTGGCGATCGAGCCGGTGTGGAGCACCTTGGGGAGGAATGCCGGGGCAACCTGCGGGAGCTCCCAGCTGATGTCGAAGTCGTACGTGGCGGAGCCGTCGGCGGCGAGGGTGGCGGTGGCGGAGGCCGTGCGGCCCTGGGATGTGGAACCGGGGAGGAGCTCGACGCCGGCGCGGCTCAGGTGCGCTTGGATCGCTTCGCCGCGGTCGTCGTCGCCGATGGAGGTCAGGAGGGCGGCGCGGACGCCGAGGCGTCCGAGTCCGTAGGCGACGTTTGCCGGCGATCCGCCGGGGTGCTCGATGGTGCCCTCGGGGGAGGTGACGACGTCGACCAGCGCTTCTCCGATGACGATGACATCAGGGGTTGTGGCGGGGGTGCCAGTGGGTTGGGTCTGGGGCATTGGGGGGCCTTTCATGGAGCCGTCCGCGGACCTGGTGCAGGCCCGCGGACGGAGTTGGGAGAGAGTCGGTGGTGCACTTCCGGACTAGGCGGTGGCCGCACCCGTCATGATTGCCACCGCATCGGTCATGCTGTGCGACTGCGGCGTGATGGTGGCCGCGCACTTGCCCAGGCGCTGGATGTGGATCCGGTCGGCCACGTCGAACACGTGGGGCATGTTGTGGCTGATCAGGATGACCGGCAGGCCCCTGTCCCGGAGGTCCCGGACCAGCTGCAGGACCTGGTTTGATTCCCGCACACCCAGGGCTGCTGTCGGCTCGTCGAGCACAACCACCTTGGAGCCAAACGCCGCGGCGCGGGCCACGGCGACAGCCTGGCGCTGGCCGCCGGAGAGGTTTTCCACCGGCACCGTCACGTCCTGGAGCGTGGAGATGCCGAGCCTGGTCAGCTCTTCCTTGGCTTTGCGGCGCATTCCCTTGGTATCGAGGACGCGGAAGATCTTACCCAGCGGTCCGGGAACCCGCTCTTCCCGCCCCAGGAACAGGTTGGAGGCGACGTCGAGTGCCGGTGACACGGCAAGGTTCTGGTAGACCGTTTCAATGCCGTGGACGCGGGCGTCCTGCGGGCGCTTGAAGTGGACCTGCTGGCCGGAAACGAACAACTCGCCCGAGTCAGGGACCTCGGCCCCGGTGAGGCACTTGATGAGCGTGGATTTTCCGGCGCCGTTGTCGCCAATGATCGCCAGGACTTCGCCCGGGTACAGGTCGAGGCTGACGCCGTCCAGGCCCACCACGCGGCCGAAGGTCTTGACGAGGTTCCTGGCCTGCAGGATCGGCTGGCGGACCTCGGTCTTGGCCGGCTGGAATTCTGTGGCGGTCATGATTTCACCTTTCGGATCCACTGGTCGATCGACACAGCGAGGATGATGAGGACGCCCACGGCGAGGGTCTGGTAGAGCACATCGAGGCCCGCCAGCGAGAGGCCGTTGCGGAACACCCCGACGATCAGCGCCCCGAGGAGGGAGCCCCAGATGGAGCCGCGCCCGCCGAAGAGGCTGGTTCCGCCGATGACGACGGCGGTGATGGAGTCGAGGTTCAGGTCCACGCCGGCGTTGGGGCTGGCTGCGTTCGTGCGGCCGATCTGGATCCACGCGCCGACGGCCAGCACGGCCCCGGCTGCGAGGTAAACGCTCATCAGGACCCGGTTCACCGGGATACCGGCCAGGCGGGCGGCTTCCTTGTCATCGCCCACCGCGTAGACGTGCCGGCCCCAGGCGGTCTTGCCGAGGATGAACGCGACCGCGATGTAGAGCAGGAGCATCATGACCACGCCGGTGGAGATCCGCACTGGGCCGACCGGGAACGTGCTGCCCATCCACGTCAGCAGGCCGGGCATGGCCGAGCCGCGGACTGTGGAGCCGCCGGAGTAGAGAAGCGTCACGGCGATGAAGATGTTCAGCGTTCCGAGCGTGACGATGAACGGAGGGAGCCGGAACCTGGTGACCAGGAAACCGTTCAGCGCCCCCGCCGCCAGACCCACGACGAGGCCGAGGAGCAGAGCGAGCGGAGCGGGCGTGCCGCTGCCGACGGCCAGCTGTGCCACCACCATGGAGGAGAGGATCATGACGGCGCCCACCGAGAGATCGATGCCGGCCGTGAGGATGATGAGGGTCTGGGCGATTGCGAGGGTTCCTACCACCGAGACCTGCTGGGTGATCAGGGACAGGTTCTCGACCCGCAGGAACCTCTCATTGAGGAGCCCGAAGACCACCACCGCAACAAGCAGGACAATGGCCGGGCTTAGTGCGGGATAGCGGTGGAGGATGTTGCGGATTCGGCTTAGCGGGGTCTGGCGGTCGAGGAATTCCTCGGCGGGGTCTGCATGCCCTGCGGTGGGCGGGCCTGCGGTCTGTTGCTGGGTCACTGTTGCTCCTGAACTTCAAGGTCCTGCTGGGGCTGGGGCTGGTTCGGCCGGGGCCGGTGCGGCGGCTGCTGCTTCTGCAGTCAATTCTCCTGCTGTGAACCGCGGGAAGATACTGAATTTTCAGCACCTTCCCGCGGTGTGAGGTTCACGCGGGCTACTTGCCCCAGCAGATCTTGGCGGCGTCGGACGTGGTGATGCTCTTGACGCCGTCGGCGGCCTTGTCCGTGACGAGTTCGACGCCGGTGTTATAGAAGTCCAGTCCTTCTGAGTTGGCTGGCTTCTTGCCGGTCTTGGCCAGCTCAACGATGGCCTTGACGCCCAGTTCCGCCATCTTCACCGGGTACTGCTGGGCAGTGGCGCCGATGACGCCGGCCTTGACGTTGTTGACGCCGGAGCAGCCGCCGTCAACGGAGACCACCAGCACGTCCTTTTCCTTGCCGGCGGACTTCAGCGCCTCGAAGGCACCGGCCGCAGCCGGCTCGTTGATGGTGTAGACCACGTTAACGTTCGGATTCTTGGCGAGGAGGGTTTCCATGGCGGTCCGGCCGCCGTCTTCGGCGCCCTGGGTTGCCTGGCTGCCCACGATCTCGTAGTCGCCGCCCTTGCCGCCGGTGTACTTGCCGGTCTTGGCCTCGTCACCGTTCTTCTTCTTGTCCGCGGTGTCGATGCCCAGGCCGGTGAGGAAGCCCTGGTCCCGGTTGTAGTCGACCGAGACAACCTTGTCATCGAACAGGTCCAGCAGCGCGATGGTGGCCTTCTTGCCGGCCAGCTGCGCGGCGGTCCACTTGCCGATCAGTTCACCTGCCGCGAAGTTGTCGGTGGCGAAAGTGATGTCGGCGGCGTCTGCCGGGTCCGGCGGAGTGTCCAGGGCGATGACGAACAGGCCGGCGTCCTTGGCTTTCTTCAGCGCATCCACGACGGAAGGGCCGTTGGGGGTGATGAGGATGCCTTTGTCGCCCTTGGAGATTGCATTTTCGATGGCCTGGATCTGCGTCTCCTCGTCGCCGTCGGCCTTGCCGGCCGCGAGCTTCAGGTCCACACCGTCGGCTTCGGCGGCCTTCTTTGCACCATCCTGCATGGAAACGAAGAACGGGTTCGAGGTGGTCTTAACAATCAGGGACACACCGACCTTCTCGGCCGAAGAGCTTCCGGACGACGAGGTGGATGGGGAACTCCCGCCACAAGCGGTGAGGCTGAGCGTGCCGAGGGTCAGGACTGCACCGATGGCAAGCAGGCGGTGGGCGACTGTCCGCGGGGCTTTGGAACTCAACATTGAATCTCCTGGTTTCGTGGCACTTCTGGTGCCTGACAACGATGTCATGCATCATGTAATCAAGATCACGGGGTACAGTCAAGAGAAATTTCGATGATGAAGGACCAGCCAATGACAACGGTGTCTAATCGTTACCAACCTGAAGCGACAAAGAACCGGCCCACAATGCGCCACGTCGCGGCACTGGCCGGCGTCGGCATCAAAACCGTCTCGCGGGTGATGAACGATGAACCGGGGGTGTCCGAGGCAACCCGCCAGCGCGTACTCGGCGCCTCCCAGCAGCTCAATTACCAGCTGGACATGGCAGCGGGAAGCCTTCGCCGGGCCGGTCGCCAGACCCTTTCCATCGGTCTCCTGCTGCCAAGCGTGTCCAACCCCTTCAGCGGCGAGATTCACCGCGCCCTGGAGGACTCCCTGACCGCCCGAGGCATTGCGGTCTTCGCCGCCAGCCTCGATGACGACCCGGAACGGGAGAAGGCCCTCGTTGCAGCTTTCCTGGGGCGGCGTGTCGACGGCCTGGTCCTGACGCCCATCGCGAAGAGCCAGTCTTACGTCATTCCAGAGCACTCACGCGACCTGCCCATGGTCTTCATCGACCGTGAACCGGTGGGCATTGAGGCGGACGCCGTGGTGACGGACAACGCTGTCGGAGCCGCCACGGCCGCCGGCCACCTGATTGCACACGGCCACAGGAAGCTTGCCTACCTGGGTGACCGCACAGACATCCAGACGGCCCGCGAACGCCGGCGCGGTTTCATTGAGGAACTCGGCCGGGCCGGCATCGCGACGTCCTCCGTTCCGGTGCTCGAAGGCCTCCACAACGAGGAGTCAGCCCGCCAGGCGGCCCTTGAGCTGCTCAGGTCCGACGATCCGCCCACCGCCATCTTCTCCAGCCAGAACCTCATCACGTTCGGTGTCATGCGTGCCCTCAAGGAGCTCGGTGCCAGCAGGAAAGTGGCACTCGTAGGGTTCGACGACTTCACCCTTTCGGACATGATGGATCCCGGCATCACCGTCATTGCCCAACATCCCGAGAGAATCGGGAAGCTCGCCGCAGAGCGGCTCCTGGCCAGGATCGACGGCGATGAACGGGCCCCGCAGACGTACGTTGTTCCGTCGGAGCTCATTGAGCGTGGATCAGGGGAACTCCGCCCACCGCACTGAACCGGGCCGCTCTTTGCCGGTCCGCCCTTGATCCGTCACGATTTCAACCACCCGTACCGAACCTTGAAGAGGAGAAAACCATGACCAAAACGCTGTACGCAGAATTTACCGTCAAGCCCGGAAGCGAAGACCGGGTAGCGGAAATGATGCGCGAACTGACAGACCACGTCCGCCGAGAACCGGGCAACCGACTGTTCCTGCCGTACACCCGGGAAACCAACCCCCGGGAGTACTTCGTCTTCGAGGTGTACGACGACGATGCCGCCTTCCAGGAGCACATCAGCGCCGATTATGGCGCCCGGTTCAACGGGGAACTCGCGGACCACATCGAGGAGGACGGCTCGGTCCTGACCTGGCTGCAGCCGGTCGCGTGAAGACGGGGGTCCCGCCCGAAAGCCGAAGACCCTGAGTCACGGCCCGAACCTGAACCCCAGGGTCACGCGCAAAGGCTGAAGCCTGGAGCCACAGCCCGAAGGATGTGCACGGAGGAGTGAGCAAAAACGGCCGGTGCCCGCATCTGATGCGGGCACCGGCTTCGGCTACCGGCGGTTCTTCTTGACCGTCGGCGCCGGGACAAACATCGACTTGCTCAGCGGCGTGACGGACACGGACTTCAACTGCGCGGTGCCCCCCTCGGCAAACAGCGACACTTGGCTGGCTCCCTGTTCGGGGAAGACCTGGTCGGTGACGGTCCGCAGGCCGTTCTGCGCAAATACCTCCACTGATGACCGGTCAACGTAGATGCGCAGGGTCACGTTGCCGCTGGCATCCAGGCTGACGGGCGCCGAGTCAACCGACGCGAAGAGCGGGTGGAAGGCGGTATTTCCGGAGTTTCGCCGGTCCACGTACACCTCGCCCGCCGCCCTGTCATAGCCGATGACCGTGGAGGAATTGCCGTTGCCCAGCACGGTGATCCCCGCCTTCGCGGCCGTGCCGGGCGCGAGAGTGACGTCGATCCTTTGGACCTGGCCCCAGGCTGCTGGCGGCAGGGCCTGGGTGCCTGGGGTTATGCTCCGTGCCTTCTTTTCGGCGTAGCTCACCCTTGTGCCGAGGGCGTCCACCTGCTGGACGGCCTTCTGGGTCAGGCGGGGTCCGGCGGCGGTCTGCGTGAGGGCAACCTCGCGGGGTAGGGACATGGCGCTCCGCCACGGCGACGTGGGAATGCTGTTGGCGTAGTCCCAGTTGTTCATCCAGCCGAGCATGATGCGCTTGTCCTGCGGCATGTTGCCGAAGGAGACGGACGCGTAGTAGTCCCTGCCGTAGTCCAGCCAGTCATAGGTCTGCAGCCGGGGCGTGGCGGGCCGGGGTGACGCCACGAACTCATCGGCAAGAATGTGGCCCCAGCCGAACCGGTTGTTATCCACCACCCGGATGCTCGCCTGCCGCCCCTTGAATTCCGAGACGTTCCAGGACTCCCAGTCAAGGACTTCGCTGTTGGCGCCCGTGGCGCTGCGGACAACCTTCCCGTCGACCACGAGGTTGACAGTGGTTTCGTCGGAGCGGGGAACGGCAGCCTGGTCGGTGAGCATGACGTGGTCCAGCGTGAGGTGCCCCCAGCCGCCTGTGGCCTGGTCAACGACCCTGAGCTGCGCGGTCTGCCCGGCAAACGCCGAGACGTCCCAGCCTTTCCAGTTGAGGGCGCCGGCGTCGTCACCGGAGAGAGTCCGCACCACGGTGCCGTTCACCAGCAGTTGCACCTCGAGCACTTGTCCTGACCCTGCGTCTCGGTGCCCGCCTCCCACGAGCATGCTCATGAAGTTCCGGGACACAGTGAACGACGGCGATGTCATGGTTCCCTGCCTGTCGTCACCGGGTGCGCCTCCGGTGTCGAACGTGTTGATGCGCTTGGCGCCGATGTAGAAGTCCCCGCCTGCTGTTGAGGGTTGGAACGCGGGGGCCAGATCCGCCGTACCGGTCCAGCCGGCGTCGGCCAGGGTGGTTCCGTCAGGGACCTCGAAGCCGCTGAACAGCAAGTCGCCGGGAGGTGGCGTGTTGTCCAATTTGTCCGAGATACGCGGATGCTGCCCGCCGCCCACAAGGAAGTTGAGGTAATCGCTGTTCACGGTGAACGCCGGTGAGCTCATCGAGCCCAAGGGCCAGTCGCCGTCGTTAAAGGAATTGATGAGGCCGGCGCCGGCAAAGCCGGTGACGGCGTTCTGCCCAGCTAGTGCCCCGCCGGCCGGGGCGTCCGCAAACGGCCCGTTCTTCCAGTTCCCCGGCTCGTTGTTTGCTGTCCAGCCGTTGTAAGTGCCGTCGTTGAAGCCGGCCAGGGACGTCCCGGCCGGCAGCGAGTCGCTGGCCTTGGTTGACTCCGACTTAAAAGTGGTCCCGTCGAAGTTGCCCACGAAGTACTGGCCGGCTGAGCCTCCGGCCACGCCGCCCGGGTTGATGTTGACCACCATGACCCACTTAACCTTTGCGGGATCACCGTCGACCGCCAAGGGAAACAGGTCGGGGCATTCCCAGAGCCCTCCCGTGGCGTTCGCCGGCCCGAACTCGCTGAGGAGCGCCCAGTCCTTGAGGTTGCCGGACTTGTACAGGAGCACCTTGTGCTCGGTGGCCTCGACGGCGGCCATCACCCAGTAGCCGCCGCCGGTTGGGGACTTGTACCAGAAGACCTTGGGGTCGCGGAAGTTCGCGGAGTTGCGGTTGAGTACCGGGTTGGCGCTGTACTTGGTCCAGGTCTGACCTTGGTCCAGGCTGTAGGCGAGCGACTGCGCCTGGAGTCCTCTATACGGCGAGGCATCCTTGTAGGCGCTGGTGAAGACGGCCACCATGGGTGGGTTTGCAGCGGTACCGAAGCCGGATGTGTTGTCCCTGTCCACCACCACGCTTCCGGAGAAAATGTCCTGCTGGTCATCGGTGGGGATGGCCAGCGGCTGCTCCTTCCAATGTGCCAGGTCTGTGGACGTGGCATGGCCCCAGGACATGTTCCCCCACGTGTTTCCCGATGGGTTGTGCTGGTAAAACAGGTGGTAAACGCCGTTGTAGTAGACCATCCCGTTGGGATCGTTCATCCAGTTCTGTTGAGGCGTGAAGTGGATCGCTGGCCTGTACTGCTCGTCTCCAACTGCCTCCGCAGCCGACGCCGGACCCGCCCCGGCCAGTGCCGCGGCCAGGGTGAGTCCCACCAGAGTCAGGGCAGAACATGTCTGCATTATTCGAGATTTTTTGCTTTGCATTTCGTTGAGGTCGCCCTTCATTGCGCGTGCCTTTATCCAAGACAACGTTGTCAGTGTGTGGAACGCTAAATTAAGTCCACGAGACAAGTCAACGGATTGACAAGGACTCCCATTGACACATCGGCGTCCGTTCAAATCTGACACCGTTGTCCACGCGGACTGTTCGGCCGCGGCGCACACCGAGGCGGCCGGTTGTTAGTGTGGGAAGCATGAAACGACGTCTCCTCGCTCTCGCCATGGTTCCCACGCTGCTGCTTCTGGCGGGGTGCGGCCAAGCTCAGGAGGCCGTGCAGAATGCGGCCAGCTCGGCCGCGTCCGGAGTTGCCAACGCCGCGGCAGACCAAGTCAAAAGCCAGATCTGCGCGTTGCTGAAGGACGGCCTCGTCAGCGCCTCGGACAAGGCCGCGCTCACCGGACTCGTGGCCGGTGCCGATACCGCGGGGGTTCCGTCCGAGATCACCGCCCCGTTGAAAGAGATCGCCCAAGCCGGAGACGAAGTGCCCAGCGAATCGGTGAAACAGCTGCAGAAGGCGTGCGCTGCCGGCTGATTCCGCGGTGGCCCCGACCTGTGCTGACGGGCCCGCAGTCGCTTGAGAGCGGCCTGGGGGTGCCGGGCGCCCCGCCCGGCCGTCCGTGGGTGTGGCCCCTGTCCCTCCCCGCCCTGCAATAATCGGAACCAACCGTTGCCTGGCAGCCGAATAGCGCCGGTCGCAACGGGAGCACTGCAAGTTTTGGCCGATCTAAGCAGACGAGGCGGACATCAATGAAGGCTTCCAGCCAGCAGCAAGCGCCAGGTTCCGGAGTAGCAGCAGATCCATCTGCTGCTACTCCGGCAGCGGGAGTCCATGCGCCCGGCAGTTCCGCTGACGCCGAAGCAGCCGGCTCCGCCCCTGCTGACGCCGAAGCAGCCGGCTCCGCCCCTGCTGACGCCGAAGCAGCCGGCTCCGCCCCTGCTGACGCCGAAGCAGCCGGCTCCGCCCCTGCTGACGCCGAAGCAGCCGGCTCCGCCCCTGCTGACGCCGAAGCAGCCGCCGCCCCAGCTGGCACCGGTTCCGTGAGCCCCGAGCTGTTGCACTGGCTCGCAGACGCCCACGGCGTGGGGACCACCTATCAGGGCTGGGACGGGCTTCCGCACGAAGTTGCACCCGCAACGTTGATCCGTGTCCTGGCGGCCCTTGGGGTCCAGGCCCACACCGACCAGCTCATCGAGCATGCCCTGGCCGAAGCGGAACTGGCGCCGTGGCGGCGGATGCTGCCTCCCGCCGTCGTGGTTCAGGAAGGGACACCCGTCCAGGTGCCGGTGCACGTCAGGAACGGTTCCGCCGTCCGTGTCAGCGTCATTACCGAGGACGGGCGTGAGCTCGACGCCCCGCAGCAGGACATCTGGATAGAGCCGCGCGATGTCGACGGCGTGACTACCGGCCGCGCAACCTTTGAGATGCCGGCGAACACCGGACAAGGCTGGCACACGCTTCGCGCGGAGTCGGAGGGCAAGGTTGCCGAGGCCACCCTTGTGGTGGTTCCGTCGAGGCTGACCACTGCCGCGCCGCTCGAGGAGCGCCGCGGCTGGGGCCTGGCCACGCAGCTGTATTCGGCGCGGTCCAAGCGGTCCTGGGGTGTGGGCGACTTCGCCGACCTGGCCGAGCTTGCGGCGCTTGCCGGTTCCCGCGGCGCCGACTACGTGCTCGTGAACCCGCTTCACGCGGCTGACCCCGTGCCTCCGGTGGAGCCTTCGCCTTACTCACCGTCCACCCGCCGCTTTTTCAACCCGCTCTACCTCCGTATCGAGTCGATTCCGGAGCTGGCGTACCTGAAGCCGAAGAAGCAGGCTGTGGTCCACGGCCTGATGAAGCAGGCGCGGAAACTGAACAACGACTCCTCGCGGCTGGACCGGGACACGGCGTATGGCGCCAAGCTGGCTGCGCTGGAGTTGCTCTACGGGGTCCGCCGTTCGCCCTCCCGGCAGCGTGCATTCGGGGAATTTTGCCGCGGGGCCGGGACCGGGCTGGATGACTTCGCCCTGTGGTGCGCCATCCGGGAAGATATCGACGCCGGCGATCCGTTCTGGACCGATCCTGCGGCAGCCCTGGGCTCTCCTCTCGTGGAGAAGTTGCGGATCGAACTTTCGGACCGGATCGATTTCCACCGCTGGCTTCAGTGGCTCTGCGATGAACAGCTCGAGTTCGCCCAGGCCGCAGCCAAGCGCGCCGGAATGCGCCTCGGAGTCGTGCATGACCTCGCCGTCGGGGTGGACCTCCAAAGCTCCGACGCCTGGACACTTAAGGGAGTCCTCGCCTCCGGCGTCAGCGTCGGGGCGCCCCCGGACATGTACAACCAGCTGGGGCAGGACTGGCACCAGCCGCCATGGCATCCCACCCGCCTGGCCGAGGCCGGCTACCGGCCCTTCCGCGAGATGCTGGCAACGATTCTGCGGCATTCGGGCGGGATCCGGGTTGACCACATTCTGGGGTTTTTCCGCCTCTGGTGGGTGCCCGCGGGCAACTCTCCGGAGAACGGGGCCTACGTCCGCTTCGACCATGACGCCATGATCGGCATCCTCGCGCTTGAGGCGCAGCGTGCCGGCGCCGTGGTGATCGGGGAGGACCTGGGCACCTTTGAGCCGTGGGTCCGCGACTACCTTGCCGCCCGCGGCATCCTGGGGACCTCCATTTTGTGGTTTGAGAACGACGGCGATGCTCCGCTCGCACCCGAAAAGTACCGTCTGCAGGCACTCTCCAGCGTGAACACCCACGACCTTCCGCCGACGGCGGGCTACCTCGCCGGCGACCACGTGACGCTTCGCAGCGGGCTGGGGCTGCTGGAGCGGTCAGCGGAGGAGGAGCGCATCGAGCACAACGCGACGCTCGAAAAGATGATGCTGCTGCTTCGGCAGCGTGGGCTGCTCCCGGCCGATGGCGCCGGTACGGAGGAGGAACGGATCGAGGCCCTGCACCGGTTGCTGGCGCAGACCCCGTCCGTGCTGCTTGGCGTGGCGCTCGTGGACGCCGTGGGGGAGCGCAGGGTGCAGAACCAGCCGGGGACAACGTCTGCCCAGTACCCCAACTGGCAGGTTCCGCTGGCCGATTCCGACGGTGGCTCCGTGCTGATCGACAGCCTGGACGGGAACGACCGGTTCAACTCCCTCCTGGCGGCGGTAGAGGAATCGATCCGCGGGTAGTGCGGCCGGACGGTGGGCCTGCGCGCGAAAGCGGGGCCGCCTCAGCTGGCCGTGATCACGTGCGTGGTGTGGTTGTACCGGAAGGTGACCGGGCCGCCGTCGTGCTTCAAAACGATGTTCGAACCGTTAGGCGCCCCGTCCTGGCCATAGTTCTCGTCCCAGGAACCGTTGATGGCCGCCTTGAACTCATAGGTGCCCGCGGGCATGTCCGCGGTCAGCTTCCAGACGCGGTTAACCGGATCGAATGTCATAAACGCCGACGTGCACGCCGGCTGCCAGTCGTCCGGGCAGCCCATCTCGCTGTTCAGGCTGCCTGCAACAGTGACCGACTGGGGCTGCGGGGCGGCTCCTACCACCACGGTCCGCACGCCGCTGGCCACCTTGAAGCCAGGGCCGCTCATCGTCGCCCGGTAGCTCACTTTGGTACCGTCGGCGAGGTTCAGTGCAGCCACGTCATCAACCACGGTGTAATCGGGGGATGAACCATCATCCGATCCGATGGCCGTCCAGGGGCCTCCGGCCACACTCCGTTTGAAGCCCACCACGTGGCTGGCTTTTTCCGGATCGGCGGTGGCAACAACTTCCGCAGTGCCTTGAACGGTGCTTCCTTCCTTGGGCTGCTGGATGGTCAGCACCGGCGCGGGCACGGTGGCGGTGCGCGGGTTGCTGACCGACGCGTGGCCCCCGTTGTCCAGGACGACTGCCCGGTACTTCAACGCCGTCCCGGGTTTGAGCCCCGCGACATCATGGAAGACCCGGTAGGGCGCAGTGTCGTCGGTGCCGATGGACTCCCAGTCGCCGCCAGCCGTTTTCGCCTGGAAGGTGACCTCGTAGAACGACGAACCGTCGACGTCGGCCGTTACCTGCATCCGGCCATTGTCACCTTGCGACGTGGCGGCGGCTGCCGCCGCAGCCGGTGCCTGCAGGGAGATGGCTGGGGCCGCCTTCGAGTGCGGAATCCGGCCGGAGGACTTGTAGACCACGGCGGACAGCGGCGGAACCGTGACGGTCAGCTTGCCCTCAGGCGAGGTTTTGGATTCGGCCGCGGCGTCTCCGTAGACCAGGCTGTAGGCGCGCTTCGCGATGTAGGTGGGGACTGACGCCGTCCGGGGCTGCTCGCTGTTGTTCAGCGCCACCACGTACTCGCGCTGGTCCTTGGCGTCGGTGCGTGAGAACGCGTAGATGCCGGGGCCGTCCGACGCGTAACGGTGTTGGTGGGCACCATTCCGCAGTGCCGGGTGGTCCTTCGTCAGCTTGGCGAGTTCGCTGATCTTGCCGTACAGCGGGTGCCCGGTGTTGAAGTTGTCGGTGGCGTGGGTAGCGTCGGTGCCGAGCAAATCGTCGTCGAGGTAATCGGGCACCTGGCTCGCGAACAGTGTCTGGCGTGCGTCCTGGTCTCCGCCGGGGCCGGTGAAGCCCTGCTCATCGCCGTAGTAGACCACCGGGTTTCCACGCGAGAAGTACATCAGCTCGTGGGCGAGCCCGTCGCGGGCAACACGTTCGGCGTCGTCCGCGTCCGGGTTGTCCGAGGCGATGAAGCTGCCGATCCTGCCCATGTCGTGGTTCCCCAGGAAGGTGGGCAGCTCATACACATTCGAGTCGGCGTCTGTGTACCAGTCGTCCCCGGCGAAGAACGTCTCCAGCTGCCGGGCATTCTGGCCGCGGGACGCGAAATTGCGGGCAGCCTCCTGGAAGGGAAAGTCCAGCACCGCCTGCATCTTGTCGCGGGTGGTGAACTGGGAGGTGAAGCTCTTGGAAGTGTCAAACACTTCGCCGAACATGAAGAATTCGTCCTTCCCCTGCGCTTTCGCATAGCTGAGGACATCCGGGCCGAACTGTTGCCAGAACTCGTCGTTCACGTGCTTCATGGTGTCGATGCGGAAGCCGTCCACGCCGAAATCCTTGATCCATGTTTCGTAGACCTCCGTCATTCCCTTCACCACGGCGGGGTGCTCGGTGAACAGGTCGTCCAGGCCGAAGAAGTCGCCGTAAGAGGAGTTCTCACCGGCGAAGGTGGTGTCCCCGCGGTTGTGGTAGAGCGTGGGATCGTTGAGCCAGCTCGGCACCTTGAGGTTCTTCTCTGCCGGGTCCAGGACCGGCGTGTAGGGGAAGGACCTCTCAGCGTCAAGCTTGGGGAAGTCCGCCTTGCCGGCGTAATCGCGGTCATCGAACGCCACGCCCGCTGCCGTGCGGTAGGGCGCCTCGTCCTTGGAAACGTAGCCGGTGCGGGCGCCTTCCTTGTAGCCGATGACATCCGCCGTGTGGTTGGTGATGATGTCGAAGTACACCTTCATGCCGCGTGCATGGGCCTCATCGATGAGTTTCTTGAGTTCGGCGTTGGTGCCCAGATGCGGGTCGATCTGGGTGAAGTCCGTGACCCAGTAACCGTGGTAGCCGGCGGAGTTGTCCTCCGGCTGCACGGCCTTGTTCTTGAAGCTTGGTGTCAGCCAGATGGATGTGGTTCCCAGCCCCTGGATGTAGTCGATCTTGTCCAGCAGGCCGGTCAGGTCGCCGCCGTTGTAGAAGCCCTTGCGCTTGGGGTCGAAGCCGGACACCATCGGATCCGGACCGAGTCCGCCGTCGTCGTTGGCCGCGTCACCGTTGCTGAACCTGTCCGCCATGACGAAGTAGAAGTTCTCGTCCGTGACCGGGGCCCGCAGGGCATGAAGGCCCGACGGCGGCCGGTCACCTGATGGCGACCCGGGCCCCTTTGCGCCCTGTGCCGCTTGGGCGGGAAGCGCGGCGGCCGCCAGGAGAACCAGGGCGGATGCTGTGGCCGCGACGGCACGGGGGAGGCCAGACGGGCCCGCGTCTGCACGCGAGCGCAAGAGGAATTGGACAGGGTTGGTGAACATGGCTGAAAACCTTCCGCGAAGCGACTCTGCTTGTCCCGGTCCAGCCGGGTGACCTGGGTGACGACCTGCCCAGGCCTCAGAAGCCATCATTACAACGGTTTATGCACCGCCGTAATAGGAGTGACGAATCTTGTATTGAGCTTGTCGATTCGGTTTAGCTTGCCACAACCAAGGCCGTAGGGGAACCCGCCACCAAGCGGTGGCGCACGTCGCCGGGTAGGCCGGATTCGGGGTCAAGCCGGAAAGTTGTCACGTCGTGGGAACGCTCATGGGCGACGTGAAGCCAGCCGTTGCGGACCAAGTGATGTCTGGGCCAATCGCCTCCGCTCGGATAGTCCGCGACAGGGCGAAGTTGCCCCGACGTTGCGTGGACCGCCAGCACACAGATCCGGTTGGAACCGCGAACTCCTACATACACATGGTGCCCGGCGGGGGAGAGGGCGATCTCCGCTGCCGAATCGCCTTCCTGGGCTCCGCCCGCCGTTGCCGGACCTTCGCCGACGAGCTCGAACCGTGCGGTGCCGGACGCGGCCCGCACGGCAAAAACCTCGATGGAGTACTCGGAGACTACGAATACGGTTCCCTCGGCATGCTGCACCAGATGGCGGGGGCCGCTGTCCTTGGGAAGTAGCACCTCGTGATCCAGTGACAGACCAGCCTCGGGGAGGTACTGCCACACCCGAAGCAGGTCGTGACCCAGGTCCGTGGTCATGACCCGGCCGTCGGCGAGCATCAGGCCGGCATGGGCACGGCTTGGCCGGCCGCCTTCGTAGGGATCCGCAGAAGGTGCCGCTGAGAAGCGGGCGGTGATGGCGCCGTCGTCATCCAGTTCGTAGAGCAGCACCTGCCCGTCGCCCCAGCAGGCAACAACAAGAAACCTGCTGCGGGGATCGACGGCCACATGGCAGGCAGCCTCGCCGGCGGGCCACGGCACGCCGATGGCTTCCAGGCCGAACTCGCCGCGTCGGCGATACGCCTGGACCGACTGCACGCTCTCACCGACGGCGTAGACCACGGGCAGGGAGGGATGCGCGGCCAGGAACGACGGCGAATCCGCCTTCGCAGCGGTGCCGCGCCAGATGAGGGTTCCGTCAGGAGCCACCGAGATGGCTCCGATGCCGGCGCCGTGCCCACCGCTGTCAGCAGTGTACGAGCCGGTCCAGATGAGCGGGTGGTTTTCGCTGGGCGTCATGGCTCCATCTTGCCAACGACTGCCCGGTTCCGGGTCAGCTAACATGAAGATTCGCAGGCGTCGAAGTGCGCGCCGCTTTGGAGAGCCAGGGGAGGTGAGAACCATTAGCGCAATGCCAGTCTGGGTTCTCCCTGCCCGCCGCCGTCCGGACCGCCGGGGCTAGCCGATGCGCGGAGTGCCCATCTTTCAACCGAAGGACGCTCCCATGCCGTTTGCGCATCCATCTCTTTCTCGTTCTGCCGTCACCGCCCAGCTTCGCGCCGCAGGCTGTGTCTTCGCCGAGGACGAAGCCGAACTCCTTTTTGCTGCCCCGTTCACCCCAGCGGAGCTGGCCGCAGCCGTCGAGCGGCGGGTTGTGGGCTTTCCCCTCGAACACATTCTGGGATGGGCGGAGTTCTGCGGTCTGCGGATTGCAGTGGGGCCCGGGGTCTTCGTTCCTCGCCGCCGCACGGAACTCCTGGTCCGCGAAGCCGCCGCGCTCCTGACAGCGAAGTCCGCGGTTTCTGTGACCGCGGCAGGGGCAACGCCGGCAAGTTCGAAAGGCAGCCGTTCGGCGCCTTTTGCTGGCGATCGGGGCTCCGGCGAGGGCTCGGTCGTGGTGGACCTTTGCTGCGGCTCGGGAGCTGTAGGCAGGGCGCTGGCGGCACTCGTGACGGGCATCGAGCTGCACGCTTCCGACGTCGACCCTGTTGCGGTGCGCTGTGCGCAGCGAAATGTTGATCCCGTCGGCGGCAGCGTCTATGAAGGCGATCTGTACTCGGCTCTGCCCGCTCGAATTAGAGGGAACATAGACATCCTCGCCGTCAACGCACCCTACGTGCCCACGGAGTCCATCAGCAGCATGCCCCACGAAGCCCGCGCCCACGAGCCGACGGTGTCCCTCGACGGCGGGCCGGACGGAGTCGATATCCAGCGGAAGGTAGCGGCCACAGCGCGTACATGGCTTAGGCCCGGAGGTCACCTGCTCATCGAAACGAGCCGACGCCAAGCGAAGCTGACTGCAACGGCCGTAGCCCAGGGTGGGTTGACGCCTCGCATTGCCAGGTCTGATGAGTTGGACGCCACCGTGGTTGTAGGACTGCGGCCCCTACTGTAAGCCACCACTATAGGCTGCCTGCTCGCGTAGTCGGCGCTGTGGGTGGCCCTGCTGCCGTGCTTCGGCACCTGCGGCACGGAGACCACAGAATGACCGTCACGCGGGCGGGCAGCGCCCGCAATCACGGCAAACCTTGCTTTCCGCTCTGCCCCCAGTCATACGTCCTGGCGCATAGTCCGTGAACTGCCAACCGATCGAGTGCCTCGAAATCAACACCGCACATGAGCCTCCTGCTAAGCACCGCATCTGGCTTGAGCGCACCTGGGCTCAGAGACTCAAGTAAATCGGAGCGTCTGAACAACCGTGGACCGGGGGAGTGTCTGAATAACGGTGGATCCGGGTTGGAGTGACAAGCCAGCCAGGTCCGATGGGGCAGCGTCTTATGTTCGGTGGTGGTGGTTGCGTCGGGGTTTTTGGGTGGGGTCGATGTGGGGTGGGGGGATGAACCAGGGGATGCCGGTGGTGATGTGGATTTGCCATTGTTCTTTGTGGATGAGGTGGTGGTGGTGGGTGCAGAGGAGGACGCCGTTGTCGGTGTTGGTGGGTCCGCCGTGTGACCAGTAGGTGGTGTGGTGGGCTTCGCACCAGGGTGCGGGGATGGTGCAGGTGGGGAAGGCGCAGCCTTGGTCGCGGGCGGTGAGGGCTTTGCGGAGGTGGGGTGGGAAGATCCGGGTGGTGCGGCCGATGTCCAGGATGCGGCCTTGGCTGCCGAGGAGGATGGGGATGATGTCGGCGTCGCAGGCGATTTTGCGGACGGTGGCGGGGGTGACGGGRCCGGTGAAGGCGAACGTCCCGGTYCCGGCGGGGGTTTCTGGCGCCTGAGCCGTTGGGGCCGGGGTGGCGGTTGAGGCGAAGGGCGTGGGTGTGGGTGTGTGGCGGGTGTAGCGGGGGCCGTTGGCGGCGGTGGTGTGGAGGCGGTTCAGGAGGTCCTGGTAGCTGATGGTGACCATGACCTGGGGCCGGAGTCCGCCGGTGGCTGGCAGGGTGTTGGTGGCGAGGGCTGTTTTGCAGGCGCCGACGAGGCCGTCGAGGAGTTGTTGGGGTCGGGTGCGGCGTTCGAGGTGGGCGTCCGCGGCCGCGGCTTCGGCCGCGTCGCCGAATCCCGGCCCGGTATGCGCGCCCGCGTCACCGCCGGCACAGTTCTCCCCGGTGCCCGCGCCCGCGCCGGTGCCTGTTCCCGAGCCTGTTCCGTCCGCGGTGGTGGTGGGTTGGGTGCGGGGGTTGGTGGCGGTGTTCATGGCGGTGAGGAGGTGTTCGTATTGGTCGGTGGTGGCGAAGATTTCCAGGTGGTGGAGGCCGCGGCGGGGCCGGCGGGTGAAGGCGCCTTGGCGGTGGCGGAGTTCTTCTTCGCTGGGTTCGGTGCTGTCCTGGTCGATGGCGTCGGTCCAGCGGTGGGCGATGCGGAGCAGGAAGTCGTGGTCGTTCTCCAGGGCGGTGCGGTTCAGGGCGGCCTCCATGGTGTGGAGGGTGGCGGGGTTGGTGATGGGGCGGGCCTTGTCCAGGGCGGTGGTGATGATGGTTCCGGCGCGGGAGGCGATGGCCCCGGCGGCGAGGTTCGCGGCGGTCTGTTCGCAGGCGGGGGGCATGGGGTGGGCGTTGRGGCCGGTGCGCGGCAGCACGGCCGCGGCGAGGGCGAGCCGGCGGCGGGCTTCGCCGATGCTGATCCGGAGCCGGACCCGGAGGTATTCGGCGGTGTTCCGGCACCCGTCATCGGCAGGCGCAGACCGCACCGGCCCCGGCCCCGGCGCTGTTCCCGGCGCCGCGGCTGCGGACATCGCTCCGGATCCGGAGACGTCCCCCGCGGTGTCGGTGCCGGTGCCCCAGCCGGTGGTCCAGCCTGTGGCTTTGGCCGCGGGTCCGGCGGCGTTGACCGCCTCGGTGCGGGTCCGTTCCACCGCGGCCGCGGCGAGCAGCTGAGGGTGCTCGGCCCGGCGGGAGAGCTCCTCGGCCAGGTCCGCGAAATCCGCCGCGTTACGGAAGGAGGTCAGAGCCAGTTCATCCGGCACGCTGTCGGCTGTGGTCTCCGCCAGCGCCAAGCACTGCCGGAGGCAGTCAAAAGCACCGCCGTTGGACGAAGAAGTGTCCGCAACGGCGGTGCTGGAAAGTTGGCCAGGGGCACAAGTCCCTGGATCCCGGACGCTGCGCAACGGATTGGTACGCGGGCCGGGCACTGCTGCCCGGCCCGCGTTACCAACGCTGCGTCCCCCAATGGCTTCCATATGAAAACTCTGCCAGAGGGGTCTGACAATTAAAGCGGGCGCCTAAAGCGGGCGCCTAAAGTCGGCGCCTAAAGCGGGCGCCGAACTTCAGTACCCAGCTTGGCTGAGGGGCTGGGCTGTTCGGCTAGTGCCTTTCAGGGTCCACGTTGGTGGCAGCCCCGGCCGGAGTGGCGCCGCCTTCATCGGACCAGTCCTGACCCGATGAGTCGTTCAATGCGGGGTCAGACTCAACGTCTGAAGTACCAAGGTTTACTGTCTCCGGGTGAGTACTGTGTGCGGGGACGTCCCCGCTGTCCAAAGTGTCGCCGTCGGGCGTGCCGCCTGAGGCGGGCGCGCCGCCTGAACCGGACGCGGCGCCGCCTGAGGAGTAGGTGCCGGACTTGGTGTCGCCCGATTTGGAAGCGTCGCGGTGCATGGCCGAGCTAAGCACTGTCCCGGCCCGACGCGCTGCTTCGGAGAGCTGGTCGCCCATGTCGGGTGCCTTTTCCTTCACAGCCTCGGTGGCCGCAGTGACCTTGTCCTGAACCGGTTTGCTGTCCCAAATGCTGGTGGCGCGGGCTTTGAGTTTGTCGTACGCTGCCCGGCCGGACCTGGATCCGAGAACGTAGCCTGCAGCAATTCCGGCGCCGAAGAGAAGTTTGGATTTCATGATGAACTCCTGCTCTTGAGAGGGATATGTACGATGTGGAAAGTTCAGCCTCTGAGGGAATCAGCTAAGAAAACGGCCCCGGGAAAGTGTCCCGGGGCCGTTTTCCAGCCAAGGTCCGACTAGCGGACGCTGCGGCGGGTGATCATGCCGTAGACCAGCAGGACGACGATTGCCCCGCCGATGGCCAGCAGCCACGTTGACAGCGAGAAGAACTCGTTGATTCCCACGCCGAAGAGCGCGCTGCCGATGAAGCCGCCGAGGATGGCTCCTACTACGCCAAGCAGAAGCGTGATGAAAATGCCGCCACCCTGTCGGCCGGGGAGGATCGCCTTAGCAATGGCTCCGGCAATGAGGCCCAGAATCAGAAATGCGAAAAAACCCATTTTTATCGTTCCTTCTTCTTCATAAAGGAGGCACCCGGTATGCCGGGTACGCTTCGTCCTTCTCCCCAATACTAAACATGCTTACTATTTTTCTGCCAGTCGGTTTGAGGAGAAACTCTCCTGCGGAGGGTTGTTCCCGCCGGCCTCAATGCCCTTGGACGTCTGAGTTCACGCCCGCCTCTGGCCCTTCATCCAGCGTCTCGATGGCCGTCAGATCTTCCTGGTCCAGGGTGAACCCGAAGACGTCGATATTCTCCTTCATGCGTTGCAGACTGGAGGACTTTGGGATGGCCACCAAGCCTTGGTGAACATGCCAGCGGAGCACTATCTGGCCCTCGGTTTTGCCGTGTTTTCTGGCGATTCTTGTCAGCACTGGCGCAGACAACAGGCCTGAACCTGCCCCGAGCGGGCTGTACGATTCGGTGACTATCCCGTGGTGCTCGTGATAGGCGCGGTCCGCAGAGCGCGTGACCGAGGGGTTGAGTTGGATCTGGTTCACTGCGGGAACCACATCAGTTGCCCACATGAGCTGTTCAAGGTGGGACGGTTTGAAATTCGACACGCCGATTGAACGGGCTTTGCCCCCATTCTGAAGCCGTTCAAAGGTCTTCCACGTCGAGATGAAATCGCCACGCCGGGGCAGCGGCCAATGGATGAGGAGCAGGTCCACGTAGTCCATGTTCAGCCGCCTGAGCGCGCCCTCCAGGCCTGCCACCGCCCTGTCCTCACCTTGGAATTCGCCGTCGAGCTTGGTGGTCACGAAGAGCTCGTCGCGGTCCAATCCACACCCGCGAATTCCCTCGCCCACCCCGGTTTCATTGCCGTATTTCACGGCGGTGTCGATATGCCGGTACCCGGCTTCCACGGCATGTACGACGGCGTCCGCCACCTCACGGTCGTTTAGCGGCCAGGTGCCAAGTCCAATCTGTGGTATCCGGTGGCCATCGTTCAGGTCGATTGCCGGTGAGAGTGCCATGCGCAAAGTCTTTCCTATGAGCAGCCGTTTGCACAGAGCCAATTGCGGTGCTCCGCTGCCAGAGCCGGTTGTTGCTACGATGAGCGCGAGGGGGCATATGGAGGTCTTGGCCAGGCGCCGCGCGATGACGGATGCGGCAATAGCGATGGCTGGTTTTCTTGTGGCCGGGAGTTGGCTTATGGCCACTTCGGCTGCGGATTCAGGATGGCTCTACGCGGCGCTGTCCGCTGGCGTCGCGGTGGTGGGAAACGCTGCCGTCTCAATCCTCAGGCGCAAGCCGCCAATGATCACTCCCGCAGATCGGGTCACGCTGGTCCGTGCTGTTCTGGCGGCATGCTGCGCAGCAATGGCCGTTCCCGCACTCTTCAGTGACCGCTTGCCCGGCGTCCCGTTCATCGTCATAGGCAGCGTGGCTTTCCTGCTTGATGCCGTGGATGGAGCAGTGGCGCGGCGTTTCGCCTGCGCATCCCCTGCAGGGGCACGACTGGACGTTCAAACAGATGCCGCCTTGGTTCTCGTACTGTCCGTCGCCGCAGTGGGAAGTTTCGGCCCGTGGGTCCTGGCTATCGGGCTGATGTGGTACGCCTTTATAGCGGCCGGCCGGCTCCGGCCTGCCCTCAGGGGAACGCTCGGCGTGAGCCGGCTCCGCAAGGTCATCGGCGCCTACCAGCCATTTGCGTTTCTGCTGGCGCTAACACCGGGCGTGCCCGCGGGGATCGGCGCCGCCGCCGTCATCCTTGCCCTCGTGACGCTGGTGGCCTCTTTCGGCCGAGACATCCTCGAGCTGGAGCGGACCCGCGCAGGGATGTTGGCTTGGAGTCCGGACAAGAACTGGTGAACTGACCGCCTGCCTGAGATCGGCAGCCCTGAGTGAAGCTCTGGACTAAGCGGCAAGGCGCTGGTATCCCTTGGGTGTAGCGGGAACGAGAGAAATATGCGGCCAAGTTTCGTGGCCACACCCGATGGCACCCCGACCAGCAAAGGATCCTGACCATGAGTGAAACGCCCGACGATTCCCAGCAGGATTCCACCCGGGACCCACAGGAGAATCCCTCGGAGGGATTTCCTTTCGACCCCACGCAGAACCCGCCCTTGGAGGATCCCGCAGTTCCTCCGCAGGATCCGCCGGGACCGCCTACGGGCCCCGACGGCGAACCCGACGATCCCGCCCTGGAGGACCCGCAGCGCCCTCCGGCTCGTTAGCGGTAGACGACGGTAGCAGTGCATGCGGCCGCGCGGGAGTCCGACGCCGGCCCGGCCCGGTCAGCGGCGCGGCCCACCGGTGAGCCAGCGCCAGCCCGTCACCAGGCATAGTCTTCGGGTGCGGTGCGGTGCCCCGGGAAGATGGCGTCCAGGCGCTTGAGTGCGTCACCGTTGAGCGTGACATCCAGGGCCCGGATGGCGGCGTCGAGCTGTTCCTGCGTGCGGGGGCCAACGATAGGGGCCGTCACCGCCGGTTGGTGCAGCAGCCAGGCGAGCGCCACGTCGCCGGGTTCGTGGCCCAGCTCTTCGGCGAAGTCCTCGTACTCCTGGATCTGGTCGGAGTGCTTTTTAAGTGTTTCCTGCGCGCGCCCCTCAAGGCGCCGTACGCCATCGCGCTCCTTCTTCAGCACGCCGCCGAGAAGGCCGCCGTGCAGGGGGGACCAGGGAATGATCCCGAGCCCGTATTGTTCGGCGGCGGGGATGACTTCAAGTTCCACATTCCGGGTCAGCAGGTTGTAGATGGACTGCTCGCTGACCAGGCCCGTGTAGTTGCGCCGGGCAGCGGTCTCCTGCGCCTGCGCAATATGCCAGCCGGCGAAGTTACTGCTTCCTGAATAGAGGATCTTGCCCTGCTGGACGGCCACCTCGATGCCCTGCCAGATCTCGTCCCAGGGAGTGTTCCGGTCCACGTGGTGGAACTGGTACACGTCGATGTAGTCGGTCTGTAGGCGCTTCAGGCTCGCGTCGAGGGCCCGGCGGATGTTGAGTGCCGAGAGTTTGGACTCGTTGGGGCGGTCTGTCATGGTTCCGTACAGCTTGGTGGCCAGGACGGTGCGTTCGCGCCGCTCGCCCCCTTGGGCGAACCACCGGCCGATGATCTCCTCTGTCCAGCCGCGATGACCGGTGCCGCCGTAAACATTGGCGGTGTCGAAGAAGTTGATGCCGGACTCCTGCGCGGAGTCCATCATCGAATGCGCTGCGGCCTCGTCGGTTTGAGGGCCGAAGTTCATGGTGCCGAGGCACAGGCGGGAGACTTTCAGGCCGGAGCGGCCCAGATGGGTGTACTGCATGGTCGTGGTCCTTAGGGCTAGAACTGGGAAAAGGCGGCGACGGCGGGATCCGCGCCCACCCGGGTACCGGCCTCCAGTGCATTGATTGATTCGACATCCGCGGCGCTCAGCGAGATGGACGCGGCGGCGAGGTTCTCACGCATACGAGCCGAGTCAGCGGACTTCGGAATCACAATGGTTCCCGCCGCGAGGTGCCAGGCCAGGATGATCTGCGCGGGCGTCGCGCCGCGGTCCTCGGCAAGGGCAGTGACGGCCTGGGCGTTCAGGTCGGCGCCTTGGCCGAGGGGGCTATAGGCCTCGACGGCAATGCCCTGGGAGCGGCTCTTCTCGGCCAGAACCGACTGCTGGAACGTGGGATGAAGCTCGATCTGGTTCACGGCCGGAACGATGCCGGCCTTGGCCAAGAGCGTATCCAGGTGGTCCTCCAGGAAGTTCGACACGCCGATGGCACGGATATTGCCTTCCACGTAGAGCGCCTCCATGGTTCGCCACGCTTCCGTGAACAGGCCTTGCGACGGCACAGGCCAATGGATGAGGTAAAGATCAATGACGTCCAGGCCGAGTGCTTTGCGGCTGTTTTCAAAGGCTTCGGCAGCAGAGCCCTGTTCGCCGTTCCTGAGCTTGGTAGTGATGAAGAGTTCCTTGCGGGGGATCCCTGAAGCCGCGATGGCCGCTCCGACGCCTTCTTCGTTGCGGTAAGCGGCCGCCGTGTCGATGTGCCGGTAGCCGGCCTCGAGGGCGTCTTCCACGATCCGCTGGGTCTCTGCCGGCGGCACCTGGAAGACACCGAACCCCAGCTGGGGGATGGTGACGCCGTTGTTCAGCGTGACCCCTGGTATTTCGAGGCTCTGAGGGGCAGTGGTGGTGGGTTCGGGTGTCTGGGACATGGCTGCTCTCCTGGGTATTTACGGAATCTGGGTATGTACAGAATCGGAAGGCTCTTCATCGAGCCTATGCACCAGGGCCGCCGCCGTCAGTAGATGTGCCTGTCCCTGTTTTTCCTAGGACTGGCAGTCCTACCTTCGTTGTAGAAAGCACCGCCCTGGCAAGTGCAGAATGGAGGGCATGGGTCAGAGCGCTGAGTTTGGAAAATTCCTCAAGGCAATGCGGTCGCGGTTGAAGCCGGAAGACGCCGGCATAGCCGACGGGTCCAGCGCGAGGCGGGTGCCGGGGCTCCGACGCGAAGAAATCGCGCGGCTCGCAGACGTCAGCACCGACTACTACACGCGGCTCGAGCAGGGCAGGAACATCCATCCGTCACGGGCCGTGCTGGATTCAGTAGCCAGGGCGCTCAAGCTCGACGCCGGCGAGCAGGCGCACATGATGGATCTCCTGGAGCACTGTGCTGAATCCGCCCGTTCTCCCGTTCCGGCCCAGGGCGTGCGTCCCGCAGTGCGCCAGCTTCTGGAGGCCGTGGGCGACGTTCCCGCCCTTGTCCTTGGCCGGCGCACGGATGTGCTCGCCGGCAACCGGCTGGCATTCCTGCTGTTTGCGGATTTCCCGGAGCTGCCGCCGGGCGAGCGGAACCTGACGCGCTGGCTCATCCTGGATCCACGGGCGCGTGAACTCTTCCGCGACTGGAAGTCGGTGGCCGCCGAGGCGGCAGGCGCGCTGCGCGTCGACGTCGGCCGGCATCCCAGCGACGCCCAGGCCAACCAGCTGGTGGGGGAGCTGGCGGTGCACAGCGAGCACTTCCGGCAATGGTGGGCGGGGCACCGGGTTGCCACCCGGTCGGCCGGCAGCGTGCGGCTCCACCATCCCGCCGTCGGGGACCTTGAACTGAACTTTGAAAACCTGATCCTTCGGGACGATCCTGACCAGGTGCTCCGGGTGTTCTCAGCGAAGCCGGGCTCCCCGTCCGCCGACGCGCTGGCCCTGCTCGGCAGCCTGGGCGCCCGCGCAGAGGGGGAAATTGCGACGGCGGAGGACGCTTCCACCGCTGCCGAACCGCAGCCGTCAGGTGCTCCGGGCGACCGCCCCGCCGCAATGAGGGCAGCCGAACAGCCGTAGGGCGCCAGAGCGTTGTGCTGCTGCCCAGCCCACCGGAGGGATTCTAGCCATCCGCCCATTGGGTCTGTGCTGCCGCCTTTCTAGCCTTGGAGGAGAACTTCTTCGACCACCAAGGATGACATTCAAGGATGAAACGCATCGCACTGCTCAGGGAACGCCACGCGCCGTCCGCATCGACAGGAACCCACTGCCCCGCATCGGGCCTGTGGACCCCGGATGAGTCGCCGCAGGAAACCCACACGTTCTTTGAAGGCCAGGTCCTTCCCGCTTTCCAGGGTGCACCCACCGTATGGCGCCGCCGGTCCGTAGGCCAGGAATCATGATGCGCGAGGCGGGGCTGCCCCAACGTCCCGCCACGGCCGCCGCACGGCTTGCGCCGAACCGGTGGGCGGAATTGGCGCCCGGCGAAGCGGTGTGGGTCGAAAGCGACGGCTACGGCTTCGATGCCGCACACGTGGACGAAGTCTCCGAGCACCACGAGATGCTCTGGGTGGAGTTTGCCGGACGGGGCCGCCGCCTCTTGTGCGGCGGCGACGCCGTCCAGGTGTGGACCAGGGACTGAAACAGCAGCTAAACCGCCTGGGCTGGCGGCTGGGGTCAGCGCTCCAGCCGGAAGCCGAGCTTGATGGTGACCTGCCAGTCGGCGACCTTGCCGTTGTCGAGGTGGCCGCGGATCTCCTTGACCTCGAACCAGTCAAGGTTCCGCAGTGTCTTCGAGGCCTCGGCTATTCCGTTGCGGACGGCATCGTCCACGCCTTCGTTCGAAGTCCCGACAATTTCAGAAATGCTGTAAGTGTGATTAGACAACTTCGCTCCTCGTGATCGCCATCGATACCCGGCTGCGGGCCGTTCCTGCAGAGTATCGGAAGGAGCGTCCCGGAACTAGGTTTCCAGGGGGTCAGGCTTCCAGGACGTAGCTCCTGAGGTCGTCAAGGGTCTGCTGCATATGGGCGTCCATGGCATCCCGTGCCCGCAACGGATCGCGGGCGGCCAGGGCCTCGTAAATGTTCTGGTGGTGGCCGATTGCGTGTTCCTGGATCTGCGGCACCTCGGAAGTTTCCGTGCGCCGCTTCTCCAGCACGCGGTGCAACGGCTCGAACAGGACCGCCACAAAGACGTTCTCGGAGGCATGAAGTATCAGGTCGTGGAAGGCGAGGTCGGCCGCCACGAACCGGGCAAGGTCGTTGGCATGGTGGGCTTCGCGCATGTCCTCAACGCGGCCGCGGAGTTCCTCCAGCTCGGCATCGGTGATGCGCTGCGCAGCCAGTTCGCAGGCACCAGTTTCCAGCATCCTGCGCAGCTCGATGAGCTGGATCGCCGCCGCGGGTCCGTTCTGCCCCTCGGAGGCTGCACGGAGCACGGCTTCCAGTGACGACCAGCGGTTCAGCGGGTTCACGAACGTTCCGCGGCCGCGTTCCACGCTGAGGATGCGCTGGGCCTCGAGGGTCTTCATGGCCTCGCGGACCGTCATTCTGCTGACCTCGTGGCGTGCGCTGAGCTCCAGCTCACCGGGGACGCTCGCGCCGGGCGGAAATTCCCCGGCAATAATGCGGTCCAGGAGCTCGTCAGCTACGACTCCCACCAGTGATTTGCGTGCCATTTTCCCCGTTCAGCGTTTCTCGCCCCATATGCCTGACAAGTCTACTTGCGCACGTCCTGTGCGTTATGCCACACTAGCAGTCAAACGACAGATGTCTGACATCTGACAAAATTCTGTTCGCAATATAGTTTCGACACAACGGAGTGCACTGTGCCCCTAGAAGCAGACATCCTGGCCGCCTACCCCGCGGAGCTCCAGATTCCCGCCCGGCAGGTAGCCAGCGCCCTGGCCGCCTCCGTTGCGGCGTCCCCGCGTGTGCTGGTGGTCCTCGACGACGACCCCACCGGAACGCAGTCGGTTTCCGATCTCCCCGTGCTCACCCGCTGGGAAGTCGAGGACTTCACCTGGGCCTTCACTCAGGGTGAGGCCGCAGTGTACGTGCTCACCAACACCCGAAGCTTGGATCCGGCGGAAGCCGCGGCACGAAACGAAGAGATTGTGCGCAATGCCCTTGCTGCCGCGCATGCGGGCGCAACTGACGGCGAGGCAGCAGTCCGCCTCGGATTCGTCAGCCGCAGCGACTCGACGCTGCGCGGGCACTTTCCGCTCGAACCCGACGTCATCGCCGCCACTGTCGCCGCCGAGAGCGGCGAGGAAACGGACGGCGTCGTGATTGTTCCTGCCTTCCCCGACGCCGGACGCGTCACCATCGGCGGCATCCACTACATGCGCGGAACCGGAAACGACGCCGGCCAGCTCACCCCGGTTGCGGAGACCGAGTTCGCCAAGGATGCGACATTCGGGTTCGCCAACTCCGAAATGGCAAAGTACGTGGAAGAGAAGTCGCAGGGCCGCTTTGCCGCGGACTCTGTGATCGTGCTCGACCTCAACATCATCCGCGCGGGCGCCGCTGGCAATGGCGACGCCGGCGACCCGGACGTGTCCGCCAAGGCCATTGCCGACGCGATTGAGCCGGCCACCGCCTCAACCCCGATCGTGGCGGACATCGTCACCGAAAACGACCTCCGTGCCCTCGCCCTCGGCTTGGAAGAGGCCGAACACCGCGGCAAGAAGCTCCTGTACCGCGTGGGTCCGCCCTTTGTCCGTGCCCGGATCGGGCAGGAGATCCGGAGCGAGCTCAGCGGTGAGGAAGCCTACGCCGGCAACGTCCCCTCCGAGGCCGGCGGCCTGATCGTCGTCGGTTCGCACGTGGGCGTGACAACGCGGCAGCTGAAGGTGCTGACCGACCAGCACAGCGCGGCCCGCATTGTGGAGATCGACGTCGAGAAGCTGCTGGGGGACGGCGCCGACACCTACCTCGACGAGACGGTGGACGCCGTCGTTGAGGCCCTTCACAGCGGCGACGTCATCGTCCACACGAGCCGCCTGCTTATCAAGACTGACGACCCGGCCGAAAGCCTCCGGATCGCGCGTACTGTCTCTGCCGCCGTCGTCGCCGTGGTCAACCGGACGCTCAAGACCTTCCCGCCGCGGTTCGTCATCGCCAAGGGCGGCATCACGTCCTCCGACGTGGCTGCCCATGGACTGGAAATCCGGCACGCGATAGTCCGCGGGCCGATGCTGCCGGGCATCGTCAGCCTCTGGGAACCGGTGGACGGCCCCGCCAAGGGAATTCCGTACATCGTGTTTGCCGGCAACGTGGGCGACGACGAATCCCTGGCCCAGGTCACCCGCAAGCTCAGCAACACTTTCTAGCCAATTCAATGGAGAACACCATGACCTCGACCTACAAAGTCACCGTCCTCGGCCTCGGCGCCATGGGCCTGCCGATGGCCACCCGCCTCGCCAGCCAGCTCACCGTCCACGGGTTCGACATCGCCGAACCCCGCCTGCGCCTGGCCGAGGAGTCCGGCGTGCGCACCTTTGCCTCGGCGCGCGAGGCCGCCGAGGACACTGACGCCCTGCTGCTGGCCGTCCGCAACAGCGAGCAGCTCAACGACGTCCTGTTCGGTGAGAACGGCGTAGCGTCCGTGCTTAAGAAGGGCGCCGTCGTCATCCTGACCAGCACCGTCGGTACCGAAGCGATCCCGGCCACCGTCAGCCGCTTGGCGGCATACGGTGTGGCGCTTATCGACGCACCGCTGTCCGGCGGTCCCAAGCGGGCCGGTGAAGGGGACCTGCTGATCGTCGTCGGCGCCGAGCCCGCCGCGCTCGAGTCGGCTCGTCCCGTCCTGGAACTGCTCGCCTCCACCCTGACCGTTGTGGGCGACAAGCCCGGCGACGGCCAGGCCCTGAAGACCGTCAACCAGCTCCTCTGCGGAATCCACATCGCAGCCGCCGCCGAGGCGATGGCGCTGGCCGACGCCCTGGGCCTGGACCAGGCGAAGACCCTCGCCGCCCTCGAAGCCGGCGCCGCCGGTTCCTTCATGCTTTCCAACCGCGGCCCGCGCATCCTGGAGGCCTACAGCGAGGATGGCGCCGAGGTGCTCAGCCGTCTGGACATCTTCGTCAAGGACATGGGCATCGTCGGCAAGGCAACCCGTGCGGCTGGCCTCGCCACCCCGGTTGCCGCCGCCGCCGAACAGCTCTACCTGCTGGGCCAGGCGCACGGCCTCGCTGCTGCCGATGATTCCGCGGTCATCAAGGTTGTGGCTCCCACCAAGCGCACCGCCGCACTCTGATGCGCGCGAGGCTCGACGAGCTTGTAAGCTCTGCTCTCCAGCAGGGCGCGGCTGTACCCGCCTTCACGTGCTACGACTTCACCACCGCGATGGCGGTAGTCGGCGCAGCCGAGGAGACGGGCCGCGGCGTCATTCTGCTCGTGGCGCCCAAGACTGCAGCCACCGCGAACGGACTGAGGCTCATCTCAGCGCTCCGGGGCCTGGCCGACGCCGCGTCGGTGCCTGTCGCCGTGCAGTTGGACCATGCCTCAGATCGCCAGGTCATCGTTGCGGCGGTTGTGGCCGGGGCGGATTCCGTCCTCGTGGATGGCTCGTCCCTGCCGTACGAGGAGAACATCGCGCTGGTTCGCGAAGTGCGGGCAGCCCTGGACGCACAGGGGAACGCCGACGTCGTGATCGAAGCGGAGCTGGGGGGACTCGCCGGTGATGAGGACCGGGCGTTCGGCGCCGATTCGGACGCAGATGCGTCCGGCAGCGAGGTGGCCGGCCTCACCGACTCCGCACAGGTGGAGGACTTTGTGGCCCGGACCGGCGCCCAGCTGCTCGCCGTGGCGGTGGGCAACGTCCATGGAAAGTACAAAGGCAAGCCCGAACTGCGCTGGGATGTCCTGCAGGACATCGCCGTGCGAACGCGCATCCCTCTGGTGCTCCACGGAGCATCCGGAATTCCGGCCGGGGAACTGGCCAAGGCCCCGGCCATGAACGTGGGCAAGGTGAACTTCAACACCGAGCTCCGGACCGGCGTTCTTGAAACGCTGGAGACACAAACTGCTGCGCACCGGGCAGACGGCGAGAACCTCCAGGGCCTCCTGGCCCGCTGGAACGACTCCGCCAAGGACTTCGCGACGTCGGCCCTGGCCATGTTGAGCCGCTGAAATACGTTTGAGTTGACGCCTCGAAGCGCAGGGGGAGGGGAGGCTAGGATCGAGCCATGATCCCGGCCTCCCTCGTCTTTGCACTCGTCGCGGCACTCCTGCACGTCTATATCTTCACGATGGAGTCGCTCACCTGGGCCCGGCCGGCCACGTGGAAGCGTTTCGGGGTCGCATCGCAGGCCGATGCCGAGACCACGAAACCACTCGCGTACAACCAGGGCTTCTATAACCTGTTCCTCGCACTCGGCGCCTTCGCCGGGATCGCGGCAGTGCTGTTCGGCCAGCCTCGCGTGGGCTGGACGCTCATCTTCAGCAGCTGCGGTTCGATGTTCCTCGCCTCCGCCGTCCTGGCCTTGAGCGGCAGGAAGTACCTCCGCGCCGCCGCGACGCAGGGCACTGCGCCGTTGCTCGCCGTCGTGGTTGGCGTCCTGGCGGTGCTGGCCGGCTAGCTTCGTGGCGGCTCAGCGCCGCTCAGGCGCCGCCGCCCCACAGCGCCTTGCGCAGCAGTGCCTTGAGCTGTGCGGCTTCGTCATCTGCCAGCCCAGACAGCGCTTCGGACTCCGCCCGGCCGGCGGCCTCGGCGGCCTGCGCCTGCAGCCGGCTCCCCGCCGCTGTGGCGGTGACCGTCTTAGCCCGGCGGTCCTGCTTGCCGGGGGCCCGCACCACAAGTCGGCGCTTTTCCAGCTCGTCCACAAGCGCCACGATTTGGCTCGGGTCAAGGCTGAGGAAGTCGGCCAGTTCACGCTGCGTGGGCTCGAGGCCGCTGTTGGCAAGGATCAGCACGGAGTACGAGCGCTCCTTGAGGTCGAACTCCGCCAGCGCCCGGTTGTTCAGCACCGACCCCGCCGCGTGCAGCTTGGCGAGCAGGAAGCCCAGGTCCTGAATGATGGACGCCGCGACGAGCTTGTCTGCCGGCTCTGTCTGCTGCCCGCCCTGTGTCTCGATGCTCATGCCCACCTCCGATAGTTCTCAAAATAAATCGTTGACTTTTTCAACTATCCATATTTTCATGGATACAGAACAGCATCGCATGCCGGACGGCAGGATGCACGGTCAGCTAGCAAGGGAGCAGCGATGAGCCTGTCAGGAAAAGTAGCAATCGTCACGGGAAGCGGCCGCGGACTGGGCCTCGCCTATGCGAGGGAACTCGCCCGCCAGGGTGCCGCCGTCGTCATTAACGACGTCGACGGGGACGTCGCCGGCGAAGCCGTCAGGACCATCGAGGCCGACCGCGGCCGCGCAGTGGCCGCCGTCGCTCCCGTGGGCAGCACGGAGGCCGCCAAACTGCTGGTGCAGACAGCCGTCGACGCTTTCGGCCGGCTGGACATCCTGGTCACCAACGCCGGAATCCTGCGGGACAAGTCCCTGCTGAAGATGACAGATGAGGATTTCGACCTTGTCATCAACGTCCACCTGCGCGGCACCTTCACCTGCGTCCGGGAAGCGTTCGGTTACTTCAAGGAGAACGGCATCGCGGGCCGGATCATCACGATCGGTTCGCCCACGGGGCAGCGCGGCAACTTCGGCCAGACCAACTACGCCGCAGCCAAGGCGGGCATCGTGGGCATGGTCCGCACCTGGGCGCTGGAAATGAAGAAGGCGGGCGTGACCGCCAACGCCGTCATCCCGGTGGCTGCCACTGCCATGACCAAGACAGTCCCGTACTTCCAGAAAGCAGTGGAAGCGGACGAGCGCAGCGAGTCCATGCCGGCGTTCTTCCGCCGCGAGCTCGGCTTCGGAACGGCCGACGACGTCTCCGGACTGGTCGCGTTCCTCGCCTCCGATGAGGCGGCGGGCATCACCGGCCAGGCGATCGGCGCCGGCGGCGACCGCCTGCAGGTGTGGACGCACCCGGAAGCCGCGGCAACTGAGTACCGTGAGGGCGGCTGGGGATACCAGGACCTCGTGGAGAACTTCAGCTCGCTCTTTGGGGACAAGCTGCAGAGCGTGGGCGAGGAATTCCTGCCGCTGCCCGAAGGCCTGAAGCCCGACACACAGCCGGCGGCAGCGGCTGCGAAGGTCGGCTAGCCGTGGCTGCAAACCGCTACGAGCTCGGCATTGACGCGGCCAAGCTGGACGCGATCGACATGCACGTCCACCTCGAAGTGGACGGCCACGGCCACGAATCGCTGCCGCCGGCCCTGACCGAGGCCTCCGCGAAGTACTTCAAGTCCGAGGACCGCAGCCCGTCGCTGGACCGCATCGCCGAGGTGTACCGGGAGCTGAACATGGCCGCCGTCGTGTTCACCGTGGACGCCAGCACCCAGCTCAAGCACGAGCCCAACAGCATCGAGGACCTCATCGCCGGGGCCGCCCGGAACAACGACGTCCTCATCCCGTTCGGCAGTGTCGATCCCCGCACAGGCGCCGAGGCCATCCAGGGCGCCAAGCGCCAGGCCATCGACCTGGGCGCCCGCGGCTTCAAATTCCATCCCAGCCTGCAGGGCTTCGACCCCTCCAATGAACAGTTTTACCCCCTGTGGGAGGCTCTCCAGGAACTGGGCCTGCCGGCCATCTTCCACACCGGACAAAACGGCATGGGCGCCGGGCTGCCCGGCGGTTACGGCATCAAGCTGGCGTATTCCAACCCGCTCCTGCTGGATGCCGTGGCAGCGGACTTCCCGGAACTGCAGATCATCATGGCTCACCCGTCCGTGCCGTGGCAGGACGAGGCCAATTCGATCGCCACGCACAAAGCCAACGTGTTTATCGACCTGTCCGGATGGTCACCGAAGTACTTCCCGGAGTCGCTGGTGCGCATGTCCAATTCGGTGCTGCAGGACAAGGTCCTGTTCGGCACTGACTTCCCGCTCATCACGCCGCAAAAATGGCTCGGTGCCTTCGCGGACCTGCCCCTGAAGGACGAGGTCCGGCCCAAAATCCTCAAGCACAATGCAGTGCGCCTGCTCGGATTGGGAGCCTGAGATGAGCCTGGATACCGGCCTGGCCCCGGGGCATAGGGCCGTGGTGGAGGAACGCCTCTACGGTGTCTGCGACTATTACGACGCCGAGTCCCTCCTCAGCGACGACGAGCGCCGCGTGCTGGGACGCCTGCGGAGCTTCCTCGATGAGAAAGCCCGGCCGCTCCTGGCGGAGTACTGGGAGCGCGGGGAATTCCCGCAGCAGCTCGCACAGCCGCTGGCTGACCTGGACCTCATGGAACCAGCGGAACTCACAGGCGCCGGCCCGGACCGCAGCCCCGCCCGGGGCATCTACCACGGCTTCCGGATCTTCGAGCTGGCCCGCACGGACGCGTCGCTGGCCACTTGGTACACCGCGCAAGCCGGACTGTTCCGCACAGCCGTCCGCGTGGGGGCCTCGGCGGAGCAGCAGGCTGAATGGATGCCGAAAGTCATCGACTTCTCGCTCAAGGGCGTCTTCTCGCTGACCGAACCGGAGTCCGGCTCCGACATTGCAGGCGGGCTTTTAACAACGGCCCGGCGCGAGGGGGATTCCTGGGTCCTGGACGGCGCCAAGCGCTGGATCGGAGGCGCCGCGACGGCGGACGTCCTTGCGGTGTTCGCCCGCGACGTGGCCGACGGGCAGGTCAAGGCCTTCCTGGTTGACCGTGAAGCCAATGGCGTGACGCTGGAGAAAATCCACGGCAAGACGGCATTGCGGATGATGCAGAACGCCCACATCACCCTTGAGGGCGTCCGCGTGCCGGAATCCATGCGGCTGCACAGCGTGAACTCCTTCAGGGATGTGGCCGCGATGCTCCGGGCCATGCGTTCGGACGTCGCCTGGATCGCCGCCGGCATCCAGGCCGGTGCCTTCGAGGCTGCTTTGCGGTATGTCACGGAGCGCCGGCAGTTCGGCCGGCCGCTGGGATCCTTCCAGCTGGTCCAGGAAAAGCTGGCCCGGATGCTCGGCAACGTCACGTCCTCTCTGTCCCTGGTGGTCCGGCTGACCGAACAGCAGGCGCGGGGCATCTACCGCGACCAGGACTCCGCCCTGGCCAAGATGCAGACGTCCCTGCTGATGCGGGAAACCGTGGCCCTAGCCCGCGAAGTGGTTGGTGGCAACGGCATCACCCTGGCCTCTGACGTCGCACGGTTCCATGCCGACGCCGAAGCCGTCTACTCCTACGAAGGCACCCACGAAATCAACGCCCTGATCGTTGGCCGCGCCCTCACAGGCGAAAGCGCCTTCACCCGCTAAGCCGTACGAACTGAACGTACTGAACCGGACGACAACTGAACTCCACAACGGCAGCGCCGTGCCGCCGTCGTACTTCCGCAATCCCAAAAACCGCCACAGGAGGCACAAATGCCCAATCTCGTCGTCGACTTCGACAAACTGCTCACCCTCGCCGGAACCGACCTCGGCGTGACCGAATACCGCGAAATCACCCAGGAACAGATCAACAAATTCGCCGATGCCACCGGTGACGACCAGTGGATCCACATGGACGCCGAACGAGCCAAAGACGGCCCGTTCGGCGCCCCGATCGCGCACGGTTTCCTCACGCTTTCGCTCATTATCCCGTTCTGGGGAGAGCTGTTCGACGTCGACGGCGTCACCACGAAGGTCAACTATGGCCTGGACAAGGTCCGCTTCACCTCACCGGTGAAGGTCGGTTCGCGGATCCGCATGCAGGCCACCATCGCCGAGGTAAGCGAGGTCAAGGGCGGCGCCCAGATCAAGGTATCCAACACCATCGAAATCGAAGGCCAGGAACGCCCCGCCGTCGTAGCTGAGTTCCTCGCCCGCTTCTACAAGTAGGCCGCTTCCACAAGTAGCCCGCTGCTACGAGCAGTCCCGCTTCTGGAGGCAGCCCGCGTCAAGGACGAAGCGCCGCCTCCACCCCCTTCCACCCACCCCTCTGCTTTAAGGAACAACGATGTCCCAAATATCGCAGCTTCAGGCCATGGACACTGCCAGCCGGCGCAAAGAGGCGCGCACCGTCATTGCCTCCAGCTACCTGGGCAGCACCATCGAGTACTACGACTTTCTCCTCTACGCCACAGCTGCGGCCGTGGTCTTTCCCAAGGTCTTCTTCTCCGGCATGGACGACTGGGTGGGTGTGGTGGCGGCGTACGGAACGTTCGCTGCCGGCTACGTGGCTCGACCGCTGGGCGGCATCATTTTCGGCCACTTCGGGGACAAAATGGGCCGAAAGGGCATGCTGATCATCTCCATGCTGGTCATGGGCCTGGCCTCCACGCTGATCGGGCTGGTTCCAGGCGCCTCCGTGGCTGGCCCGTGGGGCGCCGTAATGCTCGTAATCCTGCGCGTCTTCCAGGGCATCGCGGTAGGCGGCGAATGGGGCGGCGCTGCCCTGATGGCCTTGGAGCATTCCGAATCGGGCAAACGCGGCTTTGCCGCTTCCTTCGTCAATGCCGGCGCTCCGACCGGTGCCGTCCTCGGCACGTTCATCATGGGTGCTTTCTCCTCGCTGCCCAACGACCAGTTCCTTGCCTGGGGCTGGCGAGTGCCGTTCCTGCTGTCTTTCGTGCTGCTCGGCGTGGGCATGTTCGTCCGGCTCAAGGTGTCCGAGAGCCCCATCTTCAAGGCGGCCCTTGAACAGGAACGGCTTGAACAGGGGAAACACGCAACGGCCGCGGCCAAGCAGGGGATTCCGCTGCTCCAGGTCATCCGCAAGCCCAAGACCCTGATCTTCACCATGCTCGCGGGCGCAGCCGGTTTCGCGCTGCAGGTAGTCCTGGCCACGTTCGCCGTCACGTTCGCGGTTTCCAAGGGCGCCGACAGGCAGGGCGTGCTGTATGCCTACGCGGCGGCCTCACTCATCTCCATCGCGTTCGTTGTGATGGGCGGACGGCTCTCGGACAAACTGGGGCGGCGGCCTGTCATGATCGGCGGGCTGGTGCTCTTTATCCTTTACCTGGTGCCGATGTTCCAGCTGCTGTCCTCCAACAACATCGCGCTGATCTTCGTTGCCTTCACCGTGGGCCTCATGATCCACTCCACGCTGTTCGGCCCGCTCGCTGCGTTTGTCTCCGAACAGTTCGGCACCACGTCCCGCTACACCGGTGCGTCGCTGGGCTACCAGCTCGCCACGCTCCTGGGCGCAGGGTTCACGCCGGGCATCGTGGCGCAGATTTTCAAGGACTCGGGCCAAAACACGGCTTCGGTGGTTTGGTACCTCGCCATCATGTCGGTTGTTTCCATCGTCTTCATCCTGCTCACCAAAGAACCGAAGAACAACGATCTGCAGACCGTGAAGCTCTGACCCGCCTCCGCAGGACTACCTTGAGATAAGAAAGGACCAACGATGGAGAATTCAGGCATCGGTTCGTGGCTGCGACGGCGCAGCCCGAAGTCCGGCACCAAGACCGCCCTCATTTCCGGGGACCATGAACTCAGCTACGAGCAGTTGGCCGAACGAGCCGACCGGCTCGCGAACGCCCTGCGGGACCGGGGCGTGGCCCAGGGGGACAGGGTTGGTTACCTCGGCGAGAACCATCCAGCTTTCCTGGAAACGCTCTTCGCCTGTGGCCTTTTGGGTGCCATCTTTGTTCCGCTCAACACCCGGCTGGCGCCTCCGGAAATCCAGTATCAGCTTCAGGACTGCGCAGCCGGGGTCCTGATTTACGCCGAAAGCCTCAGCGACCTCGCCGCCCGCGGCGCCGCCGGGACGGCGGTGGGCAGGCTCATCGCCGTCGACGACTCCGGGGACGGCTCAACTGGGGGCGGCCCAACCGCCGCCGGCCGTCCCGGTGATTCCGCACCGGCCACCGACCAAACCACTTCCGGCGGGAAGAGCCGGGCTGCCGGGCAGCCGGCGCGGGAGGAGTACCGCGACGTCGTGGCTTCCGGTGCGGCGCAGCCCCTTGATGAGGCCGTCGGCCTGGATGACGGTGCCATGATCCTCTACACCTCCGGCACTACGGGTCGTCCCAAGGGTGCCCTGCTCACCCACGGCAACATCACGTGGAACTGCATCAACGTCATTGTGGACTTTGACTTCTCATCCGCCGACGTGGCCCTGATGATTTCACCGATGTTCCACGTGGCATCCCTGGACATGGGTGTGCTTCCCACCCTTCTCAAAGGCGGGACAGTAATCCTGGAAGCCAAATTTGATCCCCAACGGGTCCTGCAGCTCATCGGACAGCACAGGGTCAGCACCATCAGCGGCGTTCCCACCACGTACCAGCTGCTCTGCGAGCATCCGGACTGGGCGACGGCGGACATCAGCTCGCTGAACAAGCTCACCTGCGGCGGTTCCGCGGTACCCCTTCGCGTGCTGGAGGCCTACGAAGCGCGGGGACTCAGGTTCTCCAACGGCTATGGCATGACTGAAACGGCGCCGGGGGCCACGACCCTCCCGGTGTCCCGGTCCCGGGACAAGGCTGGCTCCTCAGGCCTGCCGCATTTCTTCACCGACATCCGGATTGCGGACCCGCTCGGGGATCCCTCTCCGGCCGGAACAGTCGGGGAAATCCAGATCAAGGGACCGAACGTCATCCATGAATACTGGAACCGTCCCGAAGAATCGGCAGCCTCCTACGCCGACGGCGGGTGGTTCAAATCCGGCGACATGGGGTACAGGGATCCGGACGGTTTTGTCTTTGTCTCTGACCGGCTCAAGGACATGATCATCTCTGGCGGTGAGAACATCTACCCGGCGGAAGTGGAGCAGGCCATCATCGAACTTGAGGCCGTCGGAAGCGTAGCTGTCATCGGTGTGCCCGACGAGAAATGGGGAGAGGTGCCCCGCGCGGTGATCCTGCTTCGCGAGGGCGCGGACCTGAGCGAACAGCAGCTCCGCGAGTATCTGGACGGCCGGCTCGCCCGGTACAAGATCCCCAAGTCGGTGATGTTCGTCAGCGAAATGCCCAGGACCGCGAGCGGCAAGATCAGGAAGGCCGAGCTGCGCCAGATGTCCAGCCAAGCCTGACCCTGCTGGCAACCGCCTTGGACCGGGCGGAGAATGGACGGTACCAAGACATTCGCCAGTTCCGCGTTTGTAAGGGGCGCCATGGAGGAATCACTGCGTCGGCCGGGGTCCGTTGCCGGTACAGCCGCGCCGGAGCGCGACCAGGCCATCGACTTGGCGCGGTTCGCATGCCTCACCCTTGTGGTGGTGGGACACTGCATGATGACCAGCCCGGTGCTGCACCCCGACGGCACGGTCACCACAGTCAACACCCTCGCGGAACAGGACTGGTTCGAACCCGTTATCTGGATCTTCATGGTGATGCCGCTCTTCTTTGTGGCCGGCGGCATCACCGGGCTGCAGTCATGGCGGCGCACGCAGGCCCGCGGCGGCAACGGCTATGAGTTCGCCCAGACGCGGCTGCTGCGGCTCATCCGGCCGGCGGCGGCGCTGCTGGCCGTGATGTTCCTCGGTTTGTGGGGTGCCCTGCTCCTTGGCGTTGCGCCCCAGGTGGTGGAACTCATGGCCAGCGGGGCCGGCATGCCGCTGTGGTTCCTCGCAGCCTATCTGGCGGCGCAACTGAACATCCCGCTCCTGGCCCGGCTCCATCGGCGCGCACCTTGGCTGACACTTTGCGGCCTGGCGTCCCTAATTGTGGCGATCGACTGTCTCCGCGGCGCCATGCCGCTGCTCGCCTATGTCAACATGATTTTCCTGTGGTGCGCCGTGCAGCAGCTCGGCTTTTTTGTGGCCGACGGTTATCTCGCCAGGCGCAGGATTTCCTGGCTGGTCGGGCTGATCGCCGCCAGCAATCTGCTGCTCCTCGTCGTTACGGGTCTGGGTCTGTACCGGAACAACATGCTGGTGAACCTGAATCCTCCCAACTTGTGCCTGCTGCTGCTCGGCGTTTCGCAGGCCGCCACGCTGCAGCTTTCCGGGCCCGTGCTGGGCCGGCTCGCTTCCATGCGGTGGGTTCGGACAGTGGTGGCATTGGTCGGCCGCCGTGCGATGACCGTCTACCTCTGGCACCTGCCCTTGCTCGCCGCCATGACCGGCTTGCTCCTGCTCACCGACTTCCCCAAGCCCGTGTCCGGAACCGCCGAGTGGTGGTGGTCGAGGCCGCTGGTGCTGCTTGGCGTTGTTGCCCTGCTATTGCCCGCCGTCGCATTGTTCGGCCGGCTGGAGGAACGGCCGACGGCGGCGCACTCGCGCGGGCGGCCTTCTGCCGCGGTGGTGACCGCCGCCGTCGTCGTCTTTATCCCCGTGGCTGACGCCGCGTTCAACGGGCTGACGCTCACCCTGCTGGGCGGGGGCGCCGCCTGCTTCACGCTCGCTGTCCTGCTGCTGGGCCGGGTGCCGGTCCGCGCGGAGGAGCCATTGCCAGCACAGTCATTAAGTGCCAATGTCGAACCATGACGGAGAACACGGTATCCACCGAGGACCAATTCACCCCGGATGTCACGACCTTCCGGAACGATGCGCTCCACCGCTACGAGCTGCACGTCGGCGGGAAACTGGCGGTCAACATCAGGATCATGGACAAACCCGGCCACGTCGACTTCATTCACACGGAGACGGCCGAAGAGTTTAAGGGCCAGGGCCTGGCCAACGTGCTGGTGCACTTTGCGCTGGACGACGTCGTAGCCGCGGGAAAACGCATCATTCCGCACTGCCCGTTCACGGCGCACTACCTCCGCAAGCATGAGATTTACACGCAGTGCATCGACTGGCCGGAGGAGGCCGCCCCCAAGCTCCTCGGTACGTGAGAACTCCGCCGGATACGGCAGAACACCTCGGGACGGTCCACCGGCCTTAAGCTGGCGTGCGTGCCCCGGGCGTTGGCGCCAAGCGTTCGTGCCCGACGTTCGTGCCCGGTGCCGCGACTTGTGACGCCCGCGACAGTTCCGTACGATTAAGTCTGGGCTATGCAGTTGGCTTACGGACTTTCCCTTGGAGAATTCTTTGAATCACAAACTGCGTGTCCTGGTCCGCGTGGATCTCGATCCCGGACGTGTCACCCTCGAAATTGGTGGCTGCCTGACCCAGACGAACTTCCCCGTGCTGCTTCACCTCCTGCTCCGCGCCCAGAGGCTGGGTACCGGCCCATGCATCACCCTGGACTTCCGCGGGTCTTCGCACCTTGAGCCGTCAGTACTGTCCTACCTGCAGAACGCCGCACTGCCGGAACCGCATGACAACAGCGAACATGCGGACGTGCATCCTGAACTAGGAAATGCTGCCGCTGCCGCCCTTGAAGACGCAGACATGTTCCAACTGACCATCCTCGAACCCGACGACATCCCGGTCTGCCCCATTCATTCCGGGGACGCCGACACCGAGCTGGTACCTGGCGCGCTGCCGCCGCTGACCGGGGCGGTTGGCCACCTGCCCGCCGTGAACGGAAAACTTGCCGGGCTGGTTGAAGCGGGGAGTGCCAGATGAATGAGAAGGACCTTGCCCGATACCTCGACGAAACCGTCGATCCGGCGGCGACAGTGGCGGCGATGCCCGAATCCGCGCTCGCAGAACTGGCCGATGCCCTGTACCGGCATTTGGACACCCCCAGCCCCGCTTTCGGTGCCTACGCGTGGTACATCCAGGTCGCGGACGAACTCCAGATGCGGCGGCCGGCAGCCACCGCGCGTGAGGCGGCGGACTCCGATGATCACAGCTCCGGAGGGCTCGCCGGCCATTCCGGAGGGCTCGCCGGTACTGAGGTGCCGGCCGGATAGCTTACGCGGCTGCGGCTGAACGCGGGCACCGCACCACCCCGTCTGGTGGATCCGGGTGGATTACGACGGCGGGGGCTGCTTTTCGCGGTTGCTGCCCCACTGGGTGGCGTGCCAGAACAGGAGCCCCAGCAGGCCGAGGACTCCGGCGAACAGCAGGAAGGGTGCGAAGCTCATCCACATATAGCCCATCTGCGGGGACTCGACTGACGTTGGCGCGTTGAGGGATTCCTGAGCGACGTTGAACGCTCCGAAGGCGGCCAGGATCAGACCTGCAACAAGGACCCACAGGACCGCGATGAACGGGTTGACCGGGAAGCGGCCTCCCCGCGGGGTGAACCCTGCCCCGGAGGCCTCGGCCGAACTCCATTCGCGGGCGCCAGGGCCGTTGGCCCCGGGGCTGTGGGTCCCAGGTCCGGGCGGGGATTCGCGGCCGGGATTCGCACGACCGAAATGGGTCGGATTTCCGTGTACATCAATCTCGCGGAAGTCGATCGGGTCAGAACCGGCGTCGGGCATGTCCCCCTGCTTCCTGCCGCGCCCCGACTGTACGCCTGGGCACAGGCCCTGTTGAAACCTTGTAGGCACTCTACTCCGCGCTCCCTCCGGCAGCCACGGATTCTGCAGCGAACGGCCCGGAGGCAAACCGCCCGGATGCAATTAGGCTGGGGCCATGACACCCAGATCCGGCAGTACAGCCCTTGTCACCGGCGCCACCGCGGGACTCGGAGCGGAGTTCGCGCACCAGCTCGCGGAGCAGGGCCACGATGTGGTGCTGGTGGCCCGCGATGAGGCGCGGCTGCAGTCGGTGGCAGCAGAGCTGACGCGGCGGTTCGGAACCACGGCTGAAGTGCTGCCCGCGGACCTGACGGACGACGACGGCGTGGCCGCCGTCGTCGCGCGTCTCTCCGACGCTTCTCGTCCCGTCGAAATTCTGGTGAACAATGCCGGGATCGGGCTGCTGCACGATTTCGACCAGAACAGCATCGAGGACGAGAAGAAGCACCTGAAACTGCACGTGGAAACAGCCATGGAGCTCAGCCACGCCGCACTGCAGGGGATGCTGGAACGCGGATCGGGCAGGATCATCAACGTGGCGAGCGTGGCGGCGTTCCTTCCCCGCGGTTCATATTCGGCGGCGAAGGCCTGGCTGCTGAGCTTCAGCCGCTGGGCCAACCTCGCGTACTCCCCGAGGGGAGTAAAGGTCACGGCGGTCTGCCCGGGATTTGTCCATACGGAGTTCCACGACCGGATGGGGATGGATAAATCCGTGGCTCCCGGCTGGACCTGGCTGCGTCCGGGCAGAGTGGTCCGGGAAGGCCTGGCGGACAATGCACGGGGCAAGGCGGTTTCCATTCCCACCAAGCGCTATAAGGTCCTCGCTGCTGCCGCGCGGATCCTGCCGGACCGGATCACGGCCGGGCCCCCGAAGAAGCCGAAGGAGCCGGGGCGGGCCTCCGCCGGGAACGGATAAGCACCACCACCAGGATGCCGGTCACGGCACCTACGAGGGTCTCCACGCCGCGCTCGGCAATGAGGATGTAGGGGTCGGCCGGAGCAGCCAGCTGCGTCATGAGGAGAATGACCGGGGTGAACGAGACCATGGCCAGGCCATAGTGCCGCGTCATGAACAGCTCAGTGGTGAACTGGAAGGTGATCACCAGGAATGCGAGGACGGCGGCTTCGGCTCCCGGAAAAAGGTGCAGCAGGGCCCACGGCCCCGGCAGCAGCACGACGGCGACGATCACCAGCCCGAGCAGCGTCCCGATAATGCGGTGGATGCCGCGGTGGACGCTGCTGGGCAGGTCGGCCCCCGCGAGCGGAACGGCGGCCGCCGCCATGGCCCAGTGCGGATGGCCGCTGCCCGTGAGGACGCCGACCGTACCGGCTGCTCCCACCGCCAGTACGTAGCGCGCGGCGTGGATGACGGCCTTCCGCCGTAGCCGTCCCTGCAGCCGGACGGAGTCCCTCGCCGCGCCGGGGTTCCAGACACGGCCGCGGACCCAGCCGCCGAAACCGACGAAGAGCGAGAACGCGGCCGATCCGGCGCCGATAAGCAGGGCGCCGTACCAGGGAACTGCCGTGGGGACTGAGGCGCAGGCGCCGAGGGCGAGAATGCCGAAAAAGGGGCCATTGGGCTTGAGGCGGACTTTGTCCGAGTAGACGGAACCCACCCCGGCAAGGAGGGCTTCGATGGCTACAAGCCACCACGAATGAAGGTGGTTGACGGAAAGGAAGACACCTACCCCGACGCCGGAGAGCAGCACCAGCGCCGCCTGCAGTTGGTGCCGCAGCCGGAGCTGGTGGGGCTCATTCCGTCCGTACATCCCGGTCAGTGCCCCGAACACGGCATAGATGATCAGGTCCGGCCGGCCGCAGAGGAGAAGCAGGAATGACGGAACCGCCACGCTGACGGCTACCCGCAGTGCGGAGAGATGGTCGTTGTTGGATGGCCCCAGGCTGTGCAGCTGCCGGACGTGGCGAAGGACAGGCCGCACGGGAGCTCCTCCAACCGTCTACGCTGGCTGCCCCCGGCTGGAGCAGCACCCTAGAAAAAGTAACACCGACGGAGTGACTCCGCAGTGGTTAAGGCGACACAGTGGTTAATGCAACACAGAGCGAAGGCCCGCCCGGCGTGCCGCCCCCAAGGACAGCACGCCGGACAGGCCTTCATCACGGAGACGGAGCTGCTACCGCATCAGGCGTTGGCAGGAACCTTGGCCTGGTCTGCGTCCCGGTCCTGTGTGTCCTGGGCCTCGAACGGCAGTTCGTCGAGGTCAATCAGCGGGTTCTCGTCCTGCGTGGCCACGAGTTCACGGGCCTCGGCCTGCGTGTCGACGCTGGGCATGGAGCCCGGCAGCGGCCGCTGCGCGGATTCCTTCAGGAAGTAGATCGCGACTGCACCGATGGCCGAGGTGGCCATGAGGTAGTAGGCAGGCATCATGTCATTGCCCGTGGCGCTGATCAGGGCGGCCACGATGAACGGGGTGGTGCCGCCGAAGATCGCTACGGCGAAGTTGTAGGCGATGCCCATGGCGCCGTAACGGCTTGCAGTGGGGAACTGGGCCGGCAGGGCCGAGGCCAGGTTTGCCACGTAGAACGTCACGGGGAAGGCGACCAGGGCCAGGCCGGCCAGCGTTGACCAGATGCTGCCGATGCCGATCAGCATGAAGGCCGGGGCGGCCAGCACCACGGTGCTCAACGCGCCGATCCAGAGCACCGGGCGGCGCCCGATTCGGTCAGACAGCTTGCCGGTCAGCGGAATGCAGAGGCTCATGATGACCAGCACGGGGATGGTCAGCAGCGTGCCGTGAACGGGATCGTAGCCCTTGGACTCTGTCAGGTACGTGGGCATGTAGGAGGTGAGGGCATAGCCGGCGGTGTTGGCGGCGGCCACCAGGATCATGGCCACGATGAGGGAACGCCAGTAGGCCTTGACGATGCCCAGAGGCCCCTTGACGGCAGTCTCGTCTCCGGCGGCTGCATCCTTGGCCTGGTCTTCCTGGGCGTCCAGGGTGGCCTGGAACTGCGGGGATTCTTCGATCTTGCTCCGGAAGTAGACGGCGATGAGGCCCAGGGGGCCGGCGAGGAGGAACGGCAGGCGCCAGCCCCACTCCTCCATGGCGGTCTGGCCAAGGGTCAGCTGCAGCACGGATACGAGGGCGGCGCCGAGGGCGAAGCCCAGGTAGCTGCCCATGTCGAGGAAGCTGGCAAAGAAGCCGCGCCGCTTGTCCGGGGCGTACTCGCTTACGAACGTGGTGGCGCCGGCGTATTCACCGCCCGTGGAGAAGCCCTGGATGAGCTTGAGTACAACCAGGAGCGCCGCGGCCCAGATGCCGATCTGCGCGTAGCCGGGCAGGAGGCCGACGGCGAAGGTGCTGGCGGCCATCAGCATCAGGGTTGCGGCCAGAACCTTCTGGCGGCCGACCTTGTCACCGAGCCAGCCGAAGATCACGCCGCCCAGCGGACGGGCAATGAAGGTCGCGGCGAAGGTGCCCAGCAGGAACAGCGTCTGGACTTTGGCATCCGCCTCAGGCAGGAACACCGGTCCCATGGTGGTGATCAGGTAGCCGAACACGCCGACGTCGTACCACTCCATGGTGTTACCCACGATGGTTCCGCCGAGCGCCTTCTTAAGCATGGGCTGGTCAACGACATTGACGTCGGACACCTTGAGCCGCCGACGTGCGAGCAGCTTTGGTTTCTTTACACCCTGGGGTGCCACTTGGTTGGTTCCGCTGGCGTTAATAACGCCTGCTGAAGAGTCGGTCGTGCTTCGGTCTGTGGGCATTTGGGCGACTCCTGTGGAGGTCATTTGCTTGCGACTTGTAGCTGCCCCGCTCCGGGCAGGCCTTCAATTTTACGCGATTTCCATGGCAAATCAGAGTTTGGTGCCGTATGATCAACAGTTTCACCGCCCTCAGGAAGCAAATATCAGATTTGTTTTGCCCGGTTTCACCGCGCCATTCCGGGGAATCCGGGCTCCGGGTGGCATCGTTATCAAACTTTTTGTTCCGGGGTCCGTTTGGGGCCGTATTTTCCGGGTAATGGGCCGCCCGCGAGCGCTTTTGGACTGCCTATCGAGGTACCCGAGAAGGTACCCTGCAGACGCGACAGAAGGCCCCTCGATTGGCACAACAGGCCTGCCGGCGCGGCCACAGGAAGCCAGGGCGGGAGTTCCCCGATTGAACCGTTCTTCGCCGGTGGTCGTCTGAGTGGGTAAACCCGGTATGGATGATCCGGGGAAGCCCGGAACAGATTCGTTAATTCCAGACAGGGGTGTTCGGCATGGACTACGTAATCAACGGTCTGCCAATGCATGTGTTGCTGGTGCATGGCACCGTGGTCTTTGTTCCGCTGGCCGCCTTGTGCACCGTGCTGAGCATCGTCTGGCCAATTGCCCGGCGGCGGCTGGGAATCGTGACCCCGCTGATAGCCCTGGGGGCGCTGGTGCTGGTCCCGATCACCCAGCAGGCCGGGGAGTGGCTGATGAAGCGTGTGGATACGACCCCGGCAATCACCGCGCACACCGGCATTGCCAGCTCATTGCTGCCCTGGGTCATCGGCGTGTTTGTCGTAGCCATGGCGCAGTGGCTGTGGTTCCGGTACGGGACCACGCAGGCGGATGGAATGCGGAAGAAGCTGGGAACCGCCGGCTCCCGGATAGCGGGGGCGGTCGCCGTCGTACTGGTTCTCATCCTGTGCGGCGGAACGGTCTTCAAGGTGGCGGAGATCGGGGAAGCCGGATCCCGTGCCGTCTGGGAGAACTCCTTTAGCCAAGAAGCCCAGGACTGATTGGCTTCCCGGGGGTTCCCGCGCGGCTGGTTTCTGCCTATCGTGGAGCCATGGGAACACTGATCTTTGAGTAGCTGGCCGGCTGGTGGCCTTCGGTTCGCGCCGAGTCCCAATGACACAACCTTTCGTGATTACAGCAGCGACGCCTGAATCACGGCCCTCATACGGGTGAACGCTTCGTTTCATTGCAGAAAGGAAGAACAAATGGGTGACATGAATATAGGAAGCTCCATCAAACCGGATGTGGCTGCACATCTGACTGAGTCTATGGACAGGCCGCCGCTGCCCACTCCGGAAACCATCGCCGTCACCGCGGCCATGGGCGGAGCGCGTCAGTGGCCAGACGGCAACGGTAAGCGCCGCCATCCCAAGGACCGCGGTTCGAGCCACGGCCGCGCAGGGCAAGAGGCTGCCGTGACCGCCGTCCACCGGACCGGCCGTCCCCAGATGCCGCACTCGTCCTAGTACCGTTCGAGACTGAAATGGTCTGGCGACACCCGAATTCGGGTGTCGCCAGGCCATTTGCGCGTCTTGGGCCGTTGTGCGCGTCCCGGTGACTTTGAGGTTGCCCGTCCGGGTCAGGAACCGGCGGATTCGGCGACGACGTCCTCCGGCTTCTTATCCAGCCGCCAGCCGCGCCACACCGGGTGCCGGAGTTTTCCGCTGCCGGTCCACTCGCCGAAAGTCACCTCGCCCACGAGGCCGGGCGTAACCCAGCGGGCGTCGGCTGCGTCGAGGGCGGGAACCTCTTCAAACGGCGAGGTCTTCCGGGTCAGCCCGTCCATGGTCTGGCGCAGTTCCTTCAATTCGCGGCTGCTGAAGCCGCTGCCAACGCGGCCCACGTAGCGGAGTTTCTTCCCGTCGGGTATGCCCAGCAGCAATGACCCCACGGTGTCCGACCGTTCACCCCTGCCCGGCCGCCAGCCGCCCACCACCACTTCCTGCGTCTGCTCAATCTTGAGCTTGATCCACGACCGGCTCCGCTGGCCGCTGACATAGCGGCTGTCAGCGCGTTTGGCCATGACCCCTTCCAGGCCAAGTTCCCGCGCACTTTCCAGGATGTGTTCCACACGCTCGTCCAACGTCTCGGAGAGCTCCACCGGGAACTCCGACGGACGGTAAAAGTCAGCGAGCCGGTCCCGGCGTTCCTCGAGGGGGAGCCTGCGCAGGTCCTCGCCGCCGTCGGCGAGCAGATCGAAAAGCATGAGCCGCACCGGGATGGCGGCACGGGCCTTCTTCACATCACCGGGTTTGGTTAGCTTCATCCGCCCCTGAAGGAGCCCGAAGTCCGGCCTGCCGCGGGGTCCGACGGCGATGATCTCACCATCCGCTATGAAGTCCTGCGGCGGCCAGCAGTCCCGGTCCGTCAGTTCCGGGTAGCTGGCGGACATGTCGTTTCCGTTGCGGCTGATGAGTCGGATCTTTTCGCTGTCCGCCACCACCAGGGCACGGATCCCGTCCCATTTGAGTTCGAAATGCCACTCGCTGCCGTGGAGGTCGGCGGTGGTGCCCGCGGTGGCCAGCATCGGGACAGGGTCCTCGATGATGCTGTTTCGTCGGGATGCGGCCTTCGTGGGTGGGCCATTGGTGGACGCGGCCTCGGCAGCGGTGTCCTCACCGGGCGCCGCCTTGGCGGGCGCAGACTCCGTTGCTGCCGTTGAGGCGGCGCGCTTTGTCCGGATACCGGATCCCTTGTCCATCAGGTGGATGAGCCACTGGCTTTGCTCGCTCTGGCCCTGCCCGGTGTGGATCAGGGCGAATCTCCTGGTACCGCCAAGCCCGCCGCCCTCCTGGCCAGTGAGCGTGGCGATGACTTCCTTGCCGTTAACCCACTTTTCCAGTTCGTACACGCCCCTGTCCCAGAGACTGACCGTGCCGGCGCCATATTGACCCTTGGGAATGGTGCCTTCGAAATCCGCGTAGTCCATCGGGTGGTCCTCGGTCTGGACGGCCAGATGGTTCTTGGCGCCGGTGTCCGGAACGCCCTTCGGCAGCGCCCACGAGACCAGTACGCCCTCGTGCTCAAGCCGGAAGTCGTAGTGCAGGCGGCTGGCATGGTGCTCCTGTATCACGAAGATTTCGTTCGCATCCTGGTTCCCGGCGTTCTCTGCTGCGCTGGCCTGGGCGTCTTCCAGGACCCGGTCGCCGCTGCCCTTGGCTGAGTGGTGCTTTTCGGCGGTAAAGGGCTCCGGCGTCTCACCCTGGTCCCGCAGGGAGCGGTACTTGTCCAGACGCGGATCCTCATGGCCGCCGCTTCGGCGAGCGCCGCCGTCGGCCGTTCCAGCGGCCGGCGTTGCGCTGTGGTGGCCGGTGCCGACGTGTCCGGGTAAGTGGTCCCCGTGGCTGTGGTCCGCGCTGGAGGGTACGGTGTGGGTGGCTCCGCTGCTCTCGTCAATGATGGCAAAGGGATCCTTGCCGGCTCCTACCCGGCGCATGACCTCCTCGTAGTCCAACTGCCGGAGGGACGCGGAACTCAGCTCCCGCCAGGTCCGCGGAGCAGCCACGGTGGGCGTCAGCCGTCCGCGCAGCGAGTACGGAACGATGGTGGTCTTGGCCGCGTTGTTCTGGCTCCAGTCCACCAGGACCTTGCCCGTTCGAAGTGCCTTTTTCATGTCGCTGACGGCAAGATCCGGGTGGTCGGCCTCGAGCGCGCGGGCCAGTTCATGGGCGAAATCGGAAATCTGGTCCGAGGTCTGCGTGCCGTCGAGGCCGGCGTAGAGGTGGATGCCCTTGCTGCCGCTCGTCACCGGAACCGGGTCCAGTCCCACGTCCTTGAGGATGTCCCGCGCCAGCAATGCCACCTGCACGCATTCAGGGAGGCCTGCCCCTTCGCCGGGATCCAGGTCCAGGACGATCCGGTCAGGCGGCAGCGCGTTGCCGTGCGAGTCCACCCTCCACTGCGGGACGTGGATCTCCAGCGAGGCGATCTGCGCCAGCCATGTCAGCGTGGCGGGGTCGTTCACCAGCGGATAGTAATTGGTGCTGGTCTTGTGGGTGATGGCGGCCCGGGGAACCCACCCGGGAGTGGAATGGTCGAGGTTCTTCTGGAAAAACATCTGCCCGGGCTCTTCCGCCGTCCCCACGCCGTGGACCCACCGCTTCCGCGTGGCCGGCCGGTTGGCTGCAGCCGGGATCAGCGCGGGGGCCACAGCGGCGTAATAGGCCAGGACGTCTGCCTTGGTGGTACCGGTCGCAGGGTAGAGCACCTTGTCCAGGTTGGTCAGCGTCAGTCCGCGGCCGCCGACCCGCACCCGTTCCTTACCGCCGGCCAAAGGGCTTCACCTCCGGCGAAGTGTGATGTTCACTTGTCTCATGAGAGCGATCTGGAAAGGCGCGATTGCGTTCGGGCTGGTCAACGTCCCGGTCAAGGTGTACAGCGCCACCGAGGACCATGACATCAGCCTCCATCAGGTGCACAACGCCGACGGCGGCCGGATCCGCTACCAGCGCCGCTGTGAGGTCTGCAGCAAGGTCGTGGACTATGCCGATATCGACAAAGCCTTCGAGGACGACGGCCGGACCGTGGTCCTTTCCCGCGAGGAGCTCAAGGCCATTCCCGCGGAAAACAGCCACGAGATCGAAGTGGTCCAGTTCGTTCCGTCCGAGCAGCTTGATCCGATCATGTTCGAGAAGAGCTACTATCTGGAACCGGATTCGAAGTCGCCCAAGGCCTACATGCTGTTGCGCCGGGCGCTCGAGGACACCGACCGTGTGGCAATCGTGCAGTTCGCCCTGCGGGACAAGACGCGGCTGGGTGCTCTGCGGATCCGGGACGACGTCCTGATGCTGCAGGCCCTGCTGTGGGCCGACGAGGTGCGTGAGGCAGGTTTTCCTGCCCTGGAGACGACCATCCGGATCTCCGCCCAGGAACGTGAAATGTCCGCCGCGCTGGTGGAGTCTATGGCCTCCGATTTCGAACCGGAGCAGTTCACGGACGACTACCAGTCCCAGCTGCGCCAGCTCATCGAGGCCAAGCTGGAGAAGGGCGACTCCCTGGATACGGAAGAGACCTTCGGCGTCGAGGCCGGGGAGTCCGGCAACGGGGAAGTCATCGACCTGATGGAGGCGCTCAAGCGCAGTTTGGACCGGAAACGCGGGGCAGGCGGCGGTGAAGAGGTCGGCGGTGCCTCCAAGGCTCCGGCAAAGACGGCCGCGAGGTCCGGTACCAAAACTGCGGCCAAGGCAGCGTCCAGGACAGGCACGGCGGCGAAGACCGGTGCGGCCACCAAGGCTGCGGCCAAGACTGCGGCCACCAAGACTGCTGCCAAGCCGGCCGCCACCAAGACTGCTGCCAACAAGACGACGGCCACGAAGACTGCTGCCAAGCCGGCCGCCACCAAGACTGCGCGGAAGGGCGCTTGAGGAACCGGATACCCCGGCCGCCGGTCTCATGAGCGCACCGCTCAGGAATTTCTGAGCGCGGAAATGAGTTCGCTCTTCTTCTTGCCGGAATAGCCTTTGAGGCCGATCTCTTTGGCTTTGGCTTTAAGCTGGGCCACGGTCCAGTCGTCGTAGTCGCCGGACTTCCCGCCTTTGCGGCCAACTTCGGAGCGGCCCTTATTGGCGGCGGCGTTGGAGATGCGGGCCGCTTTCTGCTTCGAGGCTCCATCCTCACGGAGCTCTTCGTAGAGTTCGGGATCCTTGAGGCTCGGGTTCTTTCTCTCAGGCATGGCTACCTCCGCGGATCGTGGTTTGTTAGTGCGCATCCATTTACTCGGCGTCGACTTCTCCGCGATCCACGGACGAGCGCCAGGCGCCGGTCTCAATGCCGCGTGATTCGATGAACTCCTTGAAGCGCAGCAGGTCGGACGAAACCTGCGTTTCATCCACGTGCGCGGCGGCGCCGGTCTTTTCGAGGAGGCCCTCCGGCTCCCATTCAAGTTCCACGTTCACACGGCAAAGGTCCTGACCGAGGCTTTCAAAGGTGACTCTGCCGGCATTGCGGGGTTTATCCTTGCTGACCCAGGCGATGCACCGGTCCGGCGTTTGCTCAAGGATCTGCGCGTCGTATTCGCGCCTGATGCCGGCTACCCTCGTTCGGAAGTGGAGCGAGGTCTCGTCGATCTGCTCGACGGATTCAACCCCCTTCATGAACCGGGGGAAAGATTCGAACTGCGTCCACTGGTTGTAGGCGGTGTTGACCGGAACTTCGACGTCAATGCTTTCCTGCAAGGTTGTCACTTTGTCAGGCCTCCCTTCAGCCCGGGATGTCCGGGCGGTACTGAACGGCACGGGGCACAATTCCAAGCTAGTGGGGCTGAAGAGCAAAAACAAGAAACTGCTAAGTTTGCTTACCAGTCGGGATTTTTGATGGACAGCGAGAACTCAGAAACAGCGACGGCCGGCACCGGCGCAGTTCCCGGCTGTCGGGATGCTGCGCCGGAAGCCGGCCGTCGTGAGCCTGCTTAGACCTATTCGGCGTCGTGGTCGGTCTCGAGGATCTGGACCAGACGATCGAGGGCGACGTCGGCGCCATCACCCTCCGCCCGGAGCACCACAACGTCGCCGTGCGATGCGCCAAGGCTCATGAGGGACAGGATGCTGGCGGCGTCCATGGCTTCGTCAGCCGGCTCACCTTCGCGGGCGATAGTGATGTCGAGGTCAAACTCGCCGGCTGCCTCAGCGAAGATGGCGGCGGGGCGGGCGTGCAGGCCTACTCGGCTGGCGACGGTTGCGGTACGTTCGGACATTTTTGCTCCTTGCGATTGCGGTAGGGGGAATTGGGCTGCTGAAGAATCAGCGGGCGGGGACGGCTTCAGGGACGGTCTCCACCGTATCAACGGGCTTGCGGGCAGCCCAGCGCTTGAGTGCGACCACGATCAGCGCGCTGACAACGGTGCCGGCAAGGATGGCGACGATGAACATCACGACGTTACCGATGGCGAAGAACACAAAGATTCCACCGTGGGGTGCCTGTGACGTTACACCGGTGGCCATGGTGAGAGCGCCGGTGACGGCGCCGCCCACCATGCTCGCGGGGATGACGCGCAGCGGATCGGCTGCGGCGAACGGAATGGCGCCCTCCGAGATGAAGGAGGCACCCAGCAGCCAGGCTGCCTTGCCGTTCTCGCGCTCAGCCAGGCTGAAGAGCTTCTTGTCCAGAACGGTGGCCAGGGCCATCGCGAGCGGCGGGACCATGCCGGCAGCCATGACGGTCGCCATGATCTGCCACGGCGCCTGGTTGGTGGCGCTTCCTGCACCGAGCCCGGCGACGGCGAAGGCGTAGGCAACCTTGTTGACCGGGCCGCCGAGGTCGAAGCACATCATGAGGCCGAGGATGATGCCCAGCACGATGGCCGAGGCACCGGACATGCCGGAGAGCCAGGTGTTCAACCCCACAGTGATGGCTGCGATCGGTCCGCCGAGGAATAGGAACATAGCGCCCGAAGCGACGATGGAGGCGAGCAGCGGAATGATCACGACCGGCATCAGGCCGCGGAGCCAGCGCGGCACCGACCACGTCCCGATCACGTGTGCGATGTAGCCTGCGAGCAAGCCGCCGACGATGCCGCCGAGGAACCCGGCACCCATGAAACCGGATACGGCACCGGCCACGAAACCTGGCGCAATGCCCGGACGGTCGGCGATGGCGTAGGCGATGTAGCCGGCCAGTGCGGGCACCAGGAAGCCCATGGACAGGGCGCCGACCTTGAAGAAAACGGTGCCCAGGTAGAGGGCCAGGTTGCCGTCGGGAAGGTTGAGCAGGGTGTTGTTTGCCAGGATGTCGTTGGCTTTTGTGCCCAGGGCGATGTCGAAGCCAGCCAGCAGGAAGCCCAGGGCGATCAGCAGGCCGCCGCCGGCGACAAAGGGAATCATGTAGCTGACACCGGTGAGCAGGGCCCTCTTCAGCTTCTGGCCGATGTGTTCGCCCTTTTCGGTGGCCTCCTGCTCGGCCTGCTCTTCGGCGCCAAAGTGCGGGACGCGGCGGGCGTGCGGGTTGTCCGCGGCGTCCAGTGCTTCCTGGACCATCTTGGCGGGTTCGTCGATGCCGCGCTTGACCGGGGCATTGATGACGGGCTTGCCTGCGAACCGCTCCTTGCCGCGCACATCCACGTCCACGGCGAAGATCACTGCGTCGGCTGCGGCGATGATGGCAGGGTCGAGGGGCTTGGCGCCCGAGGAGCCCTGGGTCTCCACCTGGAGGTCCACGCCCATTTCCTGGGCCGCTGCGACGAGGGAGTCGGCTGCCATGTAGGTGTGGGCGATGCCGGTGGGGCAGGCGGTGACGGCGACGAGGCGCTTGGGGCCACCCTTCGCGGGGGCAGCGGCGCCGGCGGCTGCTGGTGCGGCTGCTGGTACGGGGGCTTGTGCAGCGGCGGGTGCCGCAGGCTTGTCAGCCAGGGCGCCCTCGACGAGTTCAACGATTTCCGTCTGGCTGGACGCGGCGCGCAGGGCACCGGTGAAGTCTTTCTTGATCAGCGACCGGGCCAGCTTGGACAGGAGCTTGAGGTGCTCCTGGTCTGCGCCGGCGGGGGCTGCGATAAAGAAGATGAGGTCGGCAGGGCCATCCTTGGCGCCGAAGTCGACGGGCTGGGAGAGGCGGGCCATGGCGAGCGTGGGAACGGTCACCGCGGACGAGCGGCAGTGGGGGATCGCGATGCCGCCGGGCACGCCGGTTGCCGTCTTCTGCTCGCGGGCGAAGGCGTCAGTGAAGAGGCCTTCGACTTCGCTCGCGCGGCCGGTGGCAGCAACCCTGCCAGCCAGGTGGCGGATCACGTCCTCGGGCGAATTGCCCAGGTTCTGGTCGAGCTCGACCAGGTCGGTGGTGATGAGCTGAGTCACTGTCAATCCTTCCGGAGGGCCGTGATGGTAACGGCGTCGGGGGTAGTTTGGTGGACTGCCGGAACTGTGGAGCCCGGCAGGGAAGCGGCTGCGGCGCCGTGCGCCACAGCTTGACGGAGGCAATCAGCCGGGGCGGCGCCCTGGCTGGCGGCGAGCAGATAGCCAGCCAGCGACGAATCGCCCGCGCCGACCGTACTGACCGCGGTGACCGGCGGATGCGTGGCCAGCCACGCGCCGTCGGCCGTCACAAGGACAGCGCCCTTTGAACCGAGCGTTGCCAACACGGCCCCTACGCCGGAACGCACGACGGCGGCGGCGGCTGCCGCGGCAGCCTCCGGATCCGCTTCGAGTTCCTCAGCCGTGCTCACCGAGGCGAATCCTGCCGCGGCGGCAAGTTCCGCGAGCTCCTCGGCGTTGGGTTTGAGCAGGTCCGGTTTCCCGGAGACTGCCCCTGATGCATCGCCGGCGATGGCCGCGGCGAGTGGTGCCCCGGAGGAATCGACGGCGATCTGCGGAACTCTGTTTCCAGTGTCCGCGGAACGAAGCCTCCGGGTGACAGTGGCGTAAAAATCGTTAGGAACTCCTGGCGGGAGGGACCCCGCGAGGACAACCCAGCTGGCGCCCTTGGCGCGTTCCAGGAGCAGCCCAATGAGCGCCTCCTGGGCGTCTTCGCCGAGCACCGGGCCGGGCTCGTTGATCTTGGTGGTGACGCCGCCGGGCTCAGTGAGGGCCACGTTGGTCCGCAGCGGCTCATGGATGGCCAGCGCGGCGAACGGCACCCCGGCGTCACGGAGCCCGGCCAGGACCGGATCGGAGTCCCCGCCGGGGAGCACCGCGACGGTCTCCAGCCCGGAGGCCACCAGGGCGCGGGAGACGTTGACTCCCTTGCCGCCGGACTCCTGGCTGACGGAGACGGCACGCTGGACCTCGCCGCGTTCGAGCGGGCCAGGGAGCGCCACCGTGCGGTCAAGGCTGGGGTTTGCCGTGAGCGTGACGATCATGCGATCACCAGCTCAACGCCGGCGTCGGCGAGGGCCGCGGCTAGTTCGGGGCTGGGCTTGCGGTCAGTGATCACGGTGTCCAGATCTTTCAATGAGGCGAACTGGACCAGCGTTTCCGCATCCAGCTTGGACGAATCGGCCAGCACCACAATGCGGCGGGCCGAGTGGACGAAGGCAGCCTTGACGGCGGCTTCTTCGGGATCGGGGGTGCTCAGGCCAAAGCTTGCATGGATGCCGTTGGTTCCCACAAAGGCGATGTCCGGGCGGAGCTTCTGGGCGGCGTCCACGGTTGCCTGGCCAACGGCGGCCTGAGTCAGTCCCCGGACCCGGCCGCCCAGGATCTGCAGGGCGATGCCCGGCGTACTGGCGAGTTTGGCGGCGATGGGAATGGCGTGCGTGATGACCACCAGTTCCTGATTCTGTTCGGCTCCGTTGTGTTTGGCTGATACGGCACTGCGGCGGGCCAGGATGTCGGCCAGGACCTCGGTGGTTGAGCCGGCGTCCAGGAGGATGCTGCTCGAGGGGCCCTGCGGCAGGAAGGCGAGGGCAGCCTCGGCGATGCGGTGCTTCTGCCCCTGTCGCTGGATGGTCCGCTCCAGGATGCTTTCTTCGGTGGTGCTGAAACGGTCCGCGGAAACAGCGCCGCCGTGAACGCGGCGGACGCTGCCGGCGGATTCAAGGGCGGCGAGATCGCGGCGGACGGTTTCGGTGGTGATCCTGAAGCGCTCTGCGAGGTCGGTCACGCTAGCGCGGCCGCTGGCTGCAACGAGCCCCGCGATCTGCTGCTGACGCTCCTCGGCAAACACATACCCTCCATTGCGTAAGTACTGCTCTGCGTGAATACTGCAAAATCGTCTGTCTCTTACTGATCAGCGAACGGCTTCCGGCTGGCTGTCTCCCCGGGGCCTACTGCCAGCGGCCGACACTCCAGCAATTGAAGCCTCAGTGACTGCCATCACACGATCTGTAATTACTTGACTTTATCTTCGATCATGTTGCTTTGTCAATGAAAAACAACATGAAAACAGACTGCCGGGCCGGACCGAAGGGTCTGGCCCGGCAGTCCGGTGCTTTATCTGGAGTTTCACGGAAGGGCACCGGCTGGATGCGGCGGGCAGCGGCGGGGCTACAGTCCGCCGTCGCGGCTTTCGTTGCGCGTGATGCGCTCGCCGGTGTTGGGGTCCACAACGGAACGTGTCTCGCTGATGCGGCGGCTTCGGCCGGGGGACGCCAGGACAAGCGAAGCGATCAGCCCGATAACTCCCACCGCCATCAGGATGTAGCCGACCAAAGTCTGGTCGACATTGGGAATCAGGCCGGGGGTGATGGCCCAGGCGAGGATGGCACCGATGGCAATGAGGAAGATGGCGGAACCGATTCTCATGACTTGCTCCTTGTGTTGGCGACTTCTCGCAACCTGGTAAGTGCGGCACTCGGTAAATCCGGCGAAGCATGCGCCACTCGCTAAGCATGCTGTCAATCGTCAGGCTACAGCGCAGTACCCCCTGTTTCAATCAAACGCGCAGGTCAGCACGCTGGCCGGCCTGCAGTTCCCGTACGGGGAGTCGTTAGGCTGTTCCGATGGAGACAGTCGTTTGGTCGAAGCCGGAAAATGAGCGCTCCGGCACGCCGCTGCTCGTGATGATGCATGGCTATGGCACGGACGAGTCGCGGATGGTGAATCTGTTCGACTACCTCCCGTCCGAATTCACCTGCGCCGCTCTCCGCGCGCCGATGCCGATCGCCGACGGTTACGGCTGGTTCCTGCTGGACTACTTCCTCACGAACGACTTCGCCGATGTCATTGCCGCCGCCAACTCGGTCTTTTCCTGGATTGACTCCGTCAAGGGCGGCCACAGCAGCGTGAGCCTGCTGGGGTATTCGCAGGGGATGGCCATGGCGAGCACCCTGCTGCGGCTGCGGCCGCGGGACTTTCCGGCCGTCGTCGGCCTTTCCGGCTTTGTGCTGGACAACGATCTGCTGGCGCTCAGTGAATCCTTCGACACCCCGCCGCCCTTTTTCTGGGGACGGGACAGGGCCGACCTGATCATCAACGAGGAAGCTGTTGCCTATGCCGAGGAGTGGCTGAATGCCCACACCCAGCTGACGGCACGCACGTACCCGGGCATGGGCCATGCAATGTCCAAGAGGGAGATGGTGGACGTCAGCGCGTTCCTGCGCCACTACGTCCTGCCCTGAGCCACGTCCTGCAACACTGACCCGCGTCCTGCAACTGAGCTGATGCAAAGCGCCAGGAGTTGGTCCCCGGGGAGTCAAACTCCTGCGGCTTGGTAAAAACAGTTGCACGCCAAATTTGTAAGCGCTTACACTCGTCTTCGGCCGAAACTACCGGTCCTTGACTGAGTGTTGAAAGGGCTGGGTCACGCGATGTATGTGCAAATGCCTCCGGGCGTGAATCCACGCGCGTTTGCCCTGACCGGACAACGGCCTCATGATGGAAGCAGACGTTTCTCAGAGCGACTGCGCATTTAAGCCACCTGAACGCGCCCCCGGGCGCTCCCCAGTCGAGGCATTGCGCCGTAAGATGCTCCACCCGCGGTCGCCGACGCCGCACCTCCTCCCCGCATGGTCCCCAACCACTGCTGTCCGCCATCCGAAAGGACACCGCACCAGGCATGACTGATCTTCTGAAGACCCTCCCCGGCAGCACTCCGAACAACTGGACGGACGCCGCCGCCATCCTGTTCGACCTCGACGGCGTGCTCACGCCCACGGCCGTGGTCCACGAGCGCGCGTGGCAGGAACTCTTTGACGGCTACCTCGAATCCAAGCCCGGGAAGTCCGGTTACCGCGGAAGCGACTACTTCGAGCACATTGACGGCAAGCCCAGGTTCGACGGCGTCCGGGACTTCCTGACGTCGCGCGGCATCGAGCTCCCCGAAGGTCCCACCGACGACTCGCCGGACAACGAGACAGTCCAGGGACTGGGCAACCGGAAGAACAAGATCTTCAACGACATCGTCGGCGCCGGCGTTGACCCTTACGCGGGGTCGGTGCGTTTCCTCACAGCCGCGCTGGCCCGGGGACTCAAGGTCGCCGTCGTCTCCTCGTCCCGGAACGCACCGTCCGTGCTGCGCGCGGCGGGGCTCGACGGCCATTTCCAGGTGGTGGTGGACGGCGTCGTGGCAGCCGCTGAAGGCCTTCCCGGCAAGCCCAGCCCGGCAACCTATGACTACGCCGCCCGGCTCCTTGAGCTGCCCAGCGAAGAGTGCGTCGTCGTCGAGGACGCGGTTTCCGGCGTGCAGGCCGGAAGCGCGGGCAGCTTCCACTCCGTCATCGGAGTGGACCGCGGCGCAGGGCGACAGACGCTGCTGGAGGCGGGCGCCACGTTAGTGGTCAACGACCTTGACGAACTCCTCTAGCACCGCCTTCACAGAGCTCTAGCTCCGCCTTCACGGAGCTCCGCCTCCACTGCGCAATCCTGCCAGGCCCCCAACCCTGGCCGCTCCTCCAACCGCCTAAGGAACGCCACTCATGGCACTCATCACTGCTGACCGCGTCCGCTTCCCCAACGATCCCTGGAAGCTCGTGGAGACCGGTCATGCCGCCGGCAATGCCGGCACCCTGGAAACGCTGTTTGCCCTTGGAAACGGACATTTGGGTATCAGGGGCGCCCATTGGGCGGCGGCGGATGCGGAGCTCCCGGGCAGCTTCATCAACGGGTTCCACGAAATCTGGGATATCAAGCACGCTGAAAATGCCTTCGGTTTCGCGCGCACCGGCCAGCGGATCCTGTACATTCCGGATGCCAACAACTTCACGGTGATCGTGGACGGCGAGATGCTCAGCCTCGCTGAATCGACGGTGCTGGACTACCGCCGTTCCGTAGATTTCGCCACCGGAATCTACGAGTGCCGCATCGTGTGGCAATGCCGTTCGGGCGCCACCGTCACCACCGTGGAGCGCCGCGCCGTGGGCTTCGAATCGCGCGGCTGTCTCGCTATTTCGCTGGAGCTCTCCGCGGACCGCGCCGTCTCCGCCGACGTCACCTCGTCCGTGATCAACCGCCAGGACCAGCCGGTGGACGACCACTCCGCGCACGATCCGCGCAGGGCGGGCCGGCACGCAGGGCGCGTCCTGCTGCCCTTGAGGCTCGACGGCGGCGACGGTTCGCTCCGCCTTTCCTGGGAAGCGGCGGAGTCGAAGCAGCGCGTGGGAATCGCCGTCGACCACTGGACCTCTGCAGGGCACCAGCCGTTCGATACGCTCGTGGACCAGGACGACAGCAGCGTCCGTTACGTGCTGGCAGTTGGATCCCATGAGCCGTTCCGGCTCGAGAAGAGCGTCAGCTACGCGGTGGCCCGGGGCGCCCGCATCGGGGTGCCGGCAGCGGCAGACGCCGAAACAGGCCAGGACCCGGCGGACACGGCAGCGGCGGGCCTGAAGCCGGTAGGTGAAGTCTTCGCCGAGAGCGAGGCACACTACCGCGACTACTGGTCCACCACCGACATCAAGGTGGGTGGCCAGCCCGACGTGCAGCAGGCCATCCGCTGGAACCTCTTCCAGTTGGCCCAGGCCACGGCCCGCGCCGGCGTAGCCGGCATTCCGGCAAAGGGCGTCAGCGGCTCCGGTTACGAGGGGCACTACTTCTGGGACCAGGAGGTCTACCTCCTCCCGTACCTGTCGTATTCAAACCCCGACGGCGCCCGTCAGGTTTTGGAGTTCCGGCACGAGATGCTGCCGGACGCCAAGATCCGGGCCAAGGAGCTCAGCGTGGACGGCGCACTGTTTCCGTGGCGCACCATCAACGGCTTGGAGGCCAGCGCCTACTACGCGGCAGGCACTGCGCAGTTCCACATTGCTGCCGCGATTGCCTTTGCCGCCAACCGGTACGTCTGGGCGAGCGGAGACTCCGACTTCCGCGATGGAATGGGCGCGGACCTGCTCGTGGAGACCGCCCGCATGTGGGTGTCCCTGGGGTTCTTCGGCAAGGACGGCCAGTTCCACATCCACGGCGTGACCGGTCCGGATGAGTACACGGCAGTGGTGAACGACAACCTCTACACCAATGTCATGGCCCGTTTTAACCTGCGCGCTGCGGCGGCGCTGGACCATCCGGAAATCGACGACGCCGAGCGGCAGCTTTGGGAGGCGGCGGCGTCCCGTATCCAGCTTCCGTTCGACGAGCATTTCCAGGTGTACTCGCAGGACAACGACTTCATGACCCTGGAGCCATGGGACTGGACGACGCCACGCTCCAAGTACCCGCTGCTGCTGAACTTCCATCCGCTGGTGATCTACCGGCACCAGGTGCTCAAGCAGGCGGACACGGTGCTGGCCATGTTCCTGCAGTGGCAGGAATTCACCGCCGAGGAGAAGCGCCGCGCCTTCGATTTCTACGACCCCATCACCACGGGTGATTCGACGCTGTCCGCGTGCGTCCAGGGCATCATGGCTGCCGAAGTGGGCTACCGGAAGGCGGCTCTTGAGCACTTCACCAACGCAGTGTTCATCGACCTGGATGATTCGCATGGCAACACGATCGACGGCGTGCACATCGCTTCGACCGGCGGCGTGTGGAGCTCGTTGGTATGTGGTTTCGCCGGCCTGCGGGACCAGGGTGCGGTGCCGTATTTCGATCCCCGGCTGCCCGAGGAATGGGACAGCCTTTCCTTCCACCTGAGGCTGCAGGGAAGGCTCCTCCTCGTGGAACTCGTCGACGCCAGCATCACGCTGAGCGTCTTGGAAGGTGAACCGCTGGACATCGACGTGCGCGGCGGGGTCTATTCCGTCGGCGCCGACTCCGTCCGCGTGGCCCTCGAACCGGTCGAAGTGCCGGAACCGTCGGTCTTCCCGAGCGGTCCGCCCACGGCAAGCCTTCCCGTGGTGCGCGCCCGCGCCTGATGCGCAAGACCGGCCGGCTGCCCGTTCCGGGCAGCCGGCCGCAGTTATTGTCGGCGGCTTTTGACGTCGGCGTCCGCGGAGATGCCGTGTTGCCGTTCCAGCGGGTGGGTTATCTCGTCCCCGGCCATCCGGGCCGCAAGCATCGCCACGATTGCCACCACAGGGCAGACGCTGCCTGCCACCAGGAA
>NZ_JBFTZQ010000022.1:0-70041 GCF_056406715.1 Arthrobacter sp. P1_B11
CCGAAGCCCTTTTCGGCGTTGAACCACTTGACCGTACCTCCGAAGCCCTTTTCGGCGTTGAACCACTTGACCGTACCTGTTGCCATGCTTGTTTCCTTCACGGGTCGCTGGCCGGTTCCGCTTTTCGGATGACCGTCCCAGCCACTCACAAAGTTGAGCCTATGTGTCTGCCCCGACGGTGGGCAATAGATTGCGTCAGGAGCGGACAAACGGGTTAAGCCGCGACGGGCATGATTGCGGTTTCGGAGAGCGGCAGGACTGCCCCGCGGAGGTCGGAGCATTGAGGCCGACGCCTTCGAGGAAGACCAGCGGGAGCGGTTCCATCCATCCCCTGGTGACGTGGGTGAGCACCGCGCCGTTGGACAGGAACGTCAGGCGCAGCAACGGCTGCTGCCCGATCATGTTGAGCAGATCGGCATGGGGCACGACCGCGGCTCCCGCGCCGGGCCTGCCGGATGCGGCCAGCCAGGCCCGGACCGGATCCGACCCGTCCAATGTCACGACGGACTGCCGGAAGCCGGAAAGGACAGGAATGCTGTGGGCGCTCATGCGCGTGTGCGGCGGACCCGACGTCCATCGACAAGGGTCGCGGTCTGGATGCGGAACGGTAGCCGCCCGCGGAGGCCTATCCGCCCAGGCAGTGCAGGTCGGTGAGGCCCATCGACTCGCCAACGCCTGATGTATCCGTCAGCTTCACAATGGCGTCTTTGCCCTGCGGCAACGAAGCTGTGATGCTGTTGGCGCGGCCGACAGAGGCGCCACCGGCATCGACTGTCGCCTCCACGTAGAGGCCGCCTGAACACCCTGCGGGAGCCATGGTCGTAACGTGATAGACGAGACACTGTGAATAGCCGCAGGAGTATTCGGACTTGTCGGCCACCTGGTAGTAGAAGTCCCCGGAGAATTGCTTCCAGCCCTGAGCCTCCATCTGGTTCTTGATAGAATCAGCCTGCTCTGCAGCACGGTCCTGGCTCGCGTTAAAGGCGGCAGCGTCAGCAGCCGCCTTCTCAGCTCTAGCCTTGTTGTCCTTCTCGATCTTGGCCCAGAAAGCTGCCGAGTCATCTGCTTTCTTCTTGGCCGCTGCTTGCGTCTTTGCCTGCTCGGCTGCGCTTGCTTCGGCGGCCTGGCGGGCAGGCAAGCCCACGCCGAACCACCACGCGCCGCCGACGAATGCGGCGAGGATCACGGCCAGAGCGACAACCAGAACGCCCCGGCGACGTTTGTGCGGCCGCTCGCCAGGCAGCGGCAAGTCCATCGTCTGATTGAATTTCATGCTTCCCCCGATTCGTCACCGTCCGGAGTCGGCAATGACATTTTCATTTGACCATAAGGGACACGACCGATTGTGCGAAGGGGGTTACGTCGTGTCCCCGGAATCCGGAATACCCCACTCGAGGCCAGGTAGGCGTCGCCCGGGTAAACAGGGTACTTTCGTCCCCCGTGTGCTCACCGAGCGGACGGTGAGCTACTTCCACAATAAGAAGCAGTCCTTCGAAAGTCTCGACGTCGAGCGTCGTGAATGGACTCCGGTAGCGGCGCCGTACTTCGATTCGGCGGAGTCGCTCGGGCTGTCCGGTTAGGAAGCGCGGCTGCGGGGTTTTCCGGCGGCCAGTTCCTTGACCCAGTCAGGGGTCTCAAGTCCGAGCTGGCTGTCCGTGACGAGGCGCAGGCGGGCTGCCGCGATCTGCACTCCGCGGTCATATGAGGCCGCGCGGTGACTGGTCTTCGGAGCAGGAGCGGCCTCTGCGCTGTGAGCAGCGTTCGCTCCGGCTGTGGACGTGTCGTGCATGTACCCCGGCCTTCGCGCATCACCGGTGACATGTACCGCGCGTTCGGCATGTAGATCCCGGAGCGTCTCAACTCCTGGGCGGAGTGAGCATCGGTCGTGCCGAATCTGGACCGCGTGTTCGCGTTCGCTGGCGTGGAACGGCACGAGAAGGAGAAGCTGGCCCTGGTGGCCCAGGTTGTCGAAGGCTATCTGGTGGGCCGCGCCGCGAACCTTCCCGAGGCAGGAACTGCCAGCGCTGATGAGCTGGCCGTCGGTGATGTACTCGAAGCCGTCGACGTCCGCTGGTAAGGCCATTCCCCGGTCCGCGTCGTCTATACCGTCGCCGCAATCGAGCCCGCCGCGGACGGCAAGCTCACCCTGAGCTTCACTTCCGAGAAGGACCGCGACCGGACGCTCACCGTCCCGGCGGACCGGCGTTTTCTGAAGGCGGCAGACTCGTAGGCGCCCCGGCCGCCCTTCGACGCCGGGTACGCTCTGTGCGTCACAGAGCGGCGGGCTCCCATCCGGGCCCTATCATCTGATTTATGCGTAAACACATGGCCGCACTTGGGGTGGCGGCATTCCTCCTTGCCGGCTGCTCGGCCCCGTCCACCCAGTCCTCAGCCCCGGCTTCTGCTTCGCAGACCTCGGCGCCAACTGCTACCACGGAAGCTCCCAGTCCGACGCCGACTCCCACAGTCGCCGCTGACGCCACCTCGGTCGCCACGGCACTTAGGCCGAAGGTCGCCAGCATCACCAAGATCACCACGGTCACGGCAGCCCTGGACACCAACAAACTCTTGGGACGGCCCAACCAGTACACGTCCGCCGCCTGGATCACTGACAAGGGCGGAACGCCGGGGGAGACCGGCGCCGATGGGGGCGCCGTGGTTGAGGTCTTTGCCAACGCTGAAGACGCGAAGGCACGCTCCGAGTACATCCTGCGCGTCCTGAAGGCAGCAGGATCGATGTTCGGTAGCGAGTGGCACCACCTGAAGGGCGCGACGCTGCTGCGGGTCAGTGGACAGCTGAGTCCGAGCGTCAATACGCGGTACAAGGCTGCTTTCGGCGCTTAAGGCCGGACATCTGAACCTTCAAGCATCGGGACATTATGGAAGACAGACCTCAGAACATCGGCGATCAGCGACTCGCGAAACAATTGCCTGAGCAGTACTCGCCTGATGGGAACGTACCTGCCGGACAATGGGTCTACCAGATTGTCGCGCCAACCGAACCCCACATGCCCAAGTCGGGCTATCGCGTCTCAGCAGGCATCATCAGCATTGTGTTGGGAGTTGTGCAGCTCATGCAGTTCCTGACTTTCTTCCGGATACACTTTCCGCCCCGCCACTTCCTGGACCTGGTGCTGGCGTTACCTGTGATCATCGCGTCGGCCGGCACTCTTGTCTTTGGGATCAGGCTCCTTTGGGCCCACCGCGAACGTCGCAGGGGCGCGCCAGTTACTCTTCTGGCCTTCGCATCGCTCGCCCTGGCAGCGGCCATCGGAAACGCTGTATTCATGCCGATGTTCTTCCCGGTCCTTATTATGCTGCTGGCAGTGCCTGCCATCGTGCTCCTGGCTATCGGATTGTTCCGGGAGACACGGGGTCTTTGATAACTGCCGGACAATCCGGCAGTTACAGCCGGACTGTCCGGCAGTTACAGCCGGACGGTCTGCTCAGCGTGGCTGTAGGAGGTAAAGCTGCCCCTATTGGACGCAGCAGTCGTCTTTCCGCGGCCCGTGCCGGAGCCTGCTGAGCCCATTGCTTCAGCCATCCGGTTCTACCTTCCGCCGGGCGTTCCACAGCTCCGACTGGATTTCGTGAGCTCTGCCTCAGTGGTCGGTTCAGAGGAAAAGCAGGGACCGGGGAGCGTGTTCTAAGCAGCGGGGCCGAGTGGCCGCTGCCGGAACAGGATCCACCTTGCCACCCCTTTCATTCCGTTCACCATGCGCGCCTCGGCCTGTGAGGGCCGCCTAGAGGCTTCCGGACCGACATTGATCGGCTTACATGAGGCAGAGGCGCCTGCGCGCCGGTGTTTATGGTTAGTGCCACGGACACACCGTGGGCTGTCTTCGTGATGCGATCGCGGAAAGCGAGCATAGAGTCAGCGCCGCGAGCCTCGCGCAGTTCCTGGAGGACGGGCTTGGCGGCAAAGATATTCACTTGGACATCACCGGCTCCCTTGATTGGCAGTCCGGTATCCGCTTGACAGCCCGGCAGTAATGACGGTGGAGCCTCATCGATCGAACGACGGGGGAGTGAGCCGATTTGTTCCTTCGACCCCGAGACCGGCTTTGCTATCAATACAAGCACCGTGGACGAGTTGCGCTGGTACACATACCCGAGTCGTGATGAAGGTGACGAAGAAACCTTGCTACAGTCCAGAAATGACGACTGAGCAGACCCAGGATGCAACCAAGCTCGTTGAATCATGCCGAGCGATCTTCGGCGATGAAGCATCGTGGATTACGGCTAACGGGTACCCGGCAAGCCTGGCTCTCTGCATCATTGACTCCATTTTCTCCACTGGATCGCACTACACAAGCGTCATCAACGTAGTCCGTGAGTACTGTGCGCTCAGGCAGGCAAAAGGCGCAGACCCTCACCGAGACGGTGTAGAGGAACTCCTGGCGTCCTTTGAGCACGTTGGCGGTAGCGCGGGGTGGGCCGTGGCCGTAGACAACCACAAACCGGCCCACACAAAGCCTGGTGCACTCCTAAAGGCCGAAGTCATCCATCGGGCAGCGCTGGCCTTGAAAGCGCTCAAGGGCGGGCCGATCTTGACGACGGCGGACATGCACGCGGAGTTCGCAAAGGACGACGAGCTCAAGAGGATCAAGAAGGTTTGGCTAGGTCTTCCCAGCCAGTCTTCTGGCGTGACATTCAACTACCTGCTCATCTTGGCCGGATTTCAGTCCGTGAAGCCCGACCGCATGGTTATCCGATTCATCAAGGAGCAGGCTGGTCTAGATGGCCAGCAGATCACTCCCAAGCGGGCAACGAAACTGATCCGCGAGGTGGCTGAGCTATATCCAACTCAAGTGAGAAAGCTTGACCATGTAATTTGGCGGCACGTGTCCGGACGAGAGGTATTCCGGGCGGATGAGCTGTGACAGACGATGAGTGGGCAAATCTCGCCAAGGAGCTAATTCGAGCTGTACAAGACAACGATCCCAACGTTGCTGACTGGATCTCAGCAGTTTCGACGGCTCTGACGCTGCTTATCGCGGTCGTTGCCGCTGTCTTTGCAAGGGGCCAACTTGTCGAAGCGTCGAAGGCAAGGAAGCAGACAAAAAAGCTGGAACTTGAGAAGTCCCAGCCATACGTGGTGGCTTACCTGGAAGAGAACGGCGTCGGCGCTGAAATCCTTGACCTTGTAGTCAAGAACTTCGGCCAGACCGCAGGGCGTGATGTGCACCTGGCGTTCGACCCCGTCTTGAACCGAACCGAAACTACTGGTGGCGAACAGCCCGTAGGGCTTCCCGAGGTGATTTCTTTCTTGGCGCCGGGTCAGGAATGGCGCACGGTGTTCGATGTCATGAATGAGCGGGCAACACGAGATGACATGCCCTTGACCTATAAGGGAGTTGTCACCTACGAAGGAATCGATGGAGAGGCCCTAAGTAGTGACGTCGTAATTGATCTCCGGCCCTACAAGGCCCGCATCTATACACAGGTCTTTGGAGTCCACCATGCAGCACGAGCTCTTCGTGACATTCGGGACAACCAGAAGAAGTGGACCGAGGGCACGCCCGGAGGGTTGAAGGTCTACTCACGCGATGGTGACGCCAAGGACGAGGCGCTTGTCCGGGAGGCGCAGGAATACCGCCGGCAGAGAGCGGCTGAAGAAGCTAGCAACCCTACTCAGCCACGACGACGTGTTCAGCATAAGGAACCTGAAGAGCAGCAATAGTTTAGCGTTGCTTTAGTCGAGAAACGATCAGAGGTGTCTTCGTAACGTTGACCCTGTCGCTCCGCCGTCTCAGACGGGAAAACTGGAGACCGACGCCGCCGCAGCGGAGGTGCAAGCCGCCACGGCAGAGCAGGAGCCAGCGGCGGTCTTGTCTACCGCCGGGCACGCTGCTTGGGATACTTGTAGGCATGATCAAAATAGAAGGCAAAACAGACGCCGATGCGAAGAAGGGATGGGTCTACGTACTCTACGACAGTGCCCACCCTCTGCAGGTGAAGGTCGGCATGACAAAACGTGACGTTCCCAAGCGAGTGAAAGAGTTGGCCACCGGACGTGCTACACCCCTGGCCCCGGTCTGGACCGAGTACGTAAAGAACATGGAATTGGTAGAGGCCCTCGTTCACGAGCAACTCCAGGCATACAGGTTTCTGAACAACGAGTTCTTCGCCGTCGCGCCTGAGTTGGCGATCCACGTCCTCCAGGTTGAGGCGCGCCCGTTTCGGCTGAATCATCCGCAGTTGAAGGGGTTCCGGTACGACATGCTCCCGGAACTGCTCGAAAAGTATGGACGTGGAGTAGTTAGCTGGGACGCACGGTCACTTGAGATGTTGCGCACGAGCAAGGGAATTTTTCTGGAAGCGCGCCTAAGTTCGGGAGTTACTGGGGGGACGCACACTTTACAGCGGCACCTAGCTGCCACCGACCCGAACGTGGACGATATGTCTTTGCCAGACGACCTTGATGAAAGCGCGTTCTCGACTGAGCGAACGGCCAAGGAAAATGCTGCCGTTTTCCTGACTTTGGACGTTATTACTCAGGCGTACTTGACTGATGAAGTTTTTAATATGGACGCGGTACGTCAGCTCCCTCTGAGCTAAAGCCCGTCTAATCCGTTAAGCAGGTTTCGTCGGCGGGCGCCGCCCTTCCCCCACCCACGCGGTGGAGAGAGAAGAATTTGACGAATGGAACTTTCAGTCGAAGAACGGGCTAGGGCCGCCGCCGCGCTTGAGGAACTGCTGCAACAGATGGCTGGAGGACAGCCCGCCGGCAGCCCTGGCCAGACGGCGTACATAGCGGGCGATCCCGCCGGAGTATCGGAGCTGGGATTACGGGCGATGGCCCAGGGTAGAAGTTGTCCTCCAGTGGCGCCCGCGCTGCGCCCAATCTGGTGGGGGAAACCCACCGTTTATGGTTGCCAGTCTTCGTTGTAGTCGCCCTGGGCGGCATAGGGCTCGTCAAGGGACCGGTCAGCGCTCCTGCCCTCGCGGCGACGGGTTTTCAATTCACCGGCCCACAGCTTTCCTCAGCACCATTTCTTGGTCCGGCCTGACCTCAAGCGCATGCCAGCTGGACATGGAAGGGCTGTTCAGCGTGCTGCTGCCAGGTCGCCGTCAACGGGATTTCTACGCATGTAGGTGGGTAGACGAACACTTCATGAATGACCATGCGGGAGACACTTTGAAAAAGCTCATACCCCTCGCGCTGACGGTGCTGATGCTGACCGGATGCGCCGGCATGCCGTTCGCAGCGTCGCCCACCACGGCCCCGGCGGCCGCGGCCCGGGAGGTCCCGTGCCTGACGCGGCCCAGTGGAAGGCTCTCTTCGCCGACCTGGCCAAAATCGACCCCGACTACACGGGCGCAAGGGCAGCGAATGCGGCCATGAAGGTATGCCACAGCATCCTCAGCGAATCCAAGGAGCCGCTCCAGATCACCGCCGCCCAGTCCGGGTTCGCGGGGGCCGCAAGGAAGCCGGTCACCGACGCCCAGGCTAAAAAGATCATCACGGCCGTCAAGCGCAACGGTTTCTGCAAGAAGTAGATCCTCTGGCCCACCAATGCCGCGAGGCGCGGCCCAGAGGGCTGTCGGCGGACCGGGTTTCGCCCGTGGGGCCGACGACGACTGGGGTACCAAAGTCCCGGTCTCAGAGGGCTTCAGTTCGTCGCCGGCCCCGGTCAAAACCCCGAACGCAACGCGCCCGGGAACTGGCGAAGCAGCCGCTGAGTTCCTAGGGCGCGGCACAGAGGGCTGCTTCACCTTCAATTCAACGCCGGCCGCCCGGGCACGGCATCAGTGGCCGATACCTGACTTTGTGCGTGCCTGGCTACTCACCTGCGCAGATGCCACCTCTCAGGGATGGGCAAGCGCCGGGACACCCGGCCCCTGCGTCTACGCATGTTCCGGTGCATGAGTGAGAACGTGTACACGGTGGGACTGGTCGGCTGCGCCTCGCAGAAGCTGCAGCGCCTGGCGCCGGCCCGTGAACTCCCGGCCCGTGAACTCTACGTCTCCCAGCTGTTCAAGAAGGCCTCCGCCTACGCCGAGCTGACCTGTGACCGCTGGTACGTCCTGTCCGCCAAGCACGGGCTCGTCCACCCCGACGAGGTCATCGAGCCGTACGACATGCGGCTCGGCACGACCCACAGGACGACGCCTCCGATCCACGACTGGGCCGCCAGGGTCCAGGATCAGATGGCGGCCCAGCTGGCCGGCCTAGAGAGCGTCAGGCTCATCGCCCTGGCGGGGGAACAGTACCGGACGATCCTCTGGGACTGCCCTTGGCCCTACGAAGTGCCCATGAAGGGGCTTGGCATCGGGCAGCAGCTCGGCTGGCTGACCGGGAAACTCTCTGCCTGCGTGGCGCAGACGACTGAACCGGGCCCGCGCGATTGACCGCGGCAACAGGTACCGTCAGTCCATGACGGGATACATCCGCTGGGCCGACGGGGCGTGGTCGATGCTGGTCCTGCTCGCAGCCGCGGTGACGGCATGCGGGCTGTCGGAGTCGTTCAACTTCATCGTCCGCTCACCCACGGACGCGGAAGGGCACCGGCTGATACTTCTCGGGTCCATCGCGTTCGCGTGGTCGGCTGTGTGGGCGCGGCTGGGGGGACGACCGATCTGGGTTTCGGCTCTGACGGCCCTGCCGGCGGTGGTCGTTGGTGGGTTGTCCGTGGAAATGCCTGATGGGCTCTACGCCCATTTGGCGGGCCTGTTCCTGATCCCCGGAGCGCTCAGCGATGCTGGCGGAGCTGCTGATACCCCTGAGTGTCCCCGTGGACAGGCACTGAACCCCCGGACCTTTTCCGCCATGCAGCCAACCCGGCGCGGCTGCATCCAGCGCTTCCGTCTTCTGGGGTTGAGTTTGCCGCGCCGCAGTTGAAACGTCGGTTGCTGGCCCCGAAGGTCCCCGGCGGCTCAGCCCACGGTTGCGATGGCGGTGGCTGCGTGCCGGTTCGGGAGTCGTTCCTCAAGGGGGTGATCGGCGGGTGCCCGGTGGGTAATGTCGATGGCATGCGTGATGACGTCGGCCATACTGCCGTTACGCCGGTAGGCTTGGCGCTGCCGGGTGGCCCCCGTGCCCTGGCTGAGGATTCTTTGCAGAGACTCCTCGACGTAGGCTGCGTCGGCGGTCTGGTCGAGAGCGTCCCGGACGTGCGCGTGAAAAGCGGCGATGACGTTCCTGGCCGTATCCGGCGTGTGCCTCACCGGATGGAGCAGGTCCCCGTGCAGGCCGAACCGGCTGGCTCGCCAGGCACCCTGGCGCAGGATTGCGGCTGGAACCAAGTCCGGCGCCTGTCCTGCCTCCCATTCCCTGGCGGCGGTCTCCACCAGGGCCCGCACCAAGGCCGCAATCAGGGCTGCGTCCCGTGCGTCCAGGCAGACATCTGAAACGCGGATCTCGACGGTCGGATGTCGGGCGGACAGACGCGCGTCGAAGTCGGGGCTGGTGACGACCCCGGTGCCCGACAGCCCCGCCACGAGTGCGTGGTACGCCTCGGCCGAGCCGAAGACGTCAGTAGGCCCTGCGCTCGACCACCGGTTCCAGGCCTGGGTGCGGAAACTGGCATAACCGGTGTCAGCGCCGTTCCAGAACGGCGAGTTCGAGCTCAGGGCTAGGAGGGACGGCAACCAGGACCTGATCCGGTCCAGGACCCCGACGCCTTCCTCGTCCGAGGCGACGGAAACGTGGACGTGGTAGCCGCCCGTCAGCTGCTCCCGCGCCGTCAGGGCAAATTTCTCCATCAGTGCGTCGTAGCGGTCGCCGCGGGTGGCGCGGGGCTTGACCGGTATCGGAGAGGTGGCCAGGGCTGCGATCCTCGCGCCCGCCTTCCGGGCGAGGGAGTCTGCATAGGTCCGGCCAGCCCGTATCTCGGCGGCGAGTCCGCTCAGGCTGCTGTCGGGGCGTGTGATGACTTCGAGTTGTTCCTGCTGTAGCTCGACAGCCAACTCGGGAAGGGGAAAGGGATGGTTCAGCGCCTGGCGACCGGGGTCATGGAGCCGCAGCATCTCTCCGGCCAAGGGCAGGGGACTGCCGTTACGGGGATCCACGATCAGGAATTCTTCCTCGACACCAAAAGTACGCACGTCACCAGTGTGGACGATGAAATCGCCGGTCAAGGACAGCCTGCGGGTTATGGCACCCCCACGCCGCGAAATCGCGTGGTGCGTACGAGGAACCGGCCGAAGTGGTCAGCCTATGCCGTCCCGGCAGACCACCCGCTTCCGGGCATCTCAGCTCAGGCGTCCATGCGATTGGTTTCACGCCATTCCGTGCCCGCTGAGCGTCCGGCTAACGGTGCAGGAGCTTCTGTCTCATCACTGGTCGGGTTGGGTAGGTGCGCCCGATCTCGCCGAACCCGGCTCGCTGGAACATGGCGAGTGTTCCAGTGAAGAGGGCAGATGGCGACGGGGCGCCGGCGAGACCGCTGGTGTCAATGGGGTGACCTTCGAGTATGGAGGCACCATGCTGCGCTGCCCAGTCCACCGCGGCGTCGAGCAGCACAGTTCCGATGCCCTTCCCTCGGTATTCGCGGCGCACCACGAAGCAGGACACCCACCACGCGTCGGGATCGTCGTCAAGGATCCTGGCGAGTGCGCGGTTCTCGGTGACTCCCGGCAACGTCGAACGCGGTACCACCCGCGTCCAGCCGACGACGTCGTCGTCGAGGTAGGCCACCAACCCGATCGGGACCTCGGCTTCCTGCACTTCACGTCCTAGCGCGCTCCGATTGTCTGCCTCCTCGTGCCGAAGAAATCGTTGGCACCAGCATGAGTTTGGGTCCTTCTCTCGGGCTCCGAAGACGTGCCCCAGTCGTGGCCACTGCTCAGCAGTCGCTGGCACCACGCGCACGGCGGTCAGGTCGAATCCTTCCCCGGCTTCGAAGTCCATGTCTGTCCTCTGCTCTAAGGCTTTCCCTATGACGCTAGACCTCGATGAGCACGGCCGCACAGAGCCACCCCTGGACGGCAACGAATGGGAAATCTTGACCGGGTTCCTCGACTACCAGCGAGCGACCTTCGCATGGAAGAGCGCCAACCTCACTGCCGCTCAACTCTCGCAACGCCTACCTCCGAGCAGCATGACTCTCGCCGGGCTGATGAAGCACTTGGCCCCTACGTGGAGGACGACTGGGTCGGGCGATGGCTCCATGACGAGCCCCCCGAGAGCCCTGGGCCTCGGTGGACTGGGCAGCAGAACCGGATTGGGAGTGGGAGTCTGCCCGGGCAGACGCCCCAGCCGAAGCGCGCACCCTGTGGCAGGAGTCCGTCGCCCACGCTCGGACCGCCGCGGAAAAGGCCTTCGAGGCCGGCGGTCTCGGCTGCAAGACGCGCAGGACCTGGCCCGACGGCAGATCACCCAGTCTCCGCTGGGTAATCACCCACATGATCGAGGAGTACGCACGCCACAACGGCCACGCCGACCTTCTCCGCGAATCAATAGACGGCCAAGTCGGTGAATAGCTCTCCGCCCGGATAGCGTTCCTCAAACGGCACGGCCAAACCGTCAGTAAAGCAGCGATCTAACCGCTATTTTGGACTAACAGTGACACTCATTGGTGGCTTGACGATTTTCCTCCCGTAAGAAGGCCAACCAGGTCAATCAGCAGTCCCCGGGAGTGACTCCGCCGCCTGCGCGGGGACGCTGGCCGCCGGCTCAATGGCCAGTGCGCATCCGATCACGTGTGCAATTCACCAGGGCGGACAAGTCCAGCCCATAGGTCGGCCCTTCGCCGGAACCGTACTCCTCGAGTCGGGCCGCACCGCGCTCGAAGAGACGGAGCGCGCCAACGCTGTTCCCCCGGGCGGCATGGGTGAGCCCGACGCAGATCTGGGCGAGACCCTGCCAGAGGTTGCGTTCTTCGGCCGGCCCGGCTTTCCAACGGGCCTCGAGTACCTCATGGGCGGCGAAGGGCCGGCCGGCCTCCACCAGACTCCGGGCCGAGACCAACGTCTGCGCCGGCGGCAGCGGCTCCTCCGAGACCGGCTCAACGCCGGCGCTTCCATACGGCAGGGGCCGCCCAAGAGCGTCACGGGGGCGGGCCTGACGCGGGCGCCTTAGAGCATCCCTATCCCTGTCACCGGTCATTGCAGTTTCCATCCCGAGCGTCCCTGGACCTTACCGACTTTCATACGCCCAATGCTAAGACCCGGCACCTTCGAAGACGTGCGGCGCGGAGGAGGCGGTCGGCCCGGAGCAGAAATGATTACCGCTCACAGCATCTTGGAAGCCGCGATCGAAACCAGCCGCGTCCTGTCGACCTTCGTGGAGGAGACATGGCCCAGACCCTTCTTCGTGGGCGTCCCGATGAAGTACTCGCACCGCTGAACCCGACTGAGCCTGTCCTAGAATTCAGCAATGACTCAGGAAGCATGGCGGAGGCATTCCGAATGGCCTCTGACCGCGGCGGCACTCGTATTTTTGGCAGCCTACTCAGTCCAGGTCATCGCCAACACGGACCTGCTGGTCGTTGAAGTCCTGATCTGGGGCACCTGGGCGGCGTTCGTTGCGGACTACGTGATGAATCTTGTTCTTGCGCGGGAGCGCGGGCGCTGGTTCATCCGTAACCTGCACGAACTGGCCATCGTGGCGTTGCCGGCGCTCCGGCCCTTGCGGCTGCTGCGGCTGGTCACCCTCCTTCGGGTCATGCACCGGGTCGGAGGTAATGCCCTGCGCGGCCGAGTCCTGACCTATGTCCTTGGCGCGGCCACGCTCCTGATCTACGCCGGCGCCCTGGGAGTGCTGGACGCCGAGGAAAACGCGCCGGGCTCGAACCTGACCACTTTCGGTGACGCTATCTGGTGGGCGATGACAACGATCACCACGGTCGGGTACGGGGACCACTACCCGGTGACCTTTCTCGGACGCTGCGTGGCCGCCGGGCTGATGGTTGGCGGCGTCGCTGTCCTGGGCGTAGTCACTGCCTCCGTTGCCTCGTGGATGGTGCAGTCCGTCGCCGAGGAAACCCAGGCGGAGCTGGACGCCGCCGAGGCACCGGTCCATGAGGAGCTTGGCAGACTATCAGCTCAGGTGGAGCATCTGACGGAGCTGTTGAAGGCCCGGGGCGTGTCGCCGCACCAGGGCCGCAGCGAGGAAAAGCCTTGACGATCGACTCGGATGCTCGGACGCCGTACGGACACCCTCCGTTCACCGGCCGGCGGTAGCGTGGTTTCGTCAGTGACGTCCCGTTGAAGGAGCCCTGCGATGCCGGTAATCACGACGTGGAACCTGGAGAACTTCTTCCGCCCCGGCGGCGAGTACGGCCCCCGCACCCAGGACGTCTACGAGAAGAAGCTCACCTACCTGGCTGACCGGGTCGTCGCCCTGGCCCCGGACGTGGCCGCGGTCCAGGAGGTCGGGGACCCCACCGCGATGGCGGATCTGGCGGGCAGGCTGCCGGGAACCTGGCACACCGCCCTGTCCTCCCATCCGGACCGGAGGGGTATCCGGGTCGGGTTCCTGAGCCAAACTCCGCTTATCACGGTGGGGAAGGTAACGGCGCTGCCCGCCCCTCTGCTGCCGGTGCAGGTCGGGGATGCCCCCACGGACACTGACGGGTCGATGGGACGCGGTGCCCTTCACGTCAGGACCACGGTCGGCGGCAGCGAGCTGGACCTGGTCACCGCGCACCTGAAATCAAAGCTGCTCACCTACCCGGGCGGCCGATTCGGCCCGCGGAACGAGGACGAACGGGCCCGGTACGGCGCCTACGCCCTGTACCGGCGGACGATGGAAGCGGCGACCCTGCGCATTTACGCCAACGGGGTACTGGAAGGCGGCGTGGAGAATCTTGTGGTCCTGGGCGACATGAACGACACGCAGCTGGCGGCCACCACGCAGCTCCTCTACGGCCCGGACGGATCCCAGCTGGGCACGCCCGGGTTTGACCGGCCGGACGCCGGTGACGCCGCCCGGCTCTGGAACATCGCCCCGCGGATCCCCGACGGGCGCCGGTTCTCGCGCCTGCACGGCGGCGACCGGGAACTCATCGACCACATCCTGCTCAGCCACAGCCTGGTCAAAAATCTCGTCACGGCCGACGCCTACGTCCAGGACATCACCACGATCGGGAACACACCGTCCAGTCGCCGGGACGCCACCGTCCCTGACCACGCACCGGTCGCCGTCACCATCGGCTAGGGGCGAGGGATCGATGTGGCCCGCCGCGGCCACTACTCGCAACTTGGACTTGCCGTCGGGCATTCGCGGCGTCGATTTGTCGCCGAAGCCGCGGACGCCGCGAATCGATCCGAAGTAGTCGTCGAAGGACCTGTTCTCCTGCATGAGCACGATGACGTGCTTGATGGCCTTGACGCCACCGGCAACCCCGGCGTAGCAGTGCGTACGGAGCGGGGGGTTAGGGGGACATACTCGCGCGGCTGGGCCTCGGCTGGTCACAGCGAGCCGGCTCCTGCCCTTCTGCTCATCGAGCCCTGCGTTGACTAGTAAAAACCAACCACAACCCGCCGGGTTGTTCTCCGGGCCATCATGATGTGGCTCAAGGATTTAGGAGACATGTGCTGGCAGTCCGACAACGACCAGACTGAGTTCATCCACCTGAGCAGCCCCATCCCGGTGACGGTGTGGGTTGACGAAAGACGCGCGATGAGCGGATTGCCTACCAGTTCGCCGGAGAGCCCAACAGACGGACAAAACGGAAGGGGAGACGCCCCGCGAAATAGAATCGCAGGGCGTCTCCCTTTTTCTTTGCTGTTGCCTGTTATCCGGCGATGTTCATCGGAGTCCAGCCGGAGCCTTTAGCTACTCGGGCGAACCATGCGCTGGTGCCGGTTCCATAGTAGTAGAGGAACCCGTTAGCGTCCTTCGCGAGGAAGCCGTAGGTCCCCGCACCTGCATAGTCCTTGGTGCTTTGAATCTGAAACGAACCCCAACCGGTGCCAATGACCTTGCGCGCCTCGGACTTGAAGTTACCGAGTCCGTCAGTACGGTATAGGAGCAAGCTTCCAGCACTGTTCTTGGCGATGATGTCCAGGTTGCCGTCCTTATCCCAGTCGAGGAGGTTCACCTGTAGTGCTTTCCATCCTGCACCCTTTAGAGTCCGGGCGTTGATCCCCGTACCGTAGAGGTTGGAATAGTGCCACAGATTACCGGCAGTGTCCTTAGCGATGATCGACGGGTATTTATCTGCCTTCTTGTATTTCCCGATGGAGAGGTCGAAGGAGCCCCAGCCGCTACCAGTAGCCTTTGCCGCTGCGAAAGTGCCAGCGTTGGAACCGTAGCTGAGCGTCATACTCCCGGACTTCCACTGAGTCAGAATGTCAGCAACACCATCCCAGTTCCAGTCAACAGCGAAGACCTTCTTGGCTGTGGCATATCCCGAAGGAAAGACACTCTTCCGCGTTTTCGATGAGTTGTTGCCGTAGTTCCACAACACACCGGCAGCATCCACGGCAAGCAGGTCGCCAGACCTCACGGCTGGTGTGTTCATCATGTTCAGCGTCCACGTCGTGGTGCCGTTGAGAAGGTAGCCGGGAAGAGCGTTCGCTGTAATAGAGACAACACCCGTAGCGGCATAAGTGCCCGCGTTCTTCTGAACGTTGGCGACCTTGTAGATCACTCCTGTGGATACTGGAATAGTGTATGTCCCGGTCTTGGTATTCACCGTAGGAGGCGCAGCCAGGACTGGTACGAGTGGTTTCGTGATGTTCCCCGACCATGAGGTCTTCGCGCCAGCGGCGAAGATGTACCCTGCCTTCGGGGAAGCAGTGACAGTGATGACTCCACTCCCGTTGTAGACACCGGCCGGTACGATGACACCGTTGATCTTGTAGTCAACGCCGATGGTCGTGGGAATAGTGTAGGTTCCCGCTGTAGCGTTGAAGAGAGGCGCTTCGGTAGAGACAACGGTGGGGGCTGGTGGAGTGACGGTCGGAGTGAAGTCATGGCTCCAAGACGTGGGGCGAGTCGGATCGAGGACGAACCCCGCCGTGGCTCTCACCTGAATATTGACGAGTTTCTGCGAGTAGTACAGACCCGAAGGCCAGACGACGCCGTTGACGAGGTACTCAGCTCCGGGCACGTTGGCTAGCATGAACGTTGACTCAACAGTGTTGAAGAACGGGTCCGGGACGGTAGCAATCGAGACGGAGGGTGCAGGGTAGTTTATGCCCCATTGTTCCGACACGGTTGATTCCGGGAAGTAATATCCGGGCAATGGATAGGCATGAACGTTGTAGAAGGTTTCTGTCACATTGTAGGTTCCAGCCTCACGGTCAACTCCATTGACCGTGTAACGGACACCTGTTACGGCGGGGATGGTGTACGTGGAGAGATCGAATGTAGGAGCCGTGGGAACAACAGAAATCAGTGAGCCGGGGAGCGGTAGCTTACCGGCAAAGTAATCAGCCGGGGAATTGTATGTTCCAACCGGGTTCCCGTTGTAGCTGAACAGGTTAGCTGTTCCGTAGGTGCCATACCTTGCAACGCCGTCCGTGAATGTCACACCGATTCCCATCGTGGTCATTCTGGCGTCTGACATGATGGCGTTGTGAGGCGGTGACCCGATCCACTGATCCACGAGACCTTGACCGGACCTGTCCCAGCGGGCTGCGATGATCTCGGACGCTAACAGGCGACCTTCGGGAGTACCTGTCTGAAAATCCGGGTTGTGGGAGAAATCTCCGGTCGTCGCCATGGTGTCAGACCATTTCTGCGATACAGCCGAGATAGGGACACTGAACGTCAGCCGTGAGAGTCCCTTGGTAGCGCGGAAGGCATTGATGCCGTTGAACGTGTCAATGAGGGCCTGCTGGTTGCTGTCATTGACAATGTTGCTGGCAGAAGTAGTCACTATTGGTGCTGCACTGGCAGCTGGAGCAGCAAAGGTGCTGGCCGCGGCCACAACAGTAATTGCCGTAATTATCCTTATCGAAAAGGTTGGCCTCCGGCCGCTCTGCGCGCGCGCTGAAGGAGAACGGCCGTTGAACATGATTCCCCCATGAAAGTGATGTTCGCATCGTGCGATGAGACGCACTATCAGCATCATGCCCTATTTTTGCCAGCCCGCTGCATTAGGAGCCAATTGAGGGAAGAACCAGAGCCAGTCTTCACCCAGTTCACTTGATGTCGCCCACACACCCTCCGTCAAAGTGTTTTCGGAAACACAGGGCCTCGGAAGCGGCAGATGGATGGACCCCTGCGTGGCGGCGACTATTGGAGTGGTTGCCTGCCCGCCAACCAGGAACAGATTTGTCCAGAGTGTCGACCTTGTCAGCGGGCAGCTGCCCGGACGCCCGCAGCATCGAATGCCGTCAGCCCCGCAAGCCTCTGCTGCCATTTGGCCTCGTCGGCCTCGGCACGGGGCGTGGTCTCCCAGCCAGGTATCGCTGCGAGACCGTCCCGGTACTCCGAGCCATGGCCCGGGGGTCTTCCCGCCCCGGCTGCAGCCAAGCCGCCAGAGTCCGATCGGATTCGTTGGGGGATTGCCGGGACGGGTACTGGACGCCTGTTCCCTGTGGAACTCGCACTATCCAGCTGGCTGCGCGCATCGGATTGGGACACCGCATAAGAACTGAATGCGGTGCGGTGCCCCTTTTCCAAGGTCCCACCGGAATTTCCCAATGTGTGCGCGACAGACTGGCCATGTCCTGGAGCTGAAGGAGCCGCATTCCTTCGGCAGCGGGATGGCCGGGTCCGGTCGCATTCCCCAACATCGCCGGACCTGGCCACCCAGAACGATAGCCATAAGACCTCCTGGAGCTGCGCATCCCGGCGCTCAGGGGTCTATAAACTCCGGTCCTCACATGCAGGCTCGGCTAGAGGACGAGCAGGTCAGCGGGACGACGGTGCCCGTGGTTTCTAGTCGAAGTCCTGCTGAATGGACTGAAGGTCGGCCGCCTGTGCGCCCATCTCCGCGCGGGGGAGGCCCGGGCTCTTCTGAATCGTCACCGAACCATTTGTGCCAGACGTTGGCTACGACCTCCGGAGTGAGGTTCTCGCCTTCGGTAATGAGCCGGCCGAACTCTTCCATCTGAGGGTCGCACTCATCGGTCGGCGCCCCAAGGTCGAGGACGTCGAGCAGGTCGTGGGGGTGTTCGGTTACGGCGCTGCGGAGACGGCCGTTAGTCCGGGCTCGTGGTTTCCCTTGGCGTGATTCTAGGAGCATTCGGACCGGCAGGGCTGAGAGTTCCCTGCCTGGGCACGACCGGATTGCCTCAGTACCTCGCGACGTAGGCGTACGGGCTGACGGGCCGGCCGCCGGTGTCCAGCAGCTGGTTGATTGACAGTTCCAGGATCCCTACGGCGGGGTTCAGCGCATTGACCATCTTTCCGTTGCCGGTGTAGATGCCGACGTGCCAGAAGTTGCCGGGGCTGCCGAAGAATACGAGGTCGCCCGGCTGCGCCTGGGCCAGCGGGATCCTGTTGTTCGACGTGCCGGCGTATTGCTGGGTGGCTGTGCGAGGCACCGAGATGCCTCCGGCTGCGAAGGAGAACTGGACGAGGCCTGAGCAGTCAAAGCCGGTGGGTCCGGTACCACCCCAGACGTAGTGGCCGCTGGCGATTTTGCCGCGGGCGACGGCGATGGCTGTCGCGGCCCCGCCGGAGGGCGCCGGAGCGGTTCCGGACCCGCCGCCGTCTGAACGTGTCCAGACCGCCTTGCCGTTCTGATAAATCACGAGGTTGCCGTCGGTTTGGACGTGCAGCTCTCCGCCCGGCAGTCCGGCGGTGCGGCTGTCCCAGACCGGCTTGTTGGCTGCCGTATAGACGACAAGGTTGCCGTCACCTTGCATGGCGGCCCAGTTGCCGGCGCCCGCGGTTGCGGTCGACCACAGGGCACCGTTGGGGCCATACAGGACGAGGTTTCCATCGCCCTGCATAATGAGGCGGAAGCGCCGGTCCAGCGAGAGGCGCCACTGGTTGGCCGTCAGGGTCGTATTGGGCGCCAGCTTGAAGTACAGCGCGCCGCCGAACCGGGCCCACGTCGGGTATCCGGAGCTGTAGATCACCAGGTTCCCGTCGCTCTGCATGACCAGGGATGAAACGCCCAGCCCGTCCGTTCCGGAGCCCCACAGGGCTTTGCCCGCTGCCGTGTAGACGACCAGGTTGCCGTCGCCCTGCATGACGGCCCAGTTCCCGGCTCCACTGGTGCGGCTGTCCCAGACAGCGCCCGTGGGACCGTAGGCGACGAGGTTGCCGTCGCCCTGCATGATGAGGCGGAACCTGCCGTCGGTGGAGAGCAACGAGTTGTTCGCCTGCAGGACAGCCCCGGACCCGAGCGTGTCGGTTGAGACGGCAACGGCCGTGCTGGTCTTAGCGAGGGTGGTGTAGCCGGCCTTGGTCCCGGTGACCTTGACGCTGATGGATTTGCCCGCGTCGGCCGCGGCCAGCAGATAGTCCTGGGCGGTTCCGCCACTGATCGGGGCCCCGGACCGAAGCCACTGGTAGTTCAGGGTCACCGTCGCCGGACCCCAGGCCCCCGGATTGGCTGTCAGGCGGAACCCCTCTCTGGCAGTTCCGCTCACAGTGGGCGCAGGACCCGTGAGCGTCCCGGCCGCGACAAGCCCAGTCGCCCTGCTGGTTCGGGCCACGGCGCCATATCCGGTTTTCGAACCGGTGACCCGGACGGAGAGCGACTTTCCCTTGTCCCCGGGGGCCTGCACATAGGTGGTGCTTGCTGCCCCCGGAATGGCAACACCGGCGCGCAGCCACTGGTACCGCAGCGTCACGGGAGCGGGACCCCAGGTGCCGGACGCAGCCGTGAGCCTGGACCCGACTCTTACCAGGCCAGTCACGGTGGGAGTGGGGGCAGTAAGTGTCCCGGCCGCCACCACAGCGGTGGCCCTGCTCGTCCGGGCCACGCTGGTGTATCCCGCCTTCGACCCGGCAATGCGGACAGAGAGCACTTTGCCGCGGTCCGCGGGGGTTCCGATGTAGCTGGCGCCTGTTGCCCCCGGGATCGCGAGGCCCGAGCGGAGCCATTGGTACCGCAAGGCCACCGGCGCCGGACCCCACGTGCCTGGGACGGCTGTGAGCCGTGCGCCAACCCTGGCGGCTCCGGCAACGGACGGTACCGGGGCGGACAGGGTGCCGGCCGCCGTAGCCCCCGGCAGGCCGACCAGCCCCATCATGATAGCCAGAGTGATGAACAGACCCAAAACACGACCCAGACGGCCAGGACCCACGATGCTTCCCCCATTTGCATTCGACCAGTTGCTCTTGCCGAACCTATGTGCCCGCCAACGGGCTGTCCATGGAACACGGCGGGGCCTGTGTGAATCCTTCGGCAATCTTGATCCGCCGCTTTTGCCCCCGTTTCTTTAGCGTCACGGCACCCGTACTCCCATCCGACCCGACTGTGGTGTCTAGGATGACTGGCATGAGGAAGTGGATAGCCGCCCACCGTAGAGTGCTGGCGCTGGTTCTCCTCGCCTTTCTGTGGGTCGGCGGGATAGTTCTCTTCGTCAGCTTGGGGCATCCGCTGGACCAGGTACTCTTCAATGCGGCGTTGTGGGCAGCCTTCATGGCAGCCTCGTGGCATTTCGACGCACGCCGGCAACGAAAGACAGCGGCCAGGCTCGACTCGCAGGGCGGCATGGTCGTCTACGTCCGCTACCCGGACTCACTTCCCGGCTCCCTCAGCGGCATCTGGAACATGGGTGTGGCCTCATTCGACCAGGCTGCAGGATTGAAGTTTCAACCGGCCGTCTACGACACACTCGAACCATCAGGTCGGCCCACTGCCTTCAGGCTCCTGGGCGCAGGGTTCTCCGAGCCCCGGAAGCTCAGACGAAAGGAGTCCAGATACGTCACGCACATGGGCTACCAGGCAATCAGCCTCACTACCGACAAGGGGGCTATTGAAGTAGCTGGCCGGCCAGAATCACTCCGCAAGATCCTCGACGCCGCTGCTGGATCCTCCGACAGCGGATGATGCCCGGAGGCCGTCAGGCTAGGCTCAAGCATCACTTGAACGCAACCGAAAGGGCGAACAGATGGGCGCGTGGGGCTTCTTGCCTTTCGAGAATGACGACGCACTGGATTGGCTGGAAGAACTCGAAGCCGGGGGCGCAGAAGCAGTCCGTGGGGCGCTGGCGAATGCGGGGGCCGACTACCTTGAGGCGCCCGACGGCAGCGTCGCCATTGCCGCAGCAGAAATCACGTCAGCTTCCCAGGGCAACCCTCACGGTGATCTGCCAGAGAACGTGGCGTCATGGGTGACCGCTCACGGCCAGGAGCTTGGCCCTGAGGACGTGGAACTCGCGCTGCAAGCGGTTGAACGGGTGGCCGGGGAAGAATCCGAGCTTGCTGAACTGTGGGACGACGCTGATGAACCGGAATGGCGGGAATCCCTCGGGGAGCTCTCAGAAAGACTGCGCGCAGCCCTGCGGTAGCGATGGACCGAACAGCTGCTCTCCATCGGCCCCCGCGGCATCACGCCTCCAGCTTCGCGAGGCGCTCACCGATGCGGCTGCCGGCACGGTGGGCCTTCGGGCATCGGGCCAGCCACCTCTTCAGCACCGCGATCTCCTCGTCCTTCTGGGAAAGCTTGCGGTGGATGATGGCCGCCTGCTCCGTATAAGCCGGCGCGGGCGCCCCACGTCCAGCGTTACCTTCTGCACCTTCGATGGCTTTGTAGCAGAGGACGAGGGCTTCTTCGAGCCGGCCCTCGCGTTTGAGTTGCTTGATCGGCTCAATGAGCTCAAGGTAGTGGACGCCGTCGACCATGCCCCGCTTGAACTGGGCCGCCCGTTCGCCGCCTTCCTGCAACGCTTCGTGGACCATCTCAGTCCTGTCAGCATGGGCGCTGTTGATCCGTTCCCTGGACGTGAGCGCCGGCGGGGTCTCCCGGGTGTGCACCCACACGGGTTCGCCGTCTCCCAGCCAGACGTAGGCCTTGGCCAGCAGCTTCTGCTCCCGCAGGACGTGCAGTTGGTATGTCACCGGATGGCTGATACCTGTCGGCAGGGCAACGTTCTTCGCCGCATAGGAGGGGAGGTTGCCGACCTTCTCGCCGTCCACCAGTACGGCCACCGCCTGCGGGTCCACCTGGTTGTGCGGTTCCCGCTGGAGCTGGGCCTGGCCCTCGTAGTAGCCGCGCTCACCAAGGCCCTTGCGGTCAGCCAGCGCAGCGACCGCTTCCTTGGTGAAGGTGGTGGTGCCTGCCAGTTCCACACACGGGTTGAAGCCCATGGAGATGCGGATTGTAAACGGCGGCTGGCCGGCAGCTTGTTCCGCTGGTGCCGCGGGTTCCAGCGGAGTCGACACGCTTCCGCCCAAGGTCTGTCGCAGCCAGCTGCCAAGTCCCACCAATGCCCCCTGAAAAGTTCCAAGCAGCTGAGATGCCGCGGGCCTGACTTTACCAAGAGAGCGCCGCCGGATTACTGCAGGTCCGAGGGCTCCAGAGCCATGGGACCGTCGGGTACGGCCGGAGTCTCTGCTGGCACGAGGCCTCTCCGCTTCATCTCGGCCGAAATGAACAGCCCGCGCATGCCCGTCACCGCTCCGCCGTCGATCCGGTTGAGCAGGTAGTCGGGCGGGAACGTCTTCACGAGCCGGGCCTCCAAGGTGTCGTAGTTGATGGTCCGGGAGGCGAAGATCCGTGTTGTGTCGAGGGCACGGAACGAATCGATCGACATCACCGATTCCTCAACACCGCCCCACAGGAGCCGGTCGAACTGCTTGGTGCCGTTCCAGTGCGCCTTGATGCGTTTGCGCATGTCCCACGAGGACTGGCCGATGTAGGCCTGGCGGTATTCGTCCAGGACCAGCACGTAGACGCCCCACTCTCCGTCCAGGGACTTCAGATCAGTCACCGGCCGCAGTCGCTTGTTCTTCCGGAGCATCTCGTCCAGAGCTTCGTCGAAAGACTCCTGCGGGATCTGCGCGAAGAAGACCATGTTCAGGTCGAAGTTCTCCAGGGCCATTTCCCGGTGGCGCCGACAGAACTCGTCGGTGTGGATCGTCATCTCAGCGTCCTCGTAATGCGGGGCCAGGAAAGCCCTCAGTTCGTCGGTAAGCACGTGCTCGGGGATCCGGGTCGAGGATTTCTTGTTCACCAGCGCGTACATCTCACGGGTCAGGCGGTGTCCGTACTTTCCTGGCCGGACCAGGTCCCCGAAGTGTTCAACCGGGCCGCCTGGAAGGTGTTTGGCTGCCACAGCTGGTCGCCGGCTAACGTTCAGCGAAGGGCAAGAGGGCCTGGAGGTCACTGGCCAGGGCTTCCATCTCAGCCGTGGGAGGTTCGGCTTGTTCGGACGGGTCACCGAACCACTTGTGCCAGCCGACGGCCACGACTTCCGGGGTGATGGGTTCGCGGGCGGCCAGTAGCTGCACGAAGTCTTCCATCTCCGGGTCGTACTCGTCGGCCGGCGCGCCCAGGTCAAGAACCCCGAGCAGGTCATGGGAGTTCAGGCACGCCGTCACAGCTTCGCGGAGGCGGGCATAATCCCGGGTGGTGGTTCCCATGCCGCCAGTCTAGGAGCAATCGGACAGGCGGGCCGCTGAGAGACGATCTCTGCTGAAGCCCGGCCGCGCGCCGATCTTGTACGATGGACGTCGAGGTTGCCCCTCGGAGTGTTGTGCTGGACAGTGCAGTGCTGGAAAGAGGGGCAGCCTTTTCTCTTGCGTAGCTGCGCCCCTTCAGCCGTCTCTCACCGGCACTGTGTGTACCCTCTCTAGGAGAGAAGGACTATTGGGGAACTTCATGAAAGCACGGTGCGTTTTCCGAGCCATCCGGCGGATGTTCCACTTCAAAGGTGTGACCGGGCGTGACGCCCGAGTCCGGCGTTAGGAAGGCAGCATGACCCCGACTGGGACCACCCCCGTGGCCACCGCTGCCAGTGCAGCCAAGGCGTCCCTGGTACCGACAGGGGTCTCACTAGGCGTGGCCATTCTGCTCGCGTTCGCTGGCCTCATCTTTCACGCTCTCGCGCTGGCCTCCGCGTCCGTCGCCTTCGGCATCGGGACGGTGACGGTGTCGGCCGGATGGTCCCTGGTGCGGCCTGGAACCCGCGGCGCGGGATGGCTGCTAGCCTCCGCCATCGGCTGGGCATCGACCGCCCCACTCTCCGCGGCCCTCTGGGCGGCGCTACCGTCCGCCGACTCGACCACCGGTGTGCCAGCGTTCGAGCTAGTCCCGCAGATATGGCTGTAGGCAATCATCCCCGCAGCTATCTATGCGGCGGTCGTCGTGCGCCGCAGGGGCCGGCTCTAGCAGCACTTTGTTAAACGCAGGACGGGTATCTAGGCATACCCGTCCGGCCGATTTTCCTCAGCGGCGTCCCAGGTAAGGTCGGCCCGCTCTCGGGTCTGGAAGGCTTCGATTCTTGCGTCGGCTACGAGCAACGCGAAATGCTCGATCGGTTTCCGCCGTATCCGCTACTGTTCACACATGAACCCGACGCCGAAGAATAGGGTGCGGACCCTTTGGACCGTCATCCTTCTGACGGTCTCAGTAGCGGCCGTCGGACTTGCCGCAATCGTCATCGCGCAACCAGCCTGGAAGGGAACTGACCCAAGAGCCACCGCACCGACGGCGACAGCCTTCGCTTCCACGCCCAGTCCAACCATCACACGATCGACGACGTTGCCGGTTGCGACTGTCACCGTCACCGCCCCCGCGCCGCCTCCGGTATCGGCGGCTCCCGTCGCTGCACCTGGACTCTTGGCGGACATCCAAACGGCCCAAAGGGTCACAGACAAATTCTGGGCCAGGCACTGGAGCGAATACTTTCCCGGCCGTTACACGCCGCCCCACGTTATCGGCACATACGACGGGACGTCACCGGATGCCCCTTACTGCGAAGCGGAACAACTGCCAGCTGAGAACGCCTCCTACTGCCCCCCTGACAATTCCATTGCATGGGATGTAAGCCTGATGAGCGACGGCTACGCAAAGGGGGACTCGTGGCCCTATCTCGTGATTGCACATGAATGGGGGCACGCGGTACAAGCCCGACTTGGCAGATCCGTTACTGCAGTCGCTGAGGAATTGCAGGCCGATTGCTTGGCTGGAGCCGTGCTCTTCGGCGCAGCCGCAGACGGAGACCTCATTCTTGAAACCGGAGATCAGAAGGAACTCGCCAGCGCACTAAGCACATTGGCAGACGAAACCTCGTGGACACGAAGCGCCGATCATGGCGACCCCTTTGAGCGGATTGGTGCTTTTGATCTGGGCAGGCTTCACGGTGTCCTCGCCTGCTTTCCCGACCTCAAGCCAGCACAGTTCGGCGGTTCCGTGCGCTACAAAAGCGGGGTTTCCGTGTCAGTTACCAGGGCAGGATTTAGGGAGCTCACGCCCAATCCTGAGACAACGGGCGAAGGTGCGGTTTTTCAAATCACGGTGTACAACGGGAGCCCAGACCCACTGAATGCTTCACATATGTCCAAGCCCGTAATCAAGTTCGGCGAAACTGGAATCGTGGGGCAGCTCGTTCCCGACCCAGATGGCCTCCTGGGGCCTAGTAACTTGGGCACGATTGGTCCAAGTGAGACGCGAAGCATTTATGTAGGGGCTGCTGTCCCGAAGGGTCAGGACGGTCAACAAGTCCGGATCACTATTCCTGGCCCGAACCCGGAAACGGATTTTTCAGCGGCGTTCGAGGGCCAATAGTAGATCCCTGCACTTGTGCGAAACCGAGGAAGGCTTGGACTTCGCACTCGATCAACGGATCGACGGGGCGCTGGTGCCGATGGATCAGGACTGGCTGGACGGCTTGTTCGCAGGCCGTCGGGCGGTGCCGTTGCAGCTCGACACCTACGCCGCCGCAGTGCGGAACCTCTCCGGCCCTTCCGCGTGGACTCTGCTCTCCGGTCGCGTGGCTCGAATCGATCAGATCTCGGTGCGTTACCGCCCATCGAGGGATCCGGCGGAACGTGGAGCGCGGTTGCCAGAAGTTGGGGAAGCCATGCAGCACAGCGTGCTCGGCCTGAAGAAGCCGCGCGCACATCAAGGTGAGCTTGTCGGTTGGATTGTCAGGATCCGGGAACAGGCTTCGTAAATGGGCAGAAGACGGGGAGATCTGCCCGAAGTTCGACGCCGTGCCTTACGCCGTCGTTCAGCGGCCGGGCACCGGGGATGAAGCGGACGTCTTCATCCCCGGCTTCCTGCGCTGAGATTCGTGCTGGACGGACTAGAATCCGCTGAGCGATAGCTCCCCGGCATCTCAGGATCTGTGAAGATGCGATCCGGGATCCAGGCGGCAAATGACTAGTGAAGGTAAGGCATGAATAACGGCAACTCGGGCGAACTGAGCCTCGGAGATCTCTTCCAGGCTACTGGGCTGGCGCCAGAGGACGTGCAGGTCATCCGGCACACGCTCAAGCCAGATGGGTTGAAAACGCGGGCGGATGCGATGGGATCCAACCTGCTGCCGTACGTGCGAGAACAGGGCATCCGCAACAGCAAGCTGCCGACGACTCCTCCGAGGGTCTGGTTGAACTTCCTCGCCACGACCGGCCGCCGCGCACGGTTCATTACCGCGCACGAGAACCATGGCGAAGTCCTGGCGGAGCGCACCGACATCCGCCGCTTCTTCGATCTGCGGCCCTCGCCGGTGTTCGCTGCCTTGGCGGACCGGCTGGTGATTGAGTGGACGAAGGACACGGTGAACTGGGCCAAGACCGGCGACCAGGCAACCACCATGACGGTTGTGGAGATCTCCGACCCGTCCAGCGTGCCGTTCCCGGGATTTGATTCGCTCCTTGTCAGCTTCGACGAGCTCCAGGCCGTCATCACCGACGACCGCTACGGGCAGTGGCGGACGGCCCTCAGCTCCGTGCAGGGCATCTACCTCATCGCCGACACCAGCAACGGCAGGTTGTACGTGGGGAAGGCCGACGGCGCCGAGCGCTTCTTTGGCCGCTGGAGCGAGTATGCCAGGAACGGCCACGGCGGCAACGTCGCCCTCCGGGAGCTGGCCGCCGCCGACGCCCGGCACAGGCAGCACTTCCAGTTCAGCATCCTGCAGGTCTTCTCGCCGAGCGCGCCGGCCGCGCAGGTCGATGCAGCCGAGGCCCACTTCAAGCGGGCACTTCTCACCCGGCAGTTTGGCATGAACCTGAACTAGCCTGCGGCCTACTTTAAGGCTTGTCTGGCTTCCTGGAACGCCCCGTACCGGCGCTCCTCCCGTGCTTTGCGTACTTCCGGATCGGGATGGCGCAACGCCGTGCGGCCCGGATGGTAGGTTTCCACGACCGTATACCTGCCAGCCAGCCGGGGCTCCTTCCTGGCGAAGCGCTTCCAGAGGGTTCGGGCCTCGCCGCCCTGGAGCAGGACGACTTCAAGGGCGGGCATGAGGTCCACGATTCGGCGCAGCGGGGACAGGCCCTCAGTGATCTGTGGACTGCTCAACCCCGAGCTCTGGTCATAGCGGAACCAGGGGTAGGCGTTCCAGGGTGTCAGGTCCCTTGGGGTGAGGTCCGCGGAGGTGAGCAGGTCGCACTGCAGGGCGGCGGAGTCATCATCGTTTTCGACGCAAAGCATGCCGGAACCGGTGTCCTTGTGGGTTTTCGGACCCGGGTCACGCAGGATGCTGAGGATCCGCGCCTGGGTTCCGCCATGGAGTGGGGCTACATACGGGGCCCACCCGCGTCCGGCCGGTGGTTCGGCTTCGCGCAGCTCGTCCACCAGCCTGTTCACCGGTTCGACGTGCGGCTGGTACTTGCCGGACAGTTGCTCCGCTTTGAACCGGGGGTCCTTCATTCTCCGCACCATGCGAACCAGCATACGGGCGCATGACATACTCCCGATGCCTGACTTGCAGCGCGCCCGGGCTACCTTTTCCACGCCTCGAACGAGGCATCCTCGGCACCCTTACCCTTGCTGAAGCACAAAACGTCGGCCGGACTTTCCTCAGGGACTGGGTAAAAGCAAAGCCAGTCACTGGTTTCGATGTATTGGTAATCTACGCTTCCGGTCTTTTGCACTCGGTCCCAGGCTGCAATCGCCTCATCGCAGCTGAGCCTGCGAAGCTTCTCGTACCGGAACCTGGCCCCGAGGCACTCTGTCTGGGGGACTTCAGTCATATCGGACGGCGCCTGGGGGACTTCAGCCGTATTGGGGTCCTCAGGCGGGGTGAGCCCCTGGAGGCGAAGCAGACCGGTTTGAACTTTGTCCAGTTCGGAGGAGCCGGCTGCGGCGTACTGGATGGACTGGGACAGGGCTCCCTGGTCGTTCTTTTCAAAAAACTTGGCGCACTTGTCAGCGGCGATTTGAGTGCCGGTTCTGCCGTCCTCGAAGGCCTGCACCAGGTCATCTCCAACGGCGGGATCCGGGTCAGGAATATGCAGCAGGCCCTGCGGTGACCACATGGATGCGTAGTCCTGTAGCTGCGAGCAGTTCAACTGCGCGTCTGCCAAATTGCCAGCCTGGGCTGCTGCCGCAAATCGATCCAGAACGCTGATTGTTGAATTTATCTGGTTTCCACCCCGGTCGAACCACCAGTCCTTGGACGCATCCCGGGCGTTCATCGTTGGAGTAGGCGTAGGTGTGGGCGTCTTGGTGGCCGTTGAGGTCACGATGCGCCGCGTGGGTGTGAGGGTTGGCCGGTCCTTCGCCACAGGTGGTGTCTTCGGAGCCGCGGACACGGGCGCCGGCGCAGTTGTCGGGAAAGCCGTTCCCGACGAGTTGGGGTGGTCCGGGAGCAGGTTGCCGATGATGCCGAGCATAACCACACCGCCGGCAATGATGAGCCACATTTTAAGGCCGAGCCGGCGCTTAGGCTTTTGCGGCGGTCGCTGGGGCATCGGCGGCAGATCGGCGCCTTGTCCAGGGCCGTTAATAATCTGATCCCACTCGGAAGGACCTGGATTTTTGCCCATTTTCTCCCCCTCTGTGCCGCACCCGTACTTCGAGCGTTTCCACTCCATAGAGACCAAGCCCAGCCTACAACCGGTGTGAGCCTGGTTTGGAGAGCGAGTGTCGTCAGGTGGGGACGCTCCATTGAGCGGTAAGGCGAGTCCCGAATCATAGAGGACGGGTTCACGCTTTATGCTGATCGAGCGAACCGCGAACTGCGGTGGGAACCATTGGTGCGAGTCCATTAGACGTAGGCACTTTAGATAAGGGTTGGGGAGCCGCATGTCGGACGACATCGAGTACGAATACAAATCTGTTCAGGCTGTGCGGGGTTTGGAGGACCGCTCTATTGCTAAAGCACAGCAGGAAGGCGGCTGGGAACTTTACGACCAGACCCAAGGCACGCTACGGACCACACTGAAGTTCCGGCGCGTGAAGCCCGAGACATTCCTATCGAAAGCGTGGGTCGCGTTCCGGGGACTCGAACCCGCGAGGCAACGAGTTGTCGCGGCAGGTCTGGCGATTCTCCTCCTACTCGCTGCTGTCGGCATCGGAACCGCCACAGCACTGGACAAGGGCTCCGCTAATGCGGAGAACAGCGCCACCAAGCCGACCGAGGCGGTGGCCGTGAACGAGAAGCCGACCCCGTCGCCTACTCCAACCGCGTCTAAAACTGATCAGGTGACCAGTAGGGAGAACAGTGCCACTGCTTCGGACGAGGCGGCGGCCGTCAGCGAGAAACCGGCCCCAGCCTCGTCTGAAGACACCGAGCAGGTGATCAACGTCAAGAACAACAAAGACTTCGCGGCGCTCTTGCTGGCCACCGACTACTGTGCCCCCTCGATGGCGCAGTTCGCGGACAAGTACCAGGGCAGGAAAATTGAGTTCGACGGCTCGATCGTCAACATGCAACATCATGAGAACTACAAGACCCGATACGACATCCTCATCGGGCCCGGCAATGCAGGACCGAAGACCACAGCGGGCCCTGCGTTCAAGTACGAAGATGTGAACATGTTCGACCTCAAGTTCGCCGGAACGAGCGTCCCGTCCTATGTCGCCGAAGGCGACAACTTCCGGTTCACCGCCGAGGTCGGCGAGTACAACGCCAACCAGGGCTGCCTGTTCTTCCTCACCCCGGTCTCCACCACAGTTCGGTAGACGCGCGAGCAATCAGCTGGAGACCTATCTGGAGGACCCGGACCGCTTCGACGCGGTGACCCCTGCGGACGACCACCCGGACGAGGTACGGAACCGCACCTCCAACTGCTCGGCCACAGCTTCTCTTCAGGCGGGGAACCGCCTCCCCAGCGGCGGTTCCGGCCTTTTCTGGCACCAGTCGCACCAGTCCCTCGGCGTCGCGTGGAGGCCGCACCGCAAGGGCAGGACAGGACCCGAAGTGATAACGGCACCGATGGGTGGGGTCGGAGCCGGAACAGGGGCCTTGGTTCGAACTGGTGTCGGGGTCGGCGTCAGTACCGGGGCCGGCGCCGTTGACTTTCCGCCGGGGCTGCTAAGGATGGACCATTTCTCGGTGCGGATTTTCGAGACGAAGAACTGCCCCATCGTGCTGTCGCAGGAAGGGCAGACGAAGGCGCTGTAGAGCCGGCCGCTGGGTTTGGTGCGCCGTGGTTTGATGCCTGCCTCGCGGATGTCAGGCCCGTGGTCGACCTTGCAGCCGGCTTTGCGAAGGTGCGCGAAGAACCCTGGTGGTTTCACCCCGAGCCTTAGCTACCGCACGCACACGGGCATGACCATGCGCTTCCGTTCCTCTGACTTCTGCAGCTCGGACCAGGAGTCAGCGTTGTACGTCGTGGCGTCGACGCGTTCACTGTCGAGCAAGGCAGTCAGCAGCAATATTCCCCCTGGTCCGCGCGTATAACAACGCCGTGCGGGCTCATGTGCCAACCAAGCTCTGCTTGGCAGCCTTGCGTCACGATATGCCGGCAAAGAAGGGCGCCCAGGTCAGCGTGACATCGTGCGACGCACAAAGCGGCCGCCAGTGGGTTGCCTCCTGGGGCTTCTGTTCGAGCACAAGGAAGAGTTTCGGATGAAATCCCCGTGCCTTCACCCGGTGGCCGTAATCCAACACCTGACCTAATCCGTGTCTGATTTGAAAGGCCTCGTTCTCCTCGGTGTTGCTTTTCACCTCAGCGATCCCGACCGCTCCGTCCTCGAATTCCCATGCAAGGTCGAAGTTGCACTTCTTGTGGAACGGGGACAGCGGTGTAAGCCCGTGCATGCCCAGCAGGTCCGCCAGCTTGTCCTGCGTCCTGGCGTGGGCTTTGAGTCCGCGCTCCATGCTGTCGGGATCACGGTAGTACTCACCATCTCCCTGCACGGGAGCGGCGAAGCTGCCCGCCCGGTACGGCGCGCCCAGTACCCCGCCTTCCGCGGCGTCCTCCCGGGCTGGGACAGCCAGTGTGTGGGGCGTGAGGGCCGGAGCCGGGAAACCGGATCGGAGGCCGAAGAAGCCCTCCTGATCGATGAGCTGAATGTGGTGGCCGGCTGCCTGCATGTCCGAAACCTGTTTTTCCCTCTCACCGAAGTCCCCGTACTTCCACTGGGGGCTCCAGCCTCGGACTAAGACGTCGGTGGTGGACTTGTTGACCCAACCCGTCACATTCCCGGCGCCAAGGCTCCTGGCGATCTTCGCGAGATCCTCTTTGACGTAACCGTCGAATTTGCCTGTAAAGACAACTTCCTTGCCCTTCAGGTCGTAGACCCATTCGTTCGCCATGCAGTGATCAAACGGCACGGACGACGTGGGCTGCAAATGTGTTCGCCATGGCAGACGGATGTTACGCGGTTCCCCCACCGTCAACTGCAAACAATTCTCTCGTGGTGGGCGCCGCACATAGAATCGCAGTGGCGGCGATGTCGGCTGAGCCCACAGGTTTCCGATGCCAGGTTCAAACACGGCTGCATCATCGGGTCGGGCCTCCGCTAATGAGACAGGCTAGGCCCGGCCGCCCAACCAATACAGTGCAAGGTCGACTTCGCGGGCGGACCAGTCATACCCGTGATGCTTCGCGTTTGCGGTCAGGTCTTCGACGATTTGCATATAGCGTCCATACCTGCCGCGCGCTGGGGACAGCGAGAGCCCGAGCGCCTCCAGTCCTTTTTGCGCGCGGCGGTCGTATACCGCCATGCGATCCGGCGCGGCTGCCGTCAGAAGCGCCGATGCCAGAGCGTCTCCTCGCGCGAAACCTGGCAACGCGGAGAGTGCGGCGCGGCCCCGGCTGGCGGCAGCTGGGACGTCCAGTGAAGCGTCGTTGGCGGCTGCCGCAGCCTTGCTGGTGACAAGGCGCACCTCGTCGTCCTTCATGACCATCAGGTCCCTGACCCAGCGGGTATCAGCGCGTAACCTCTTCCAAAACAGCAGAGCGCCAATGTCGGCCTTGCCGACGCTGCCTGAATCGCGAACACGTTCAGAGACTTCAATGAACACCTCGTCATAGGCTGGCGAAGTCTCGGACTGGAAGTCTTGGTGCGCCCCGAGGAGGGTCTCCCATGCCTCACCGGTCAGTTGGTTCGATGTCGATCCCTTTGTCATGTTCAGAGCTTTCCACATGCATCTACTTCTCGGCAGGCGCGATGACGTCCAACCCTTCTGCCGTAGGAGCGAGCTCGAGAACAGTCTGATCGGACTCTGTCAAAAGGGGCAGGCTGTCAGGAGTCGAGTGAAGTGCCCGGGCGAGACGCCCGAAGCTCGTGCGGGCTTCGAGTGCGCCTTTGCCTGCGAATGCAACCGGCACCTTGCTCGAATCAATCTGCAAGACATTGAGGTCATCAAGGAGACCCACAAGCTGCTCCTGTCGCTTGGCAAGTCCTGACAGCTGGTCGCGAAGGACCTTCTCGACATGAGGAAGCGGCCGATCCGCATTCGAGAACTCTGCCGCGATTTTCTCAAGTACGACCACTCGTGCCCGGAGCGCCAGTGCCTGGTACGTCTGGGGCACCATCTGCTCGAATTCCCGCACCGGGTTGTCCCGTTTGTCGACGAGTTCCTTCATGAGATCAGGTCCGTACACGCGGGCAGAGTCGCGATGTTTCTCGGCTACCTCCAGCCAACGATCGAGCCGGCGAATGTATTTGTTGGTCAAGGTGTCCATTTCGCCGAATGCATGGCTGACGGAGGAAATATGGGGTATCTCGGCCTGATCCAGCAGGTAACCTGCCACGTTGTGGGCTTGTTGCTCTGCAGTTGCCAAGACCGAACGCTCGTCTTCGTCCATGCGGAACTGGATTCCGATCACGGCGTTCTTGATCGCGTCGAGCTTTATATTCATCTGATGCTGCGCCAGCATCTCTCCCGCTACGGCAAGGCCGACGGTAGCGATGAGAGGCCCGGCTGCCACGGTGGCACCGGTCCCTGCAGCCGCGGGTACGAGGCGTACGTGTCCGGCGATCTTTGTTGATCCTGCCGCCCGGGCGATTCCACGAAAACCGCCACCAACTGCAGGGACGAGATCTCGTGCCACCGATCCGCTCGGCAGGATCACCCGGTATAGGCCTTCGGTCTGTGCGGCACGGCCAGCTTGTCCGATCGCTTGGCTGATTGCCTTGGCGAACGCTCCGGAGGCCGGTGCGACCATCCCGGTTGTGGTGCTTTCTGCAGGCCTTGGGGCCCGACTGATGACGAGCGCCTCTCGATTGAGCAGCATCCGGAGCATAGTCTCGGTGCTGGGCTCCGCTTCCAGTGGGACGAGCGGAACAACAACGGCTTCTTCTTCAAGTCCCACAGGGCCCCCAAAATCGTGATCTATCAACTAGCCAGTAAGTATCGCGTACCCAGGTGATCGACCTCCAATTGGGCAGGAGGGTGAAGCGAATCCAGGCGGGGGAGTGAGAGCCGGTAGTGCCGCGACCTAATGCCTGAGTGTCGATCGACGTGCCCGGTATGACCGCGGGAGGTTCTTACCTGCGGCCTCCGCAGGGCAGCACTCGACAACTGTGTCGGCATGCGGGGTGGCAGACGTACGCATTAGGGGCATTACAACAGTGGATCTGAGTCGCTCAGTTCCACAATCCATGGCTCGGCCCGCTCGATGACTCCACGCCAGCCTTCGCGGTGCTCGGGCGCCATGCCGAAATGCTCGATCAACTTTTCCAGCACGACTCGGCAAGTCGCAAAGAGGATTCCTGCGTAGGGGAGCAGGACATCACGGCGGGGAACAAAATGAAGGCGGCTTTCAGGCGCCTCCTGGATGAACATGGAGACACCAGCGGTCTCCCCGTGTGCCACCGATGACAGCTGTGAATAGAAGTGGCGCCCAAGGGCACCCGGAGAACTTTCGCTCAGAAGGTCGGAGGCCAGCGTGGTCAGCCCAATCCGATCGATCTTTCCAAGCCCCAACTGGGCAAGTAGGCCCCTTATCCCCTCAAGGTATTCCTTGCCGTCTACCCCGGTTCCGTCGAAGAAGGCGAACTCGCTGTGCTTGGTGGATACGAAAAGTTCCATGTTGGCGAGACTGATATGCCGGTGCAGCAGCTCTTCGATTGAGGTGGCGCTCAACAGGTAGTTGGCTTTAGCAAAGGCTTCAACTGCCGCTCTTGTAACCGTCGCCAGGGGCATGATGTGTCGCCCTGCTCTAAGCAGGGTCACGAACGCCCGCATATGGTCGAGTGCCGTGGCGTTGTAGAAGGCCGTGGCCAAGTGGGCATGCCGGACGTGGGTGCTGCCCCGGGAAGTGGCCAAATTCAGGTTGTCACTGAGAAACCGCTGTGCTGCAGAGCCTTCCCCTGGCTCCCGACCTACCGCCAAACCCGTCAATTCCTCAGCCCTGGGGATCACTCCGATGACGAGTTGTCGCATCAACCGCAGATCTTGGTCTGAGAGTACGTCTGAGCGCGCAGCAGTTGTCACTCCACGAATGCTAATCGCCCAGGCCTCTGTGACCTATTGCCAGGTAGGCAGCCGGGGCGAGGTTCCCCGTGGACAGGGCCGGCAACCTTTAGTTCACACGTTTTGATGGGCGACTACCCGCACGTCGCAGGCTCTTACCCTGACGCGGTATCGGCGGGGCGGTGCGCGACCTTCCAGACGCCCTCCTCGCGACGGGAGACCTGCGTGGCCCGAAGGATGAAGGCCCGCCGTTCTCCGTCCACGGAGGCGGAGACATGTTCCAAGCCCGCTGTGTAGGCCATGTCGCCTTTCACATCAGATGCGAGCAGTTCGAAACGGTATGAGCTGCAGTTAGAGAACTGGGCCACAAGGCCGACGAACAGCGCCTCAAGTTCCTGCTGCCCGAAGGCGTTGCGCCACGCGCCCAGGACACAGACGGGTTCGTTGCGGGACCAGATTGCTCGCCGCGGGCCGGCATCGCCGTTGTGAAGCGCCAGTTCCGCCTCATACAACGAGGACCTCACCCAAGCTAGGAATTCGTCGGAGTCAGTCATGTGCCCAGTATGCTCCCGCATGATCCACGTGGGGAGCGGTCCGGCTGGAGCCGAAACCTAAGGCCGTGGCGGACAAGGAATCAGCACATGCACTGGGAGACTTGGGATGTGACTTCGCATTCAAGCCCTGCCGCCGGTCCTTCTCTTGACATTTTTGCTGGGCTATTCCAGGCGACACCGGCCCGTGAGCTTCCGAAGCAAGCAACCGTGAAGACCGTGCGAAGCGCCATAGCCGAAGCGATTTCGGGTGCGAAGGCGTATGAGGTAGCCGCTGAATGCGTCCGCTACGGGCTCGAACCGGCCGGGGAAGGCGAAGACCCGTGGGCGGGTAAATACCGATACGTGGAAGGGAAGCTGAAAGGGTTGACGCTGGAGGAGTTGACTGCCCTTGGGCATAAAGTGTGTGTCGACTACCCGTCTGACGAGCTGGAGCATCTTCTTACCCTGGCGGGAGCCGGAGGCGTGGCGGGGCAGCTGAAGAACCTCATCTTCGCTGCGGACGGACCGAAGCCGAGGATTGTCTTACGCGACGCAGTGAACAACGACATCGAAATCCTCGGGGACGTTGACCGCTGCCTTTTCTATGATCGTCCCCTTCCTCTAGAGGGGCTGACCTGGCGGGCTCTTCTGGCATGGTGGGCAAAAACCGACAAGGTCCCGGACGACACCGAGCGCGATGTCGCCCTGGACCTCTATCGCCGCCTCAAGCTGTCCCTATCTGACAACGAGGCAGAAAAGTTTCTCTTCGACACATATTGTGGCCTCTACGGAACGTTCGGCTTCGACTTGCCTGCCCTGATTCCACAGGTGTATCTGCACTTCGACCCGTACACCAAGAGGGAAGGCAGCCCGCTTGTCCGCCAGCGGATGGACTTCCTTCTGCTTCTGCCAAACCGTCGCCGCATCGTCATCGAGCTCGACGGCAAGCAGCATTACTCGAGCGACGGACGTCCCCGGCCAGACCTGTATGCGTCGATGGTGGCCGAAGACCGCCGGCTCCGACTGGACGGCTACGAGGTGTACCGCTTCGGCGGCCAAGAGTTTGTGGACCGCGGAAAAGCTGAGGACATGCTGAAAGGATTCTTCCGGGAACTGCTCAAGCTGCCGCCGCAATGAACCGACCCCCAGTCGCGAAGGCCGCGCGAAACCGACCCGTATGGTCTCACGAACTATAGGTCATGGCACTTTTGCTCCAGTGCCTGATTTTCCGCCGTTGTGGGGCTAATAATGTCTCACCAAGCCGGTACAAGTTGTTGTCTTAGATGTCCTCAAGGAAACCCGGACTGCGACACCAGGAGCCAAGATGAAACTCGGATACGCCCGCATCTCCACCTCAGACCAGGATGCCAGCATGCAGATCGAGGCACTCATCTCCGTCGGCGTGGATCCGAAGCGGATCTTCACCGATGAACTGTCCGGGGCCAGGGAGGCCAAGGAGCGGCCAGGCATGAAGGCCCTGATGGATTACGCACGCGACGACGACGACATCTATTTCTGGAGGCTGGACCGTATCGGACGGTCGGTGATCGACGTTCTCAACACAGTCAACGACTTCACGTCGCGCGGCGTCCGGCTCCACTCGATCATGGACAATCTGGATCCGACCAGCGTTCAGGGCAGGATGCAGTTGGCGATCATGGCAACGCTGGCGGAGTACGAGCGCGAGCTCATCAACGAGAGAGTGCGGGCCGGGGTTATCAGCGCCCAGAAACGGGGTGTCCGGTTCGGGCCGGCGCCGATGGAGGAGTCTGTCGCCAGGGAGCGCGTAAATACGGCTCGCCGTCTGATGGCCGAGGGCAAGACGGCCGCGCACGCCGCCAAGACGGTCGGCTGGTCCAAAGCCACCCTCTACAGGTACATGAAGACCTATGACGGCGCTCCCGTGGCCAAGGACGCGGTTCGGCCGAAACGAACGGCACGGTCACGGTACGTCGAACAGGAAACTCTGCCCGCCCGGGACTGATCTGCGCATGTTCCCCTGTAGAGCCAATCGAAAGGGAACACCGTGGATCAGTTCGCATGGATGAACGAAGGATCGGGCGACGCAGAAGGAGCATCGGGGAGTACTTCAGCTGTCGCGGTCGCCGATCCGCCCGTGCTCCGGGATGGTCGGGAGTTCGTCTACAACCCCTGGAAGATGAAGGACGTTCGCCGGCTGTACATCAACCTTCAGGACGGGACCAAGGTCGGCTATCTGGATCTGGCCACGATGGAGGCCTTCCCGGAATCGGCAGCCACCAGCGAATTGCTGCAGCGGGCACTTGCTGGCCTGTCCCCGCTCACGGCAGCCCGGCGGCTCATCGCCGCTGCCCAGCTTGGCGAGGCCCCGGAACCGCAGCCATCCCTCCTGAATGTACTTCCTTGGTCGGATCTGTCTGCGAACCGGCCTGGACAGCTCATTGAGAACCAGGATGATGCTTCCTATCGTGCCGGGGTTGCTGGCGAGCAGAGGACGGCCGGCGTCCTGGCGGGGCTGGAGCGGGACGGCTACCGCGTCCTGCACTCGGTCCCGCTGAGTCCGCGGAAAGACATCGATCATCTTGTTATCGGACCGACCGGTGTCTGGGCCATCAACACGAAGGCCACCACGTATGACGTCACGGCCAGAGCCGACGGCGCCGTGTACTCCGACCGCTACCGGCAAAAATGGATCGAGTCCATCTCTCGGGACGCCATCGTCGCAGCCGAGCATCTTTCCCTCGCAGTCAGGATGGGCCTGCGGGGCCGGCCGCTGGTCGCCGTCTGGTCGACTATGGGGGTAGCGAGCGATAACGACGCACTGACTGCGGGGGAGCGCCTACTGGACGCCATCACGCGGCCGGGCGCCGGCTTCCCGCCGGAGTGGGTCGACGTCGTCTTCAACGTGGCCCGCCGTTCCGACACATGGACAGCGCACCACTAAACAGGGCCTTCCAGACGCACAGGCCAACAGATAGTGTTGGGCTATGGAAAAGCAGCGGAAAGCCGTCGAGCAGACCGTCATCCTCAAGGGCGGCGGCCGGGAAACCCCGGTCAAAATGCGGAACGGCGTCATTCTTCTCCCCAAGGGATTCAAGGTTGCGCCCCGCCGTGCCACGGCCCGGGGCAAGGCTCCGGCCAAGACGGTCACAGTCAACCTGGCCGGGCTGAAAGACGCACCGGACTACGGTCCGCGCGCCATCACGCAGCGCCTGGTGAACGCGCTCGGCAACAACGCCGTGGCGGCCCTCCTCGGAGTTAATAAGGACAGGCCCGGCAGGTGGGTGTCGGGGCAGGACGCGCCGAACGAGGAGAACCGCGCCCAGCTCGCTGACCTGGATGCCCTCGTGGGTCATCTGCACAGCGCGTTCACCCCGGCCCAGGCCAGGCTCTGGCTGGAAGGCCAGGACCCCCACCTGGGCGCCCGTCCCATCGACGTGTACCGGCTCGAAGGCGCAGCACCGGTGATCGAGGCGATCCGCGCTTTCGAACAGGGGGCGTTCGCCTAGGTGGAGTTCTGGCGCGTACTCAACTGGCACCCCGCCGCTTCCTCCCCAACCGAAAACGGGCACCCGCTCTACATCTGGCCGCGGCAGGGATCTGGCCGGGTGGATGACCCGGAGCGCGAGTACACGGTGCTCTACGTCGGCGACTCGGCTGAAGGCGCCGTCGCGGAAGCCTTCGGACGATACCCCGTCTGGACTCCCGACGTCCTTGCCCCGCACCCGGGAACTCCCGACGGCACGAGGAAAGCGCTCGTGCGGTACGTGGGAGATCCGCCGATCCTGGACCTGGATGACCCGGAGGTACTGCAGGAATGGTCGCTCAGGCCCAGCAGCGTCGTCTCCAGGGACCGGGCCTCCACGCAGCAGTGGGCGCGGTCAATGTACGAGGCCGGGGACTACGCCGGCCTCTCCTGGTGGTCCTTTTACGAGCCGCGCTGGGCCAGCTTCGGACTGTGGGACGTTGCCGGGCTGACAGTATCCGGCGAGCCGGAACCGCTGACCATGGCCCATGACGCCGTCCAGGACGCAGCAGCACTGATCAGGCGTGTCATCAGTTGACCGGCAGCTTGCACAGACCGTCGACTCCGCCGCGTATGTCCCCGAGAGTTGCGGCGTGAACCGGGGGGAAGCGGGCAGTGGCATGGGCGGCGTCGGCCGCAGTAGTACTGCTGATCGTTCTGGTCCCGATCGGAATCAGGCTGTGGACTGTGTATCTGCAGACCTCGGACTGGACCCTGTGGCCCAAGGAAGTGCCGTCCAAAGTCCAGTACGATGACAGGGAGTTCAACTGCGGGCCCGACGCCAAGCCGCGTCCGGGACGCACGCTGGACGGGCTGACGATACGAGGGAAAACCGCCGGCGGCGCCGACATCTACGCTGCCGAGCCGCCGCCAGGGGAGAGCGTGGTGACCTCCTTTTCGATCCGCACCGCGGAAGGCGTGTTCACGTGCGACCTCATGGGTGGCCCCTAGGCAATCGCCAGCGCCGGGCTCATCCGGTGCCGGCTTACCGTGCGATCACTTCCAGGACGTCGAATATGGTGCGGAGCAGCGCCAGGGCCAGGCTGGCCGCCGCGATCCACAGACCGGCGACCTGGACGCGGGTCGCCTTGCCACTGCCTTGTTGGTTCATTTGAGACCGCCCTTCGCTTGCTGCGGGACCATCGTAGAGGGCAGGCGCTGACACTCAGATGCGGCAGAATCGGGCTCATTGGCGGCTATGTCCACCGAGGCTTCCGGCTCGGGACTGGCGTCGGAACGGCGAAGGGCAAGTACGGATCGGATCGGGAGTTTTGGCCCATCGGGTAACAGGTAACACCATTACCGCCGTTACCGTCCGGAACGAGCCCCAATCAGTGGGGCAGGTTTCCGGGCAGCCACCTGCAGAGCAGACGCCGGCTGCGCTGCCGAGCCGACGGTAGCAGAAGTATGGCCTGGTCCGGATAAGAATCTCGCCCGAGGCTGAGGCTGAGGCGGCCAGAGCGTGGAGTGACGCAGAAGCGATCCGGCTGCATAGGGTAGGGCAGTGCTAGTCGAGCCCGAGTCCTGGCAATGCGTCCACGATCCGGTTGGTCTCTAGGCTGAGCGCCACGACGCGGCCGATCAGGTCGATGATGTCAACCCTCTTCGCGAATGTAGGTGACTCCGAAGGCTCGGACCTGGCGGAACTCCTGGCGGCTCGTGCCAAAGTCGAACCAGCCGCCGTCTGACTTCTGGAAGATGTCGAGGCCGCGGCCGAGGTTGATGCGCCAGCCGGTGTCGGTTCGGATCCAGCGGTCGTGGCCGCCGGGATCCTTCGCCACGTTGACCTTGATGCCTTGCTGAGCGGCTCCCTGAACGATGTCGTTGAGCATGCGGAGTTGTTTCGTCTGGTGCTCGGGGTCTTCGTCGAGCACTGTGAAGAGGTTGACGGTGACCTCGTCTGCCGGGTCCTTTGCCGCGGCGATGAGTGCGAGCAGCTCGACGAGATTGCGGCCTTGGTGTCCCATACGGATGTACGGATCGTGCAGCTCGATCTCGGTTGCACCTCGCAGGTACGGCATGAGCAGCGTCTCGTACGAGATACCCCGCTGGTTGTCCAGGAAGTCCCGTTGTCCTCGGAACAGTTCCGCCTGAAGGGAGCCGGGCGCGGATGCGGGAACCGATGACGATGCCGAGGTGGAGACTACCGGCTCGTCCGACTCGGCCAATGGCCCACCAGTCGGGGCAGTCGAGTGGCGTCGATGGTAGTGGGTCGGGTATTCGTCTTCCTCAAGCGTCGTTACCGCTGACCAGCCACCGCCGGGTGAGTCATAACCGAAGTTCACCGCTGCCATGGTGGCGTCGATCCGGAGGATCTGGTCCTTGACGCGCTTGCGCCCTTCGATTGCGAAGCGCAGTACCTCTTCGACCTCTGCGGTGGTCGCCTGGTCATGCGGGTAGAGCAGCTTCATCAGCCCAGAGAAGGTCTTGTGGATGCCGTCGCGATCACGTGTCGAGATGTCGGACCCGAGCGTGAAGTGCTTGTGGTAGCGGTCGGAGTAGTCGAGATTGCGCATCGACCTGAGGACCTCGGCGATGTAGTCAACGACGAACCCGTATCCGGTCGAGAACATTTCGCCACGGATCGTGTCGACTTCCCATCCGGGGATGTAGAAGTGCAGCCGATCGAGGTATGCGGGGTCGTGGTAGCTCTCGGGCAGCTCGTCAAACAGGTCGGAGTGCTTGAGCATGTACGGCACGGTATGCGAGGTATTGCCGACGAAAACCATCGATGCCTCGGCGCCAAGCGTCTCCACACCGCGGGAGAACGACTTGTTCGCCATGTAGTTCTTCATGATGTCGACCAGCGCCTTATCCGTACGCTTCTTCTTGCCCGCAAACTCATCGAAAGCGACGACGTCCCAGTACCCGACGAGGCCGAGGCGACCGTTTGCGTTGTTCACGAACAGCTTCGGCACGGTCACCTCTCCACCCGAGATGAGCATGCCGTGCGGTGAGAACTCCGAGTAGATGTGCGACTTGCCTGTGCCCTTGGGGCCCAGCTCAACGAGGTTGTAGTTGCGCTCCACGAACGGGATCAGGCGCACCAACTGCAGCAGTTTTCCGCGGCGCCCGAATTTATCGGGTTCAAATCCGATCGACTGGATCAGCAGGTCGATCCACTCATCGGTGGTGAACTTCGCGCGTGCATCGAGATACCCGTCGTAGTCGAAGTTCGACATCTGAATCGGTTTGAGGGAACCAAGAATCCACGGGGACACACGGTTGTCTTCGGTGTGGAAGTACTCGACGTCGCACAGGCACCACACGCCTCCGACAAGCAGCTTCTGGTGGGCATTGACGGTGGCGGAATCCACGACCACGCTGCTGATCCCAAGGTTCGCGAACGAGGCGTGGTAGACATCGTCCTTCTCGTTGAGAGTGACGCTGACCTTGTCGATGATCCGGTAACGCCCGCGCTCTTTGATCTTCGACTTCACCAGCTCAGACTCGTTGCGGTGCACGTAATGCTGAGCGAGGATGTCCCGTACCTTGTCGATACCCGCCTGGATCGTGGCCTCGTCGTCGGATGCCGCGTACTGGCCGAGCAGATACTCCAGCACGTATGAGGGCACGATCGCATTGCCCTTGACCGCCTTGACGAGGTCTTTCCGGACCACGGCCCCTGCGAAGTGTTCATTGATCTTGCGATCCAACTCGCTCGGCGCGCCACCCTCAGAGGACTCGGTGTAGGTGTCCTCTACGGGCGCTAACTGGACCAAGTCGATGTTTTCGCTCAAGATTGCTCCTTAGAAGTCGAAGTCTGTGGTGAAGGAGCGCTTAAGTGTGTAGGGCACGCTCTTGTACTTCTTCCACTCGCCGGTGTCACCGATCGGCTCGGAGAGCCGGAACTCCACGCTCTGGTTGTTCGCCTCATCAGCGTCCTTGCTCAGCAGCAGACGGACACTTTGGAACCGATCACGCCCCTCGGTGCTCTCGGCATCGAAGAGCAACTCGGGCTCGTTGGAAATCAGCTGATCACCGAAGTAGAGACCTGCACGCAGCTTCCTCGCAGTGCGCTGATCAGTGACAGCGCTCTGCTGGAAGAGCTTCACCACGATCTGACCGGTCGTGATCTTGTCGGACTCCGGGTGGATGTCGACATTCACAGGCTCAACGGTGTCGGAACGTCCCTTGTTGATCGAGATGACCGGCACCACGATCTCCTGCAACGACGCACCCCCGTGGACGAACTGGAACCCGGCACCAGGCTTGACGATCCGGCAGATCGAGTTCGGGATCTGAACTTCCAGATCGCTCGACAGCCCGAGCTGCTCTGGCAAGAAACGGCGGAACGCGTCATCTTCCTTCAACCCTCGGCCAAGAACGTAACGGCGGTTCGCGACCACGACCTTGTCGCCCTGCGGCTTCACGGTCAGATTGAACTGTGGCGCCAGCTTCGACTCCTGGTACAGGAAGCCGTGGTCGGCGGTGACGAAGATGTTCGTCGCGTTCGCATTCGCAAGCTTCTTGACGATGTCGACGAGGTCATCGATCGCATCAGCCGCGGCCTTGAACGTCCGGTGCTCCGACACCGCCTTGTCACCGGTCGCGTCGATGGTGTCGTGATAGACGTACAGCACCTGGTGCGCGGCGTAGAGATCGCGCCGCTCCGCGGGCTTCATCTTCAGGAATTCGGTGGCTTGGACTGCCGTGCCGCCGACGGAGTTAAGGATCTTCGAGCGGTTCGCCGTGCCGTTGGAGGGTTGGCCGTCGACGAGCACGGGGTCGCCGTTCTCGGAGTGCGCGAGCGTCTTGTGTGGGAGCAGCGACGCCATCCCTAGCTGGGTGTAGCTGGGCAATACCCCGAGAATGGCCTCGATCTTGGCGTCGTACTTGTTCTCTCTGCGGATCTTGGAAGTCAGTTCGTCGGCGACCTCGTAGCGCAGCGCGTCGGAGATGACGACCACGGCCTTCTTGCGTCCACCGCGCACCTGCGGGGCGATGTAGTGGCGGTAGAAAGAACGCTGCGAGGTAATCGCGAGCGACTTCCACGTCTCGACCTGGTCGACCTGTTGTTGCCAGCTGATCCCGAGCTTGGAGAGGAAATCGGTGACGTAGGCGTTCTCCACCTGCTCGTTCAGCGCTTCCAACGGCTGCGTGAACTCGGCGGTCTGCGACGCGAGCGTGTACTGCCGGTAGAGCTGGTCGATGCGGAAGAGAACATCGCGGTAACGGCTGAAGCCATCATCGAAACTCGACATGTCGATCCGTGCAGAACGGATCGACGGGATCAGCTCGGCCGCCGCGCCGAGCGCCGCATAAAGCGTCGCGTAGTCGTCAAACCAAATGCTGTCACGGCGACGGGTGCGGATCATGTCGGCAATGTCACTGGGCTGGATCGTCTGGGCGGCAATGCCGTCGATCAAGCGGCGGATGATCTCTCTCTCACCCGCATCGAAAATGTCGGTCGCCACGAGTTCAGCAAGCGACGCGTCCTTAGCCTGCTCGACGTAGTCCAAGTCAGTTTCGGCCTGAAGCGCGAGCTTCTTTAGGGCGACCAGGCTCTGACGGTCATTCCGGAAGCTACGAAAGTCAATCTCAATATTGCGCGCGGCGTTCGAGGTCGTGGCCGCGAACCCGCCCCGGGCTTGCTTGAACATCCACAGCACGAACCCGGCCACGCTCGGCGTCTCAGAGTGGTAACCGTAGATGGTCGCGGCCCCTGCCCAATGGAAGTCGGCAAGCCCCTGATGGACGAGCGCCTCGTAACCGGAACTGTCACCCGCGGCGTGCTGCACCAGCAGCGTACGGATCAGCTCGGAGAAGCTGTGTTCCTTCTGGTCGAGCACGACCGCACACATCTTCGCCTGGACCTTGGCGAGATCATCGCTGGTGCTCAGCAATGGCCTAAGCTTCGCAACCAGCTTCGCGTCGCCAAAAAACGTCCCGTGCTCAGCAATAAGTCCTTCGGATCCGGGCGCGGTGAGGCCGAGGTCTGCCCGCATGAGCGCCCGGTGATCTGCGGTGAACACACCGTATGCGAGTTCGAGATCCAGCAGCCAGTTGCCCGGCCCTTCAGCAACAAGACCGCTGCGATAGATCAGAAACTTTGTGCTGGGCTCGTCGCGTAGCACACGATGTTTGATTGAGAACTCGTCGTTCTGGACGCGCAGCAGCGTTACACCGGGCGGGGCCTGGGCGTCGACGTCGGTGGCGTAACTACCTTCGGGGTCGTGCCACACCACCAGCCGGTCCTGATCGAAGCGCGCCGCAAGGTGGGCTGAGATCGAAGACGCTTTGCTCACTCTGCCGCCTCCAACCCGATGATCTTTTTAAGTGCCGGATAGAACTTGGGGTAGTTCGCTCTCACGCCGTCGTCGAGATCGATCGCGAGCTGCCGAGTTGCCAAAGGGTAGAGCACATCGTGCTCGTAGTCACGGAGTTCCGAGAGCACCTTGCGCAGCCGGTCAGCTTCCTTCTGGTCCGTTGTGGAGCCGGCGGCAGCAGCTTGCTCCGCGTTAGCGAGGGCGACCTCCAACTTGGCCCGGTACTCACGCAGGTACTCATTGAGCACCGTCGGGACCGTTGACGGGTTGTAACGGTGCATATAGATCAGTGCGTTGAACGAGCCCTTAGGACTCGAAAACAACCAGTAGATAGGCCGCTTCTTGTACCGCTGGACGTGATCGTCGTAGAACTTCGATTTGCCCGCCTTAGTGATGAAGTAGTCGCGCAGCGTCTTCACACCAAGCGACTCCTCGACGAAACGCAAATTCTCCTCAAAGTACTCCGTACCGAAAGCTGCCCGCAGGAACTGACGGAACCGCTCGACAATGTCGTCCCCGAACCAGCCGTCATCGACGAACGGGATCACGTTGTCGGCATCGGGACAGAATGTTGGAGTCGGGATCCTCGCAAGGTAGTCCTGCAGCGTTGCTCCTTGGTTGGCGAGGACCAGGCCAGCCTCGTCGAGGCTGTAGCGACCGAACATGCAGCCGACAGCATAGGAGATGAGATCTCCGACGGCCTCTGCGCGCTCCAACTGCAAATAGTCGGCAGCGGACTTCCCCTGACCGTATCGGAACTCGATATTTTGCGACAGCGATACTCGATGGAGGGGAACCTCCGTCGACACGTCGCTTTGGAGCCCGAAGGTCTCGGCGACCAGCTCATTATTAGCTTCTTCCCACCGGCGCTGATTGGCCGCTCGAGTTCGACATTCTTCCGAGTCGAAGGCCACACGGCGAGCAAGCACGCCATCCTCGTTTAGGAGGAGCGGATTGGATGAAAAGTCCCAGGATTTTTCGTAGCGGTCCCAGTCACTCCGAGCGGCCGCAGTCAGAGATTCAACTAGCTCTAGGACCTCAATGCGCCGAACTGCCGGGTTTGGCAATGAACGTATCTGCCCAACCTCGAAGTTGAGAGTGGGAGCAAGTGCTCTCATCATCGCTTGCGCCGTACTGGAGTTGAGGAAAGAAGAAATTACACGGAGGTCAGCTGTTGGACTCGTGATACTAACCGCGGCATCCGTGAAGACAAATCCACCAGAATGCTCCCTAAACGAAACGTCGCCAGATCCGATCTTGGAACATGCGAGGGAACACTGAAATGCCGTGGACAAGTTCCGCGGCGTCGAAGATTTCGATTCGATAATCGGGCGACCGTCATCAAACCAGTCAATTACGTACTCGTTATTACCGAACCAGCGCCTAAACTCCCCTCCTTTGTCTGCCGGAACCCAGCGCGCGCCCCCCGGAATACCTGGCTGCCTATCGACTTCGACGTTCGACCACGAGACTTCCCACCAGTTGCGCAAGTATGTTGCATTGGCGCCGGTCGTGATCCCCTTGGCAACTCGTACCGCGTCGCCCAAGGGATCGGCCTTGATTCCCTTGGCGACATTTTTTTCGCGCCACTCGGTGGTGCCCGCGAAAGCATTTCGCATCGGCTGCGATAGCCAGTACGCAATCGGCGAACCAGGCACTGTGGTGAAGTCGTCGGACGATGCTGCGAACCGCCACTCACAATCGGGATCGCTGATCGCCTTTATGAGACGAAGACGCTTCTCTTGTTCATTCAGCGGCGTCAAGCGAACGAAAGGTGCATGCCGGCCCGGAGAATTAGTCATCGAAAGAACGAAAGCGGCGTTTGCTCCGAAGACGTCTGGGTGATTGGAGACGTCGGCCAGATGAACGAAACTGTTAAAAGAGTGGCCATTGAGAATGTCTGTTCGGAGCTCCTGGAAACTATAGATAGACATCCATGTATCGCCAATAATCTTAGCAACGAAGCCGCCTTGGAGGACGAAGTTCATTGCACGCAAGACGAAACATCCATAGAGGTCTTGCCTTCCCCCCGGGTATGCGCCTTTAACAAAGTCAGCGAGACGGGCATTCATGTTATTACTGCCCATGTATGGTGGGTTAGCCGTGGCCACGGAGTACTTACGGCTCAGGGTTTCCGCCTGTACCACAGTTTTACGAGCAAGTTCGAGTGTCCGCTCGTGGATGGCGTCGTTGGTGCCAATATCGATTGCTGCCAGCACGCTTTCCGCATGCTTAGTCCGCTCAGGATCCGGCTGAATGAGCGCCCCCAGAGTGTCGGCATCGCGGAACTGGTTCCAGAACGCCTCCTCCGCGTAGCGGTCCCCGTCCTTGGTGACGAGGAAGTCCAATTCGTCCAGCCCGAACGAGATCGGTTCGATCACGCATATGTTCGGCTCGACCTGCTTGTTGAAGAAGGTCCGCTGCTTGGCCCGCGCCTTCATCGTCAGCGCGAAGGCAGCTAGTGCCCCTGATCGAGGGTCGATTTCGGTGCCGTGGAGGTTGTGAGTGAGGATGAGACCGGGAATGTCCGATGGCGCATAACCCTCTTCTTCGTAGATCGCGTAGAGCAGGTCGAAAGCGTATGTCAGCATGTGCCCTGAGCCGCAAGCAGGGTCGATCACGGTCAGTTCTTCGGGGCCAGCGACCTTCAGGAAGGCGGCCTCTTCATCCACAGGGGCGATGTAGTAGTCCATCTGATCGACAAGGCGTGAGGTGGGCCGGTTGAGCATCCACAAGCGCCCCAGGGAGTTTTCGACGAGATAGCGGACGATCCAGTGGGGTGTGAAGAGCTGAGTCGCTGCAGGGATCTCGGCGGCCCCCCGCCTGGCCTTGCTATCGAATATTTCTTGTTTTCTCTCCGAGATGTAGAACTGGTAGAGCCACCCGATCACTTCGACGTCGTCGCAAACCTGATCTGTGAGCACCTCGCGTGCCCGGGACAGGATCGCACCGTCCGCGAGTAATCCGGTGGGTACAAGCAGTTCGGTGTAGTCGCCCTCGCGCTCAAACATGAATGGCATCGACTTGTGCCAGTAGCGACAGTATTCGGTCAGCAGCAGCGCGTAGGCTTCACCTTCGGCATCGGTGCTGCGGCGCGTGCCTCCAAGTAGTCCGAGAATCGCCTCGGTCGTCTTCTTGTTGATCACAACGTTGGTGTTGAGGTTGCCCCGCTTGGCATCGGCGAGGATTTCCGGCTGGCCATGCGCTTGGCCCTGCGTGGGCGAGACGACACCCGCGTCGGTGTAGCCGCGGGCGTCCATGAAGCGCAGCGCGATAATGCGGTTGAACCAGGTGTATGCGACCTTGTCGATCACGTAGTTGCGGCCATGTGCGGCGATCTCGGCTTCGAGCTTCTTCACCACCCCGCTGCGCTCGGTGCGGGTAACGGATCCTGGGGCGAGCACGGCGGTGGCCTGGGCGTCGACGGCTGCTAGGAGTTCGCGTCGTGCCTGCGTGGCGAAGCGCTCCAGAGGTTTGGTGTCCATATCGTTGCCGTCCTAGAGCGTGATGCGCTTGTTGTCACTGATGGTCGCGAGCAGCGTCGTGCGGAGCTGATTGAGGTAGCCGTCGACGTCGGCCTCTGTTTCGAGCACCTGACCAGCGCCGGGCAGCACAAGTTTCGTGATCGAGACGCTCTGCTTGACCGGGGCGGGCACCGGTGTCGGCCCAGAACTCGCGTCGGTTCCGGGGACCGGCGGCTCCGACACCGGGGAAACTCGTGCCGCGTCCAGCTCATCGAGAATCTGCGGGTAGATCGAGTCTGCGAACTGCGAGGCGAGATTCTTGATCGCGGGGATCTGTGTTTCGTGCTGGACTCGGTCGAGCACGCCCTGGGCCGTGCGTGTCACCGCTTGCTGGGCGGCCTCGGTCGCGTCTCTGTATGACTGGCTGGCGGGCACCTGATCCCAGCGTGCCTTGATGTCCGCTGTGGCGGCAGCGCGCTGCTTCTCAATCACTTCGCCGAGCTGGTCCCGCAAGGCCTTGAACGCAGCCCCTAGCTGGGTGGTCTTGTTGCCCCGGTAGATCTGCGGGTCGTCAAGGGCGGACGCAACCGCGTCGGTGGCGTCGGCTGGAAGGTAGGCGATGTTGGATTGATTCGCTTGCATGAACGCCGCGGCGCTGTCGTAGATGCCGCATTGGGCACCGTGCAGAAAAGCCTTGATCGGGTCGATTACATTGTCTTTCGCGTCGAGTAGATCGTCGGCGCCGGCAAACTCGGTGACGAACCACTCGGCCTTGTTGCTGGACAGTTCGTCGAGTATCCGGATCGGCTCGTCGAGCTGGTCAATGAACGGGTACCGGGAGCCGGCCCGCAGCCCTTTCAGTTCGGTGAGTTTCGTGTCGAGATGCTCCTTGCCGACGCGTGCAAGCTCCAGCGGATCCTTGGGGATCGCGCCGTCGTCGGTGAACTCGATGACGAATTTCCGGAATGCACCCACCACCTTGGAATCGAACACCCGCTGGAGGGCGATGACCATGTTCGGGTAGCTCTGGGTGTTGCGCAGCGCTGGGGTTATCTCGGTGCGCGCGAGTACCTTGCCGTTGAGCTGGATCTCGATCTTTGATCCACCGGCTAGGTAGCCGACCACGGCTGCGATCGACCATTGGTCCCAGCCATACGGTTTGGTGGTGTACTTCTCGAGAAGGTGCTTCATCGTCACCTGCACGTGGCGCTTACCGCTCATCTCCAGGTGAGCGAGGACATCGTCCCCGGGCACTGCCAGGATGCTGGCGGTCTCCTCGAGCAGGGCTCCCTCAGGCGGGTTCACGAACGTGGACAGCTGCTGCTCGGTAAAGCTCATGCCGCCCAGCAGGGTGAGATTCGTGTAGATTGCCGCGATGACCTTCTGGAAGCCGTCGTTTATCCGAGTCATTGCGTCAGCCGAGGCGACATCAAGGATGGCGGCGTTGTGAATCAGGGTCGAGCGGCCGACAGCGGTGCGGAGGCGTTCGACGATCTCATTCTCCCGCTCGGCGTTCTGGGTGCCCTTGATTTGCAGGATCGTCTGCTCGATCGGGGTACGGCTGGCTCCTTGCGCGCGCTTGACGTACTTCGCGGTCTTAAGCAGGAGTCGCAGGTCGGCGAGGATCCGGTCGGTCTCGGGCGGGAGCACAACGCGAAGTTCATCGAGACCGGCACTGTGGGCTTTGATCTGCTCTAGGCTGAATTCGGTCTCGGGACTGGTGAAGTGCAGCGCGAGCTCGTGCTGCTTGCTCATCGCCTGGCCGTCGAGTTTGAACCCGACCGGGAAGTTCTGGCCGTTCTTGCCGTAGACGACCTTGGTCGCCTTGATGACCGAGCCGGTGAGCAGGTCGGAGAGTTTCTTGGAGACCTCCGAATTGTCGATGTCGACGTTCTTAATCTCCTGCTCGATTTTCTGCTCTTCGTTGGTGAGGTAGTCGTAGATGTCGCCGTTGCGCTGGATGTAGGTCTGTGCTTCCAGCGCGGCAAGGGCCTCGTTGACGTCCTTGCCGAGCTGCGTGAGGTCGGTACCGAAACGGTCGTAGACCAGCACGGTGAGGTTGCGCGGCGTCGCCTTGAAGGTATCCACGTACTTGACCAGGAAGAGGGCCTTGAGGAGGCGAATCGCAAGCGGCGGCAGCGACGGACTGCGTTCCGCGTCGTTGATCGCGCGCTGGTTCGCTGACTTCAGCGAGGCACGGATGCCTTCAAACATCTGGTCGAATGAGGCGAGCTGGCCGAGAGGCTTATCGGCCAACGCGCGGGCAACTTCCTGCACGACACCGAGCATGGAACGCTCACCGACCGAGCTGTTGCGCCCCTCGAATATATAGTGGTCGCTGATGCCCTCGATCGCGGACTGGAACAGCGGGAACTGATAGCTCACGAACGGGTATGTGCCGACGAAATGGGTCTCGTCACGGTAGTTCGGATAGTGGCGGCCCTCGACGAAGTCGAAGAGGGTCTTGAAGTTCGCGTGTTCAGTCGCGTAGATCGCCGTCAGATCGGTTTTAGCAGCATCCGTCTTGTCGAGGAGGCGCTTACGGATGACCTCTTCAACGTCCTGGCTGGTGAGCTTGAGCCGGTTTGTGAAACGGGCCTGAATCTTGGAAAAGTCGTTGGCCTGCGACTTCGTGCGGTCACCGCCGACCTTCTCCATGTCTTCCTGCGACGTGACGAAGATCCATGCCCTCCCCTTGCACTTGGTGGCCAGGGATTCGGCGATGGTCTGGAGATTCAGCATCAGCTGGGTGTTCGTGCCGATGAACTGGCCGACCTCGTCGACGAAAAAGTTCAGGCGGAACCCGTCGGGTTGCTGGTCCAGCCAAGTTGCGACCTCGTCGGCGAAGTCCTCGATCGAGACCGAATAGCTGGTGCTGTATTGACGGATGATGCCGGGGCTCTCGGTGCCGTTGACCTCGGCGAAGGCCTGGTCGATGTGCCCGGCTTCGAGTGCAGCCTGTTCGCGTCCTTGGGTCCACGGGATACCGGCGATGCGCTCGAATGCGGTCCTGAAATCGTTGTACTGCCCGCGGCTGTCGAGGTCGCGTTCGAAGCGGGCAATGTGGCCCTGGTTACCGTAGTATCCGCGGGATTCGTCGAAGATCTTCATGAACACCTTGAGGAGGGCGTCATTCTGATCCTTCGAGATCAGCGTGGCCTTCTGGTCGATGTTGAACAGCAGGCTCTTCGCGGCGATGCGGTCAGCCTTTTCGATCAGCGCGGGCAGGAACGCGTCGTCGGCCTTGCCACGGAAGTACCCGGAGACCCTGGCACGCGGGTAGTCGTGGCCATCGATGTCTCCGAGCAGGTGCGCGAGCATCTTCAGCAAGTGTGACTTACCGGAGCCGAAGAAGCCCGAGATCCAGACGCCGTTGGCGTTCGTGTAGTTCGTGTAGGCCTCCAGCACGTGTTCGAGACCCTTGGCTGCCTCGTTCGTGAGGACGTACTCCTCGACCTCGGTGGCGAGGTGGGAGGTGTCATCGGCCTTGATGACTCCCTCGATGGCCCGGCTGATCGGCTTGGCAAAGATTTCGTTGATCGTAGTCATCGCTTATGCTTCCTGTTCCAGAATGTCCTTGGCGCGGTAGTAGCTGTCGCTTGCGCTGACGTTCAGCGCCCGCAGCTGGTGACCGCTGGCCTGGGTGAATTCGTATGTCCCCGGGAACCACGCCAGCATCGGACGACCCGTCACGACGCTCTGCAGGTTCTCCAACACCGTGTGGGTGCGAATGAAGGGGAACACCTCGCCGATGCCTGCGAGGAAGACCATGTCGCTCGGCTCTGCGTCGAGACGGTCGCGGATCGCGGGTGCGAGGTGATCGTGCGGGTCGAGCATGCCCTGCAGCGTGTCGCGGAACTCGGCCTTGTCCATGTCCGGTTCCAGTGCCAAGACGCGATCCCACACGCCACGTTCTCTGAGGAGCTGCACGGCAAGGTCGTAGAGGTTGATCTCCAGGACGTTCAATCCGTCGTCGCTACGGAGTTTCGTGATGACGCGGTCGCGGAGGCCGTCGACGTCGCGCGCCCACGCGGGCGGGTAGTGATAGATGAAGAACGGCACCTCCTTGGAGAGGCCCTCCATCTTCAAGAACCGCGTACTGCGCAGCACTTCGTAGACGTGCTTCTCATCGCTCGTAAGGCTTCGCATGGTCGTGCTCATCGCGTCGCCTCCATGGGCAGAGTGGTGGGGAAGAATCGGATGTCGCTCGGGCGGCGTGCAGCAAGGGCTTCATGGACTCGCTCTGAGAGCACCGCCGGAACGATGGCGCCTTCTTCGCTGCGGAGGCCCGCTTCGTGCAGCATGCGGAAGATGTTCTGCCGGAGTTTGGCGCGCGTTGAGGGCTTCAACTCGTCAAGCTCGGTGTGCCACAAGCTTTTGCCCGTCATGAACCGCTCAAAGTCCTCGGTGGCGAGCGTGGGCGTCATCAGGAGGAACCGTTCGCGAACGACCTCTTCCGCGAAGTCACCAATCAGCTCGTAACGACGGCATGCAGCGGCCCACATCAAGTGACAGCGCTCGGTGAGACTCGACTTTGCGAGGAGTTCAAGTTCCGAATCATCGAAGACGCCCAGCCGCTGGATTGTTTCCCGCGTCAGGCGAACACTCGACGAAGTCGTACGCGCCTGCAGCAGGTTCTGCTCAGTGACTGCCTGACGTACCGCCACCCAGTCGCGCGAGCGTAGATACTCGGAGACGATCACGTCTGCCTCGCGCACCAGGAGCCCACCGCTGGTGAACGACAGTGCATAGCGATCATGTGACTGGATGCTCGTGGCCAACAGGGGCCTCCCTTCGGGTATTGGGCTGTGGGTCAGGATATACGGGCTGATCGGCATTAGCGTCGAGGCAGTTTGAAGGGGACAGCTAATCAGTCGGAACCAAGTCCCGATGCATTGGCGCCACCACCGCGGACCCAGTCGTCGATTTCGCTGGCTTGGAATTTCCAAAGGCGCCCGATCTTGTGCGCGGGCATGCCTTTGTCGGCGATCCAGGAATAGACGGTGTCCTTCGTGATGCCGAGATGCACAGCGATGTCGTCAGCAGAGAGCCAAGGCTCGGGCATGTCGGTCCTCTCAGTACTTTTGCGGCCTCTGGGGCCGCCCCCTGATACTACCTGAGAGCCCTCTTTTGACCCGGTTTGACCGGGCATATGCGGGTAACACCTATCCTCAAGGACGCGTAAATCGTCCCATTGCGCTGTTCCCACTGTGGGCCCGTGGAGACCGGAGTACGAATCTCGATGAGTCCACCGTGGGGACGGGACATGAAGAGGGCTACCGCTTTAACGGCTATAGCCCTCTTCGTTTTCCGTTAAATGACGAACCTAGCTCTTGGCAACTTTGGCCTCTTCCATTTCTTCCCGATGGGCCCGGTCCTCGTCTTCTATGGCCCGATTCCAGTTGTCGTCAACTTCCTCAAAGGTGGTTCGGTAGGCGGGTAGGAAGTCAGGTTCGTCGGGCATCGGCTTGCCCATGATGTGAGCTTGAACCATAGGTGGAATCCACTGCTGCACGTCGTAGACAATGCGGCTAACGGACGCACCCAGGTACTCTTCGAACTCCGGCGGGGGACGCAGGAAGCTGATGGCTTCCGTGATTGCCTCTTGAAGCTTGATGTCATCGATGTACCTGGCGTGGTGCTCCATCGTTGAACAGCAGTCCATAAGCTGATCGTTGCCAATTTCCGTCAACTGGAAACTGTTGGATGCGCGGTTTCGGCGTGCGATGCCACCGGCGGCAGCCAGCTGCGACACCACTTCCCGTGCGGAGTCGTGCGAGAGCTTGCGCCGTTCCGTGGCACGGGCTGCCTTGTCCGTGCGTTTACTGGCGAAATATCCGCCGATAAGTGTCAAAGCTCCGCCGACGACGGGGCCAATGGCGGGCTGAAGGGTTGTAAGAATGTCCAAACGAGCGGTCCTGTTCTTGGGGTGAGGGTAAGACAAGTCAAAGCAACCGTAGCTGACTGCAGAGGGGTGACCGATGCTTCCACTTCATGCCCGATGAGGTCGGGATCTATTTCAGCAAGGACAAGGCAGAAATCACGCACGGCACGGCGATTAATGGCAGGAGGGATCCGTCTAGGGCAACCCAAGTTCAATGGGCTCCCGTGCAGGAACGCGAGGACATAGACGGCTTCGTCAATCAGGCCATCGAATGGGAAATCGTCGGTGGCGCGTCGGGCGGCATTCCGGCAGGTACTACCTCCGCTTTTGCTCGCCATGGCGCCCGCAAGAACTCTCTGCACGTTACCGCGGAGGGTGAGGAGAGTCGCGGGCCCATAAACTTGGAGGGCCGGACCCAATCGACCGCATCATCATACGCGGGCGGACAACGGACGGGCAGGTACACGTCATGGTTGCACTACCTCTGATAGTGTCACCAATGTCTGCACCCTCTCGCTGCCGGCCGTTCGCGCCATATCCTGCCCATGCATCCAGTGCGGTTGGCTAACTGGGACCTCACCCCTGAGCACGAGGAGAATAATGACGGCTGAAGCCGTTCGCCCGCCCCGAGGGTCGGGCTCCGGCCTTGATCAAGCCTCCCTGCCCGGTGCCCATGCCAGTGAATCTGAAGCCCGTATGTAATAAGTTGCCGGCCATGGTGCCCCAGGCCTGACTTGCGCCGGATCCGGTGAGATAAGCAGAACAGTCCCCCGCCAGATCGGTTCAGGCAGGGCTTCGATCCATGCGGGCTGAACGTGGTCGAACCGGTTCCACTTGATGGTGATCCACGACCCTGTGGGCTCAAGAGCGTCAACGCTGAGAACCGTGAGCTCTGCCGTCGTGCCACTGCTTCGCTTCATGTCGTTGAAGTGATTCCACTTTTCGGTAGCGCCGGCTGCCCATGAACGCCGCCGGCGTGTTCGGACCACCCAGACGGCTCCGGCGACTACGGCCGCGAGGAGTGAAATAGCTACGGTTAGTAGCAGGAACAAATTATGCGGCCGATTGGCGGCCGCGGTCCCTACGAGGTAGACGACACACGCAGCGATTGCCACGCTGCTCAGAATCAAAGCAGGTGTTGCAAGCTTCGGCTTCAGGACTGGGTTCGCATCCACGGATTACCTTCCCGACCAGTTTAGAGTTGCCAGCCGACATTGATAAGGCGGTCTTCCCATTTCTGCGGGCCATCAGTCCACCTAGGGGAATCCACAGGACTGAGGGACGAGACGCCTGCTTGCTCAACGAGTCGATCGATATTTACACGCTGCTCCTTTTGCTCCCAATCGTAAGCCGCAGGAACTGGCCCCAGAGGAAGGGGCGAATCGTCTATGCCCCACCGGTCCCTGAAGATGGCAATTCGGCGAACCACACTAGTGGCCCCTTCTTGAGTGACGAACGGTCCCAAGGCCTCAAAGAGGTTGTGTTTCCATTCGGCGTCACTCACCATCGCGGCCATGGTGACATGGTCCATCCTGTGCCGGATCCGCTCCCGCACCTGGGTGATCATGTTGGCAAGGTCGGGACGAACGGTGCGGAGTTCCTCGGTCAAGGGATCAATGCCTGAGGCGGGCATCGTGGACAGGAACTGCCGGAGCCGGCAGTGGACGACTGCCGCTGTGTCTCGAGCGGAAGCGGTTGGTTCCAGCGCGGCGGAGACAACCCGTTGCGTGCCCGGCCGACTGACTCCAACTGATGTCCGCCACGCAGCTACAACTGCACCCGACGAAGGCGATTGCTGAAACTCGGAGACCCTGCCCGGTGAGCGCGCCGCGAGGAACGCCCTCAGATCCTCAGCCGCTGCCAGTTGTGCGAGGTAGTCGTACTCAGCACTGAGGCGCTCCAAGCTGTCCGCTTTCGACTGCTCGGCATCACGGACTTCGTGGGCCGTTCGTTCGGCGCCTTCGGCGGCAAGGACCTCGCCGAGGATCTGCCGCCACGAGGCTTGCATAGCGGGATCCATAGGCTCGTCATCCAAAGGATCATTCTCGCTGACATACGCGTGGTTTCCCGCGCGTCCCCGGGTCATGCTCACGTACAACAGCTCACGGGTGAGCCGGCCTTGTGTCACCACGGTGTGGCCGGTGTCCACGGTGATGCCCTGCGAGCGGTGGGCCGTCGTCGCATATCCCAGCTCAACGGAAGCCGCAACGTAGTCACGGCTCAAACAAATCGTTGCGCCGGTGTCCCGGCGAACCGCGGTCAGCGAGCCGTCGTGCCTGCCAGTACGGACGACGTCGAGCATGGATCCGTTCCGGATGAAGTCACCGCTGCTGTCTGTTACAGCGCGGTCATTCTGACGGGCAATGACAGTGTCGCCAGTGCCAGCACGAAGTCCGTCGCTGAGCCATACCGAGTTATCCGCATCCACGGCGCCTTGGACCGCGCGATCGGCCTGGGCGCGCTGGTTGAGCATGCTCACCGTGTCATTGTCCGCTGCGATAAGAATAGACGACCTGCCGGCGAGTATGTCGGCCTGCCATCGGAGGTACGCCTGATCGACCATGTCGAGGTACACGCCGTGTTGAATGCGCCCGTGGCTCTCGTAGTCAGCAATGGCACCGAAGTCCCCGGCACGAAGCTTCAGCGAGGCGTCTTGTTCCCACGTCTCCTTGAACCGCCAAATCGTGCTCAGCCGCACCGTTTTGCCTTGCCGGTCCAGCCAGCCGAGGACACCGCCGGCGTCGATCGCGTCCAATTGCCCCGGGTCTCCCACTAAGAGCACCTTGGCTCCGGCATCCCGGGCCTGCTGTACAAGTGCCGACAGCTGCAGGGTGGACACCATGGAGGCTTCGTCGACGACGACCAGTTGGTTGGGATAAAAACGCCACCTGTCCTGTTCGGCGGCAAGCCGGGCGGCTCTCTGGGCGAGGCGCGTCGCCTGCGGGCCTCCGTTAGCCGCCTGATTGGTGAGCCGCTGCTCAGTGTCGAAAAACTGTGCAGCCCGGTTGCCAGCTCCTTGGCCGACAGATTCGTACAGCCACTTGGCGACATTCTCGGTAGCCAGTACAAGCTCCCGCCCAAGGACCTCGGCGCTCGCAGCCGCCGGCGCCAAACCGACCACGGTACCGGCCCCGAACTCCGCTTCCCAGGCAGCCTTGACCGCGCCGAGGGTGGTCGTCTTGCCGGTTCCGGCAGGACCGACGACGGCATCGAGCCGGTGGCCGCTGAGCAGGACGGTGGCTGCTGCCGCCCGCTGGTCGGTGTGCAGATCGAGCCGGCCACGGTGTTTGTAGCTGGCCAGCGATTCCATGGCGACGGTCGCGCTGACCGCAGGGCCACCGTCGTCGTTCCTTGCTTCCAGCACGACGTCCTCATTGGCGAGGGTCCCTGCATCCGTGTCGAGGCGGGATCCGTGGAAATCGAAGATGCTGTGGTCTGCGAATCGGAGATCGGCCTGGGCGTTCGCAGGGAGGGTGTACCGGTACTCATTCAGTGGGACGGACTGGGCTTCGGCAGCGGTGACTACGATGTCAATCATGGTGTGACGGTCCGCCGGTGTGTGGCAGCGTATTTCGGCGCAGACACGTTCGGCTTCTGCGAGAAGGTTCCACCGATTCCAAGTGGCGCGCTTCGTGGCGACGCGCTCGCGGGTCAAGGAGCCCACCGCGTCCACCCAGTCCGGTGTGAAGTCGCAGGCCCGGAACGGAGTTCTATGGGAGCGTCGAATGGTGTTGGCGAGCACTTTTCGGGATTCGAAGCCGTTGGCGGCCGCCCGTGCGCGCCACTGGGCGGAGAGCTGGTGGAACGGGATGGCTGCTTCCGGTTTGGTGGTGCGGGTGGATAGTGTTGCCTGCTGGCGGAGCTTGATGGTGGTTGTCGCGGTTGGGGGAGCGCCGTGACTGGCGGTCCATTCGGCCACCAGCCGGTCAGTTTCGAGATCGATGAGGCGCGAGCGGTTGGAGAATTCGCGGATCAGGGCGTCGTCAATGCCGGTCAGTTGCTGGCTGGGGTTGTGGGTGTTCGCAGACGGCACTCGGACATCCGTATCGGTGCCGAGGTTCCGGTGGAGGGCGTCGAAGAGGAGACCGTTGTAGTGCTCGCTGGCCGCCACCGCCGCCTTGTACAGAGTCCGCGAATCAAGGGTGACCCATGCGCCGTCGGTGATGCGCTGGACGCGGTTGGCGATGACCATATGGGTATGGAGCTGCGGATCCCCGGCCCGCGACTCCCAGTGGTCGAAGGCGGCAGCGATGGCTCCCCGGATGCCGAGGTGGGCGACACCGTTGCGGCCGGCCCTCGTGTGGATGACGTAAGTTTCGAGCCATTGCAGGGTGGCGCTGACGGCGTCGTGGTGTGTCTGGAGCATTTCGTTCTGGAGCGCGCGGGGGCTCAGTGCCCAGAGAACGGACACCGATTTGGGGACGCTGAAGGTGAGGTCAAAGCCGGCGACGGCGTGCCGCGTTTCGGAGCGTCCCTGGCTGTTTTGGACGATGGTGGGTTGGCCGTGGAGGCGGCCCAGGGGAGCGCCGGAGTCCGGGTGGGCGGCATGGTCGAAGATGGCCTCGGCGTCTGTTTCGGTGACGGCGTCCCCGCTGGTCCGGTTTATGCCTTGCAGGCCGGAGCCGAGCCAGCGGCCCTGTGGGGTTCCGGCTTTCATGTAGTAGGTGGTGGCATCCGCGGGCGCAAATGTTAGATCGTCCATCATGGTGGTCTTAAAGAGGTACTTCAGGCCCGACTGGGCGGAGAGCCGGGCGATGGACATGGTCATGGCTTTTGCACCCTGGCTTGGCTGCTGGCTGCCGTCCACCCGCGGCGGCGGAAGAGTGTCTTGGTGCTGTTGTGGAGCTCGGCTCCGTTGGTACGCGAGACGGCCAAGAGCCTGCCGGCGAGGTGAACGAGGTCGTGGGAATCGGTCTGGTGGATATTTTGCAGTCGTGCCAGTTCGGCACGGAGGTTCCGGATGACTTCGCGCTGCTCTGTGTTCTCGGCTTCGAGCCGGTCGATGTCCTCGGCTTGGGATCGGAGCTGGATGCGGAGGGAATCTTGGCCTTGTCGGCTGCTGAAGAGAGCGGCAGCCAGCCTTGCCCGCGACTTGCCGTGGACGGAAACCGGGCCTGATTCAGCAACGGTGTCCCGGAGCTGAATGGCCGCGGCGGGAGCCGGGCTCGCTACGGCAACGGTGTGCCGCCGTCGTCGATCGCGTTGTCTGTTGGCGCAGCGCGTGGAACAGAAGCGCTGAGACGAGCGCGACGGCGCGAAGCTCTCGCCACATTCCCTGCAACTCTTCCCGCTCACGTTGGTTCATCTTTGCGGGCTCTGGTTACGACATGACTTGCCGTGAGTCCACACTCACGGCGAATGCCTTGGATGCCAGAGGTGTGAGGTTCTTGGGCGCTAGGGGCCGTCCGAGGCTTGAGTCGCCGGGGACAGCATGCAGGGAGGCGATGAGTTGATCGGCTCTGGACATGTCCAGAGCTTGAGCGTTCAATGGAACTGAGGCGATTCTCGACGGTCCTGGAAGAGGGGGCCGTTGGATTGAACGGCGACCGGGCGGCACACGTCGGCAACGGCTGCAGGATGGGGTTCCGATGGACGGTACAGCTTCCGCCAAATATTCGCCGGCGCGATGCGCCGCGGAGGGTTTCCTCGCACTCAATCTGCCGAGCCATCTTTCGTTGGAACGGCTGATATCGATTGTTGAGAACCTCCGGCAGCGGCGGATTGAGGTCGATGTTTCCGAGTCCCTGAATGGGGGAACGGTTTGCGGGTTGTGGCTGTCCACGGATAGCGCAGAAATAATCCTGCACGCGCCGACCCCGTCAGCGCTACATCGCCAGCAATTCATCCTTCACGAACTGGGCCATATGGTGCTCCGACACGATGAGTTGGTGGTGTCCTCAGATTATGCGGAGACGTTGTTTCCCAACCTCTCCGGCGAGAAGGTATCGCGGATCCTGAGGCGAAGTGACTTCCTGGACCATATCGAGGCCGCTGCCGAAACATTGGCGGATCTCTTTGCCGCTGCCATCCGGGACAGCAGCCTCGAGCCGCGGTCGTTTGAACAGATCTTCGGATGATTCAGGCCATTGCCGCAGCCGTCATCTGGTGTCTGGCGCTGTGCCTCCTGCCGGATCTGAAGCGGCGCAAGGACCAGAGCATCCTGGTGGCGGCCGTTACCATCGCCACTGCGCTCACGCTCAACGTCGACCGAATCTACATCGCGGGGGACCAGCTCCTCGGGAACCGCAATCTGCTGGACCTTGTCGCCAATATCTTCATGGTTGTCGGTATCTACTTCCTGTCCCGTGCGATCCTTCGGGCCGCCGATGTCAGCGAGACGGTGGGCATCCAAAACAGAGCAGGGCTTTCGGTTCTCGGGATTGTCGTTCTGGCCTTGATTGTCAGCTTCAGCTTGGTTGATGCTCCGTGGACGTCCAGTTCCTTTATGAGGGATTTCGGTAGCCAGTGGCCGGCGGCCGTGTACTCGAGTGTTCAGTTCCTCTACATCGGTGTGGTGGTGGCCATCACCGGCTTTACCTGCTTCAGGTTCCGGGCCGCAATGGCAAGACCGTACTTCCGCGTCGCTTTTGTGTTCATCGGCCTGGGATGCGCTCTGGCTGTAGTGCTGGTCCTTGCCGTGCTGGGGATGGACGTTCTTCATCTCAGGGGGGAGCTTGAGGCAATGACGCGTCTCTCCTACGTCTACGACGCGGCCGAAGTGGGCGCCATGGTTTTCCTCTGCGCGGGTCTCGCCTTACCGCCGGCCGCGCGTCGGCTGGAGCACAGGTCCGATGCCCGGGCCGCAGCTGTCCTCGTCGACCGACTGTCTGGGCCGTGGGACCGAATAACGTCAGAGCGATCTGAGGTCCGACTGAGTGTGGCTCAGACTGTGATTGACGGCACCGATGCACCCAAGCGCCGGCTGCATAGGATGCTTGTAGAGATTCAGGACGCACTGTTCGTGGACCCAAGTCTTGCCCAATTGCTGAGTCAGAATGATTTGGATGTTCTCAGAGAAGCGGAGCAGCATCTCGGAGCCCGGTTTGCAGCATCCGGACATCGACGGCCAGGGTTGTCACGGAAAGGGGACACGACTGCGTGACCGACAGCGACGGTGGGATCTCCGAACAGCCGCAGGCGAAACTCGCGCGGAAGCTAAATCTACTCCTGGATCTTTTTGAGGCCCAAGGTTCATCGCCCTTGACATATCCGCAGATAAGCAAGCACATGTCAGACCGCGGAACGCCATTATCTCGCTCCCGCTGGGCCTACATGCGTGCCGGGGACAGTTCGATGGCGACGGACCCGGTGCTTTTGCAGAACCTCGCCGAATTCTTCGGCGTTGACCCCAGATACCTTTTGGACGACGACGGCGAGGTCCCCGATTTGGTGGATGCACAGCTCGAACTACTGCGTACACTGCGGGAAAACCGCGTGAGAAACTTCGCTGCGAGACAGCTGCACGGGGTTTCTCCGGAGACATTACTGCGGCTCCGCCAAGCCATCGACGGACGCCTGAAAGCTCCCGAGGACGAGGCCGATGCGTAGGGCCGCTACGGCTGTGGCCATAGGTTGTGGCATTGCTGGCGCCGCCGCCTTCCTCGCTGCGGCCTATTTTGCCCGGCAAGTTGTGGTGCCCAAGAGGCTGCGGAGGGAAGATCTGCAAATCCATCGTGTGTTCCACGACGCCGACGAAACGCTGATGGTGGAGTTGCCGGCATCGGCACGGACGACGGCTCCAGGCCGCTACAGCATCTGGTTTGCAAACGGCACAGGCCACGCCTGCATTGGAGAGATCATGGCCTCTGACCATGCTGCGGGGACCGTAACCCGCCTCGTTGAACGGGTCGACTCCGGCGATCTCAGGACTGCCAAGGCCGGCATCTGGAGCGGATACGTCTATCCGACGCCGCATCCGTTAGGGCTGCTCTACTCGGACGTTGAGATTTCGATCGAGAATGGCATGGCACCCGCCTGGAAGTTCACACCGACGCAGCCGTCCGGAGATTATTCCAGTTGGGCCATCCATATCCATGGCTTGGGCGGATCGAAAGCCGGCGCACTCCGCGGCGTGCCCGTTGCGGACCGACTGGGATACACATCCCTGGTTGTTTCACTCCGGAACGACCGCGATGCGCCTGCTTCCACGGACGGCCGGTACCACCTTGGGCAGTCCGAATGGCACGATGTCGAAGCTGCGGTGAAATATGCCGTGGGCCAAGGTGCACGCCAAATAGTGCTCTTCGGCTGGTCGCTCGGTGCCTCCATCGCCCTTCAGCTAGCGGCATCTTCGGAGTATCGGCCCCTCATTTCCCGGCTCGTGCTCAATGCCCCCGTTATCGACTGGAGCAGAACGCTAGTGGCCAACGCCCGATCCAGCATGCTTCCCGGCTGGGTTGCCCGGCTTGGACTGCACATGCTTGGGTCATCCGGTACGCGCTGGATCACCGGCTTAGACACTCCTTTGAGCTTTCCTGCCTTGGACTTTTTGGCCCGGGCGGAGGAACTCAGTGTGCCCATCCTTGTCATCCACAACGAAGGGGACTGCTCGACACCCTTTGCCATTTCGCGGGAGTTCGTCGCCCGGCGTCCCGAGCTGGCAATGCTGCTCACTTTCCCGTCCGCGGAGCATACGCAGGAGTGGAATTCCGATCCGGACGGATGGGACGCGGCGGTGGAGAGCTGGCTCCGGAACGTCCCGCCGTCGTCGTCCGCATCCCTATAACTGCGCCGCTACGAGGCTTCGAGGCCCCAGGGCCGGAAGGCCCGGTCTTTGTCCATGTTCCAGCCGGCGACCATTCCGGATCCGATCATGAGGTCGCTGAGCCTGGCCAAGCGGTAGGCGGGGTCTGCTTCGAGGGCGAGTTGGAGGAACTGGTGTGCTTTGCTGCCTCGGCCTTCCCACCAGTTGACGAAGGCGATCGCGGTGAGGATAGGGGCGGAGTGTCTGGTGCTGCTGTGCGTGTAGGCGTGGAGCAGCAGTTGCTGTGCCCATTCGACCCGGGACCACTGGGGCCCGCCGTGTGTTTGGGCCAGGAGAACCCGGTCCATCGGTTCGTCGATTCCGGGGATATCGGCCATGAGTTGGTCGCGGATGGCGGGTGCCTGGAAGTTCGCAATCAGGCTGATGGTCTGGTCGTCGTTGGGGTAGGAGATCGCGTCCAGCATGCCGCCCCAGAGTGTTCTGGCTTGTTCGAGGGCTTCGCCCGGGTTCATGCTGTGTATTGTTTTCACGCGGTCGTCGACGGCGTCCGCTGTGCGGCTTTCTTTTGTCGGGGCCGGCAGGGTGATGTGGTTTGTTGGTGCGATGGTGCTGCCGCGGTAGACGAATTCGGCGTTGATCTGGCTGGACTGGGTCGCCTTCAGCGGGAGGGTTAGTCCGTCCTGGGGGTCGGCGTCGTAGGGGGAGACGGTGTTGTCTGCGACGAGGAGCCCGTCGCGGATGGTCATTCCGCGCTCGACCAGGGCGCACGTCAATGCTGCGATGGTTGCGGCGTGCGGTTTGGGCTGTCCGGGTTTGTGGGGCTCGGAGGTGTAGACGGCGAAGAGCACGCTGGCGGCGCTGGCGTCGTGGGCAAGGTAGTCGGCCACTGTGCGGGCGTATCTGAGTCCGCCCTCGCGTGTGGGGAGGTCGACTCTGAGTGTTGCGCCGACGCGGTTGGTGTCCAGGGTGATGCAGACGAGGCTCTCGTGCGGCCAGAACCCGAGGGTGTGCCCTATGAAACTGAGGACGTCGGCTGGGGTTTTGAGGGTGAGCGGTTCCATGTTCCTTCTCCTTCAGCTACTGGCGGGCACCGGTTGTGTCTGTCAGATTTTCGGCGTCGTTCTGATACACGGAGTCACCGCTGGGTGTGAGGGTCCGGAGGGCAACTTGGGGAACCGGGAACGATTCAAAGTTTCGTGAGGAAATAAGCGACGGAGGAGCGCCGAACGAATCTTTGAATCGAGTCCGGCGCGGTAGCGTCCTGGTTGCGTGGAGGACCCGCCCAGCGATGATGGGGGTTCAGAATGACAAACAGCGAAGTTGCATCTGATGGTTCATGGAGGTGGGGGAGTGGGGCGGCATGACCGAGCGCCTCATCCTCGGCCCGTGAGGCACTCGCAAGCCCAAAGAGTTATGCACTGCCGGCGCTAGAGTCGCGGATTATGGGCCACGGGAACCACCCCGGAAGGAGTATGGACGGCCAATTGCCGGCCATATGTCGCACTGCTGTCTGGGACCGAGTCCRTAGTGTCAGGTGGCGACCTGACAGTTTCTCGAGCCATTGTCAGAAAAGCTTGGTTATTGTTGAAGCCTGGCAGGACGCCTAGATTTCGCGGGTGCGTTTGGCTTTGCTGGTAGCAGTAGCCGCAGAGCCCGCCGTCGGCAGCGTCCGGTACCCGGGGGCGGGCACGAGAGTGCCGTCGGCGTAGGGGACGCCGGCAAGTTGGAACTGGGTACCCGTCATGAACCCGCGGTGGATGCATCCGGACTGGCACGTCGTGCACGACTGAGGCCAGAAGACGCGGGCCTTCCGGCAGGTCCGAATCGCCAGGTGGCAGGGCTGAGGCGAAGTGAAGTTGCGCGGCTCGCTGACGTCAGGGTTGAGTACTACGCCAAGCTCGAGCGCGGTTCCATCGCTGGCGCATCCGCGTCCGTGCTCGAATCCCTCGCCCGTGCCCTCCGCCTTGACGACACTGAGCGTGCGCACCAATTCAACCCGACCCGGGCGGCAGACGGCATCCCCACCTCCGGGCGGCCGCACCCCGAACCTCGCGCGGTTCCAGTTCCTCGACCCGACTGGGCGCGACTTCTACCCCGACTGGGCGCTGTTCAGCGAGATGCGACGGGGGTAGGTAGGGTCATGGATGATGACTGGGCGCTTCCTGCGCACAGGAAAAGCCGCGGAAGCGTCCAACGCTTCTCGCGCCCCATCCAATGATTTGAGCGGGCCCAAGTCCCTGATAAAGCCTTCTTGCACATGACGCCTGCGTAGAGAGGATCCCGGATGGTATCGCCCGAGTGACTTCCGTGGGCGTTCTCAAGACAGATTCCTGCATCAGGCGAAGCCTGCTGAATATCGCCTGAAAGGAATATTGGATACATGAATTCCTCTTCGTTGGAGCGGCCGCCACCGGACGAGCTATCCGAACACCCCTTCAAAAGAAGCTGACCATAACCACCCCATAGCAGCGTAGCCTCCACGGCTAACTCACGGGCATCACCATCAACGACCAGAAGCGGTCCGCATAGCCTGCTTGCTCACAGAATCACTCCCAAGGAAGGCTTCCGCGGCCCGGTCTACCGCCAACTACCGAATTTCATCTTCAAGGGCGTCGGATCGCTTGTCCGCTACTCGAGGGGAGCGCGTTATCAGGTTGTGGATGAGGAGTGAGATGAACACCGCTAGGCAGAGGATTGCGCCGATGGCGAGCGTTGTACTGATCCCGGCACTGGTGGGATGAAGATCCGGCGCAATGTTTCCCGCGAGCACTGCGCCCGAGACCGCTGTGCCGAAAGCGCTTCCCACCGTGCGTAGGACTTGATTGAAGCTCACGGAACTGCCCAACTCCTCAGCTGCCACGCTGCGGGCGACCAGCGCCGGCATAGCAGCGTAGCTCGTCCCCATTCCCAGACCGAACACGAGCATTCCGATCAGGATCTCCCAGAGTTCGCCATGAGCAAACCAGAGCAGCATTCCGGCTGCCGTCATCAAGCCGGCACCGATGGGCAGCAGCGTTGCCAAACGGATTCGACGAGACAGGCGGCGCACGAGACGGTTCGCGCCGAAGCTTCCCACCGACAGCGGGAACATCACGAAACCTGCCCAAAACACAGGTAGTGCGATGCCGTAGCCGGTGGCGGTCGGGGCTTGGGCAACGAGGCTGGAAATCGAGAGGCCGATATACATCGCGGCACCTAGCCCGACTGCTGTGCCGTTGGCCAGCAGCACTTCACCGGTTCGGAGGACTCGAAGGTTGATCAGCGGATGCCCAGTCCGCAATTCAACCCGTACCCAAGCCACGACGACGGCAGTAGCGAAGATGAAGGCGCCGATGGTCCAAGGTGAGCCCCACCCCCAGTTCGGTCCTTCACCAATGCCAAAGAGGAGAGCGCAGAGACCGAGGCCGAGCAGGCCCGCGCCGGTGTAGTCGAATGGCACTCGTGGCTGTTTGTCGGGTCCTGCCGGCACGACGCGGAAGACGACAATAATCGCTGTGACCACGAACAACGACGCGAACCAAAACGCGAACCGGAAATCGAAGAGTCCTGCAATGATTCCCGTCAAGGGATAGCCGATTCCAATCCCGGTTGACAGGGTCACTGACAGGCTGGAGATGGAAAACTGCACCCTGTCGGCTTGGAGGTACCGTCGAGCCAGGGCGATCGTCACCGGAACGATCCCATAGGTCAGACCCTGAAGGGCCCGGCCGACCAGGAACACGGTGAAGTTTGGCGCCACAGCGGCGGTGATGGACCCAATGAGGATGATCGACAGTGACGACAGCAGGAGTCGTTTTTTATGGGGTCCATCACTGAGTCGGCCCATGACGGGGGTCGCGACAGCGCCGACTAGGAGATTGAGGGTGAGCATCCACTGCGCTGTACTAACGGAAACGTCCATCTCGTGGGAGATGGACGGCACCAGCAGCATACCCAGCGAGCTTACGATTGCCGTGGAGAGTGCCGCGTAGACCAGAGCCGGCATTAGGCGGGAGCCTGTTTCAGCCAAAGGATGCCTCCGATCCAAGTCTCCGCAGGACGGGGATGACCGCGTGCAATGTCTTCCGCTCGTCCAGAGGCCAAGGGACGAGGGAGGAGCGAGGCGTGCGCGTTTCGTCCGGCCTTTCGAGCGTCTTCAGATGGATCGTTCTCCTTTCGTGCTCACAGCGAACGGATCGCGTGCATTGACCTGCCGGGCATACCCATCCGGCTGGTTCCCCAATCGGGGCCCCGAGCGACTGGGCCCTGCCCGTCGATTGGGGATCCCCTGGTTGGCGCACACCTTCGTTTACGCGTTAGCGGTGTAGATTGAGCCGCGTCGGAGTTAGAAGCGGATCAGGCATAACTCCGACCGTGGTAGGCAAATCGAACCATTGGCTTGCACCGAAAGTCTCGCGGCCGAGGGCGACCTATAACGGCTGACCTTGCACAATAGATTACGGTGGTGCCGTGGCCTTAGCGCCCCGGACACCGGGCCCGCTTCTCGGCAATGGAAGTACGCACCGAACCGGACATCATCAGTCCCGCGGACTGCTAAGCGCCGGCTCCTCTACCGCCTCTCCAGAAGATTTCTGTACGCCGTGGCGAAGCGTGACGTGCCGAGTCTCGGGAGTCATAAAGATGCCGATCAAGCCCAAGAATGACACTGCAATCGCGTAATAAGCGGGAGCCATGGGTGACCCCGTGCTCTCAACCAATGCGGCTGCGATAAGGGGCGTCGTTCCACCAAAGATCGCCGCGCCAACGTTGAAGGAAATGGCATGCCCGGTAGCTCGCAAGGAAGTTGGGAAGAGTTCCAGCATGACAGCGAATACAGACCCAGCGTAAATGCCCACGCCTACACAGATGAGGGACTGTCCTACTAATGCTCCGAGAACAGTTCCTGAGGATGCGAGTGCGAAGGCCGGAATAACGGTCAGCATGAACCAGGCCGCGCCGACGAGCAAGACTGGCTTTCGTCCGAACTTGTCTGTCACCGTCCCGACTATTGGCAAGAGGACTACGATTATGGTTAGGGTTGCGGCATTCGTCAGAAGTGCTTCGGTGTGTCCCAACCCTTGCTCGGTCGTAAAGGTAAACATGTAGCCCAAGACCAGATACGCACTAACCGCTTGGATAGCTAGCAGTAGAACTACGAGCACCATCGATTTCGCGCGCGATTTTGCCACTCCCAGGACAGGGTTGCTCACCTGCTGCTGCTGCTGCGCCTGCTGTTCCATGGCTTCCGTGTATTCGTCGGGGTCATCGAGTTTGCGGCGCAGCAGGTAGCCAACGAGCGCAACGACGCCTCCAAGAATGAATGGCAAGCGCCAACCCCACTCTTCATAAGAGTCACCCAAGGCCGAACTGAAGCCGAGAATGATTAGCCCCGTCACCACCGCCGGGGAGTACGAAAACGAAGCCACTATGCCGACCCAGCGCCCTCTTTGGCCTTCAGGTGCAGACTCAATTACGTACGTATAACTTCCGGATGATTCGCCGCCCATAGATAGCCCCTGAGCAAGGCGGCAGAGAACGAGCAGGATCGTGGCGGTGATTCCGATTGAGTCATAGCTGGGGAGCAGTCCGATCGCCATTGTTCCGAGGCCCATCAGAACCACAGTCCATGCGAGCACGACGATGCGTCCACGTTTGTCGGCCATAACGCCAAAAACGAATCCCCCAACAGGACGGGCAAGGAACGCGAGCGCGTACACAGCGAACGTTCCGAGGATCCCGGCAGTCGGATTCGACGAAGGAAAGAAGTGCTGGGCCAGGATCGGCGCGGTGAGCGCATAAACGGTGAAGTCATAGACCTCGCCGAAGTTCCCAACGGAAGCGCCGGCTAACCGACGGATGGCCCGTCGTCTTTGCATTGATGTCGACACTGACACTGACGCTCCTTGGTTGATCGAGTTTTGGGTCCCCTTTGGAGAGCGGGGTCGCGAATGCAGGCACGGGAGCAGCGATTTGAATGCTTCGCGCGTGTTCGAATATCCGAACGCGGAAACGGTTATTTGAACGCTACTAAGGGTCGTGGTGGATGTCAACAGTTCTATGTCGGACATGATGGCGGCGCCGCCGTCCCGATGCGACGTAAGAGTCTATTGGGCTGTCGATTCGTGTTCCCGCACATACCCTGGCCCCACACCCGGCAAAAGGGTCACAAGTGCGCGCCGAACGGAGTGTGCAGGCTCTTCCCGTACCGCGCGCCGAGAGGAGAGGCCAGGCCCCCGCCCGGAAGAAGAAAGCGGCGCTCCACTCCACCGATACGACAGTTCCAGAGGACCTGCGCCCTTGGGCCGCCGATTGCGGAGGCCGGCCTGCCGTCGTCGAGCCGGTCTTACCTTTGAAGCGACCGCTTGGGAGCGGTCGCGCGCAAGAGATCCGTATTATTATCGGCCGCTCGCCACGTGCAAGTATCGACAGTCCGTCCGTCCATCTTGGGCCCGAAACCTTCTCGTGCCGTCTCGGGGACGACCAGTTGCACCCTGGGCGCCTATACGAGATACTGAATGTATATTTTTATTTATGAACCGCATTATGTGGGATCCACTTTCCAAATCCGTCAAGTGAAGGCGGCCGGTCGGGACCGAAGCTCCTTGCGTGGGGGAGGCCCACCAATGCGGTGGCACAGTCGTGGCGTTATCATATCGCTGGGGCTTACCCGTTCGTTCGCGAGGAAACCTGGGGGGCAGCGGCCGGACTTCGCTGGCGTCTTCGCACCCAGACTAGATTCCATCAATTGAAATGAGTGTTGTAGTGATGGAGAACCCGAACCACCTGCCTGTTGCCGTCATCATTGGCGCCACTTCCAAGTGGCAGGCCGATGGCAGGAACACAGTTTTCGCACACGGAGGCCAACTGAGTGATGACGACATCCCTCCGCAAATGCGGTGGGGTCTCGGAGGCGCGCTGGCCCAGAAATKCGCCAGCGAGGGGCATTTTGTTTGTCTCACGACGCGTTCTCGCGCCAACTGACTCGCCCGGTCGGATTCAATTACAGATATGGGAGGCGCTTGTATGACGCTCGAGTTGGACGTCAGTTCGGAAGATTCAATTTCGTCCGCTTTCGCAGCGATTCGCGAATCTGCGGGCGATCCTGAAGTGTTGATTTACAACGCTGGTTACATG
>NZ_JBFTZQ010000023.1:0-69388 GCF_056406715.1 Arthrobacter sp. P1_B11
GTTCTCAAACAACAGACACACCCGGCACCACCACAACCAAACAACCAGTCGCAGATCGCTCCGGAGCAACTTCCCAAACTTACCCGAATCCAAACCACATTGCAAACCAGCGTCTCCGCGGTCCACGGCTCAAACAAGGATCCCCACCCGGATTCCACACGCCATAAAAGCGCCGTTTTCCAGGCCATTCAGAAGGGGGTCGGTCGCTTTCTTTCCGCATCAGCGGCGGCGACTCGAATTACTTTACACACCCCCGGCGGCCGGTGCAAATCGACCGTCGGGCGCGGATCCGGCGCCCGATGCCGACCCTCTGGCGTCGCCCCAAGCCGACCCCCGGAGGTGCCCCGGACCCACCCCCTGACAGGGCGCCTGGCCAAGCTTCCGACCCTGCACATGACCGTAAGCCAACCGTAACTAGACAGAACGGTCTGTCTCGCATAAATTTTTAGGACGTTCTCTGCCCAAAGGGCAGTGGTCCGTTATCGCTGAAGCAGAACGGCGTATCAAATGTGCACGCCATGAAAGAGCCAAAAATGACTGCAACACACTTTGACCGCTTCGTAGCCGAGGCCCTCACTGCGGACCGGGAAACCGACTCCGGGCTGACTCCGGACGAGCTCTATGGCCTCTACACCAGCTGGAGCCTGATCAACACGATACAGCCCGAGTCCCCCGAGGCCTTGCGGGCAGGTCTGAAGGAACTCGGCATCGATCCGGATCACAATGAGTTGTCCATGACTGGCCCGGCCGCGGCGGACTATATCCTCGCCAGCGCCCCCAGCCTCATCTAGCTCCACTGCTGCAGGAAGAGCCGACACGCACCGGCTCTTCCTGCAGCGTTAAAGGCCGATGCTTCCAATCGGACGCCGGCCTTCCAAGCCGCGTTGTTATTAACCCGCTCCTGCCAGCACCCCACACCAACCTACGCACCGCACGCCTTTTGGCGCGCTCGGGAAAATTCAAGGTATCCAATGGACGTACTGTCCGGCATTTCAGCAGGAACGTTCCTCGGCGGACGATACCGCGTCGTGGACCAGATCGGTTCCGGTGCAATGGCCAACGTCTACCGGGCTACCGACGAATTCCTCGGCCGGGACGTGGCCGTCAAGGTGGTCATCAAGCCCGCCAACAGGGATGCGCAGGACGACGACGCGGAACTGAAAGTCCTCGCACGCCTGAACCACCACAACCTGGTCACGCTCCTGGACGCAGGAGCGGACAGGACCGAATCCGGCCCCCGCATCTACCTCGTGATGGAGCTCGTGGAGGGCCCGGACCTCCGCCGCCGCCTCCAGGACGGCCCGCTCTCGTCCCGGCACACGGCCCAGATTGGCCACGATCTGGCGGACGCGCTCACCTACATTCATGACAGCGGCGTAGTCCACCGCGACGTCAAACCCGGCAACATCATGGTCTTCGACTACCACCACGATGCCGCCCGGATGCGCGCGAAGCTGACCGACTTCGGCATTGCCCTCATGGCGGACACACCGCATGTCGACACCGGTGACGTTCTCGGAACCGCGGCATACCTCAGCCCGGAGCAGGCGATGGCCGAACCGGTGGGGCCCGCCAGCGATGTCTACTCCCTTGGACTTGTGCTGCTTGAATGCCTTGCAGGCGAGCCCGTATTCAAGGGCGATCCGCTCCAGAGCGCCGTGGCGCGACTGATCAGGGACCCTGAAATTCCTGCCGGCTTGGACCCGGAATGGCAGCAGTTGCTGGCGGCCATGACGGCACGGGACCCGCAGGACCGGCCCTCCACGCGCGAAGTAACCCAGGCCCTCTACGACCAGACCGTCAACAGCCGCGGGAAGCACAAGGTGGACACCGCCATCATCCCCGCCAACGAGGACGCGCGCATGGAGGCTGTCCACCGCTACGGCATTCTCGATACCCCTCCGGACGGCTCCTTCGACAGGATCACGGCACTCGCGGCCCGGGTCTTCTCGGTGCCCATAGCGATCGTCTCCGTCGTGGACCATGACCGCATCTGGTTCAAGTCCCACCACGGAATCCCTGCGGAGGAAATCAACCGGGACCCAGGTCTGTGCGCTTCGGCGATCCTGCAGGACGACCTCTGGGTTGTGGAGAATGCCCCCAATGACCCGCGGGCCTTGGCCAATCCGCTTGTTGCCGGGGAGTTCGGTCTTGGTTTTTATGCGGGTGCGCCGCTGACTTCACGGGATGGCTACAACCTGGGCACGCTGTGCATTCTCGATTACAAACCCCGTGTCCTCGCCCCGGAAGATGCAGCAACGCTCCGTGACCTTGCCGCCGTCGTCATGAATGACCTCGAGCTCCGGCTCGAGAGCCGGAGTTTGGCACCCGTCCGTCCCTGAGCTGGGCAACGAGGGAGACCCCGACGGCGGGAGGCCGGCAAACGCCGCGGGCTTCCCGCCGTCGGGCTTGGATCCCCGCTGCCGCCCCTCCCCCAATTAGCCCCCGCACAGCCCAACCTTTCCGTAGCATCTCCGGGCAATGCTGGATGTGTCCGCAAATGCAATTGGGGGGGACATGACTTTTCGGGCCAGCACGATTTCCAGCCGGGATGACTACCGGGGGCAGCCATGAGCCCCCTGGACTTCCACTTCGATGAGCCCTCTGTTCCGGTGCCCGACTGGTCCGCCGGCAGTCCAGGCGTCGATGACGGGCCAGCCCCCGTTGTCCACCGTTTCCTTCGATTACCGTCGGTTGGTCAAAGGGCCGCCGCTCGCCCGGACGCCGACCGGGGCAGCTACCTAACAGGATTCTGCGCCGAGTTCCGCGCAGAGAAGGCTCGACGGCGGGGTGGTCGCCAGCGCTGCCGGCCCTCCCGTCGTCGAGGTACACCGCAGCTGCCGAAAGCAGCTTCCCCAAGCCGATGACGCCCCTGCGCCCGGCTGCTAGTGTGGCGAAATGGCAACAGCAATGGTTCGGCCCAGGAACGGCAAGATGATCGCCGGCGTCTGCCCGGCCCTCGCCGCCCGCTTCGGCATCCCCAAGGCCCTCGTCCGCATCGGCTTCGTGCTCTTCGGCCTGTTCGGGATCGGTGAATTCGTCTACATCGCCTTGTGGGTCATCATTCCCAAGGAGGCTTAGCCTCAGTCCGGCTGCCGCGCCGGGGGCGTGTCCGTTCGGGCTGGGCTGCGGGGAGTCTCGCCTAGCCGCCGGTGTGGTGGATGGTGAATGCGGTGAGGAACCCCACCGATGCCACCAGGCCCGTGAGGTTGTGGTGTTCCTCGAACGCCTCGGGAATCATCGTGTCTGCGAGCATGGCCAGGATGCCGCCGGCGGCGACTGCGGTAATGAAGGCCACGAGTGCATCGGGGGCGCTCTCCAGGGCTGTGAAACCGATAAGGGACGCCAAGCCGCTGAGGATGGCGATGCCGCCCCAGACGCCGAACACATATTTGGCGCTGCGGCCCGCCTTCTTCATCCCGGCGGTGCTGGACAGCCCTTCCGGGACGTTGGAGATGAACACGGCCGCGAGCATGGCTGGGCTGACGGCACCACCGGCGATCAGGCCCACGCCCAGAACCACTGATTCAGGGATGCCGTCCAGGAGCGCTCCGATGGCGATGGCAGTGCCGCTTCCCGGGGTGTCCTTTTCGGAGGGCTGCAGTTCCGTGGAGCGTTTGCGGTGCTTGGCCCCGGATTTCGACAGCATGGTATTGGCGCTGACGTAGATCAGGGATCCGGCCATGAATCCTGCGGCGGTGGGCCAGAGGCCGCCACCCTGCACGGCTTCGTCAACGAGCTCAAACGCGAGCGCCGAGATCAGTACACCGGCGCCGAAGGCCATGATGGAGGAGACCAGCTTCGGCGGGACCGTCCATTTCCAGGACAGCCACGAGCCGAGCACCAGCGCGCCTCCGGCAAGTGTTCCCCAGAACATGGCCTGCGCCCACATCGGCATGTATCCCCTTCCGCGGCCGCCAGGCCTGATCGTTCGCTTGGAACCGCCATCTGCTGCAGGCAGGCGCCGGTCCCGAAACCACGAGCATTCTCGCAGACAGGAGGACGGGGCCAGCGGCGGCGTGCCGTCAGCATGCTGATCAAATGCGGACAGAGGCACTCGAGACGGACCGCGCCCTCCGGGACGCACCACTGGGCGTGGAAAGCTAGAGGCGGCGCCGCCCTTGCGGCTTGCTGCCGATGCTCGCCGTCGGCGCATCCCAGAGCCCGGCGAGGCTGGATGCCCCGCGGAGGCCGGCGATGGCCCGAACCACATTCACACTGGCCCTGGCGTCAGCACCCGGGCCGGCCTCGGCGGGCGGCAGACTGAGCGCGGAAAGGACGGCGTCGAGGCTGTACGTCGGCAGATCCAGCTGGCTCCGTGCCAGCTGCAGGGCGCAGTAGAAGTCCTTCGCGGGGAGATCCAGCTTCAGGTGCCCGCTCGCCTTGCGCATGACATCGGCGTCATGGGGGGCGTCGAAGGCAACCAGGGGATCTTCGCAGGTGAAGTGCAGGATCCCTTCAACGGCCATTTCCCAGCCGGCGGCTGTGGAGACGTCCTGTTCGGTGACGCCGTGGCGCCCGGTGTGGACGGGATCGAACCGGTTAAGTCCTGCCGGCGGCTTGATCAGCCAGGACGTCGTGTCCACGATGCGTCCGTCCCGGACTTTCACCAATCCCACGCCGCACACCGACGCAAGGTCACTGTTGGCCGTTTCGAAGTCGATGGCCGTAAAGCATATTCCTGGCACTGCTTGCCTCCCCCTGGCATTGTTGCCGGAGGCCAAAGCTTGTCGTTCTGCCCCCTAGCCAAATTATCTTCGCAGACGGGATGCCAGATTACTTTCCCGGGCGGATTGTGAAGCCGGCGGTGATGAACAGCCGGTGAAGACCAGGCTCAGCGTTCGAGGACGGCCTTGAGATTCTGCACAAAGACCTTGTTCCGGCGCGGCACCATGAAGGCCATTGCCGGTGCCATCAGCATGCCGAGTCCGCGCGGCCTCATGTCCACGCTCCGGGTAAATTTGGCGCCCTCCGGTGCGGGTTCTACCTTGTAGGTGATCAGGGGCTGGAGCCCGGCGAAGTCCCCTCGGTACACCAACTGCTCCCCCGGCGTCACGTCCAGTGCAGTGAACTGTCCGTCGGTCTTGCCCATGAACGGTTTGAACCGGAGGGGATAGGTCTTGCCGACGGAGGGCACGGGATCGGTGGCCGCGTCCACCGAGTCAATGTCGACGTGCCAGTTGGGCTCGTTGCGAAGATCCGCAACGTAGGCGAAGACGTCTTCCGGGGTCCGCCTGATGACCACACTTTCAGCCGATCTGACCACGGATCCTCCTCGCGCCCGCCACCTGAACCAAACCAACCGCCGGACGTCGAGGACGTGCGGCGATGAGCCGATTTGTGGCTCTCAGTTTACGCTTAGGGCCGCGGTCTGGGCACTCGGCCGGCTGCAGTCCGCAGCCCAAGCAACTACCCGTTGACACCCCGCCGGGTGCGGAGTACCACGGGGCTTAGACGGTCCAATCCCGGGCCGTCTCTGGTTTGTTCTGAAAGCCTTTAGGAGCGCGCTATGCCCATCGCCGTCATCCTGGATTTCCCCGGCGGAACCCTCGAACAGTACGACCAAGTCGTCGAGAAATTGGGCTTCACGCCCGGCGGACCCGGTGCCCCGGGCGGCCTCACCCACTGGGTGGCAGCCACGGACACCGGGATCCGCGTAGTGGACACGTGGGAGAGCCGGGAGGCCTTCGACACCTTCACACAAGCGAAGACCCTTCCCACCGTCGCCGAGGTCGGCATCCCTGGCCCGCCGGAGATCACCTTCTTCGACGTCCACAACTACCTGACCGCAGGCCCGAAGGCGTAAGCCACTCACCTACATGGTGGACGCCGCCAGGGCCTTCTTCGCCAATCCCGACCTGAAAGACGCCAAGCAAAGGGGCAGCGTCGAGGGCAACCCGAGGATTGAGTCCTTCGAATAGCCGGCCCGCCTGCAGACGGACCAAAAAGCATTGGAAACCCCGACGGCGGGTGGCCGGCATTGCTGCCGGTCACCCGCCGTCGAACTTTGCCCTGGTTGGGTCCGTCGACACCGATCCCGCTGGTTGAGCCTGTCAAAACCGGGTTCAGTGCCTTCGCGCTCAGCGCTCGGGATGCAGGTCCTTGCTCCAGAGCACGGCGCCGTTGGCGTTGCGGAGGCTGACGGAGAAGACGTCGTCCTCGCCGAGGTCCACGTGGCCGAAGAACTGGCTCTCGCCGTTGCGCGGGGACTGGTTGGCGTAGGCACCGGCCTTGAAGAATGCGACCTCGGGGCCGAAGGTGCCGTCCATCTGGCTGGGGCCGAACGTTCCGGCGTTGATGGGGCCGGCCACGAATTCCCAGAAGGGGTCGAAGTCGCGGAAGGCCGCGCGCTCCGGCGAGTAGTGGTGTGCGGCGCAGTAGTGGACGTCGGCCGTGAGCCAGACCACGTTTTTAACCCGGTTGCGCTTGAACGCGGACAGCACCCCGGCGATCTCGAGTTCCTTGCCCAACGGGGCTCCGGCGTCGCGGTTTGAGAGGGATTCCTCGTTCACGGTGCCGTCCGGCACGATGATGCCGAGCGGGAGGTCGGCGGAGATGACCTTCCAGGTCGCCTTGGACTTGCTCACTTCACGGATGAGCCAGCGCGCCTGCTCCTCGCCGAGGATGTGGGTGAGGCTCGTTTCCTTGCCGTCCGTGTTGGGGTCCTTGAAGGTGCGCATGTCCAGGCAGAAGACATCCAGCTGCGGGCCGCGGGAGATCTTGCGGTAGATGCGGGCGGGCTCGAAGCCGGTGCTGCCGTCGCTCAGCTGCGCGATCGGCTGGTACTCCTGCCAGGCCTGGCGGCCGCGGGCGGCGAGCACGTCTGCGCGGCGTTCGGTGTAACGGGCGTCGGTGATGATCTGCCCGGGGTACCAGTTGTTGTGGGTTTCGTGGTCGTCCCATTGGGCGATCACCGGCACGTCGGCGTAGAGGGCGCGGATGTTCTTGTCCATCATGTTGTAGCGGTGCCTGCCGCGGAACTCGTTGAGGGTCTCGGCCACCTTGGACACTTCCTCGGTGACCAGGTTGCGCCAAACCTGGCCGTCCGGCTCGGTGACCTCGGCGGTGATGGGGCCGTCAGCGTAGATGGTGTCGCCGGAGTGGATGAAGAAGTCCGGCTTGGTGGCGTGCATGCCCGCGTAGCCGCGCATGCCGCCGATCTCTTCGTTGATGCCCCAGCCCTGGCCGGCGGTGTCGCCGGTCCAGACGAAGCTCTGCCGGCGGGCTGTGCGGCCGCTGCGGAATGTGCCGGTACCGGGTGCCGTGCTGAACGAGCCGTGCGCAGTCTCGCCGGCGTGGCCCTCGGTATCCTCGAAGTGCATGGTGAGCGCGAAGCGGGTGCCAGCCGGGAGGTGCTGGGCGTTGATCTTGGAGGTGAAGTCGGTGGCCTCGCTGGCCGTGGTCCCGCGGAGCACGCGCTGGAAGGCGCGTCCGCCCCGGAGCGGGGTTCCGTACTCGTCCACGGCCAGCAGGTTGGCCACGAGCCGGCCGGGACCGGAGGCTCGGGACCAGAGCACGCCGGAGTTGGTGGTGACGTCTCCGGTGGAGATGCCGGACGGGAGGGTGAGGCGGTTGCGGACCAGCGGGACGCCGGATGGGCGGGCGGCGTGCGCGGGCACAATGAGTGAGGGTGCGACGGCGGCAGCACCGGCAGCGGCGATGGCACCTTTGAGGACGTTTCGGCGAGTGAAAGCAGTCATGGTGCCATCGTTGACGGCGCTTGTGAACCGTTGGAGACGTGGGGGTGAACACTTGAGTGAGAGCTGACAACTGTTTATTTCAATTGGGGATTTAGCGAAATTGTCTTCCCAAGCACGCGCGGCAGGGACTAATATCCTGCACCTAGGCATTAAGCAAAGAAGATAATGCCGGGAGCGGACCCTTACTTTCGAGTAAGAAATAATGAGTGGGAATCGGTGCTTTGCGCCTTCTCCGCGGCGACTCGTTAGCAGCACTCTCCACCGGGAGCTGCCCTATTGGATATTAATCTGCGAATACCCACCGCCCATAGAATCTTTCATTCGCAAACCTTCGACGCGTCTTTTGTCGAGCGCTTCCCAACCAAGCTTGGATGGAGTTTTGTCATGAAAAGAATGCCTGTTTTGTTGTGCCTTCTAGCGGGCCTGCTCGGAGGAACGGGAGCCGTGGCCACCGCGGCACCCGAGCCGATCGGCACATTCACCTTTACTCTCAAAGAGTGCGGCTTCCGAATCGAGGGTGTGCTCACAGGTAAGTCGAACTTCATTGAGCTACCCGGCGGAGCATTGCTCACGTCTCCCGGCCAGGAAGTGACTCTGACAAATGTGAAGACCCGCGAAAGCGTTACCTATGTGATCACGGGATCCTCGCATATTACAACCTCGGCATCGGGCAACCAGACCATTACAGCAACGGGGCGCAATGTGTTGACCATTCCGGTAGGCGACAGGAAAGGAGTCTACTTGACCGTGGGCAGCGTAACGTATGTGCTCGACAGCAGGGGAAGGCAAGTTAGCCCGTTCGAGGGCGATGCCCAAGTGACGAATATCTGCGAGTTGCTCGCCTAAATTCGTCATTTCACCATCCCTAGTGCCGTCGTACCCGGTGGCCGGCATCTCTGCCGGCCACCCGCCGTCGGGCATTCCTATTTTGGCCGAAACGTCAGCGCGACGGCAGTTGGTCCACGAATGGGATTTGGGCGACGTATTGCTGGTACAGCTTCAGTGCGTCGTCAATGGGAATGTGGCCAAAATCCAACGTGTCCTGCAGCCCTTCCAGTTGGGCGTTCGTTGTTTCCGCTGCGCTGACCCTGTCGGTCAGCGCATGTGAATTGGCGAAGTTGGTGGCCAGGGCCGCCGCGACGGACAGAATTACGGCTGCCAGGCACAGGAATCGCCACACCACGGAATCGTCGCCGAGCGAGAATATGCCCTGTACTGCTTCGGTGAACCCGGTGCCCCCAGCCGCCGGTCCGGCGGTGACCATGGCGGCTAGTGCGCTGCCCACGATGCTGATGTTTGAGAGCCTGTTCCGCCGGGGTCGTTCCCGCCCCAGGTAGGAGCGGATGGTCTCTTGCTTCTGTTGGATGCGGTCGGACAGCCTTTGACGCGTTTCCGGTGATTCGTCCATGATCTGCTACCAGCCTCCCTGTCGGACGGTATCTGCGATCAGGATCCCACCGCCCCGATGCGCGGTCCAGACTCGACTGCTCCAGCGCGGGCAGTCCCACGGGCCGCAGAGGAGTAAGGCTGGAGCCCAAGTTAGGCAGAGGGAATGAAACGCCTGACACTGCGAATGTGCTTGGCGGCAGCCGCGGCCCAACGGCCGCGGTCACCCGTTAGCGTGCGCGTGCAACATCCATGAACGCCACGTGGGAGACATATTGCTTATAGAGCATCGCCGCTTCGTCGATCGCTATGTGGCCGAAGCCCAGGGACAGTTGCAGCCCTTCCAACTGTGCGATGGCCGTCTCCGCTGCGCTGACCTTCTCGGCCAGAGCCTGGGAGTTGGCGAAGTTCGTGGCGAGCCCCGCCCCGACGGAAAGAATTACCGCTCCCAAACAAAGAACCCGCCACACCACCGAAGGGTCCCCAAGGGAAAGGGTGTCCTGGACGGCGGCGGTGAACCCTGTGCCACCGAACGCCGGACCTGCCGTGAACATAGCCGCCAGCACACTCCCGACGACGCTGAATTCGGTGAGTTTGTGCCGGCGGGGCAGTTGCCGTCCCAGATAGGACCGGATGTCCTGCTGTTTCTGGTCGATGCGGTCGGACAACCTCTGACGTGTCTCCGGCGAATCCTCCATGATCTGCCACCAGCTTCCCTCTTCGAGAGTGTGTGCGATCAGGATCCCACCGCCCCAATGCCCGGTCCAGAGTTCATAACAACAAACGCCGCGAGCGGCAGCCAACCGACACGAAGACCGGACAGGTTTGTCTCTCTGTCCCGGAACGCCGCGGTTTGTGTACGTTTAGGTTCTAGCGACGGGACTGCAATGAAGTAGGACCTAGCCTGAGGCAGGCACCGGACGAGAGGCGACGAACATGGCAAAGACATCGGGTGTGGCACCACGGCTGGCCAAAGCGCTGGCGATTGTTTTGGGCACGGAGGAGATCCCCGTCCGGCTGCGGGCGTGGGACGGATCGGAAGCAGGCCCGGCAAACGCACCGCTTATCGAATTCACGTCGCGGCGGGCATTGCGCCGGATCCTGTGGTCACCCGGGCAGCTTGGCCTGAGCCGGGCGTACGTGGCCGGGGAAATCGATCCTCACGGCGACATCTTTGCAACCTTCGCGGCGCTGAGCTCCGCCGGCAAGTTCGCCGAGCCCGGCCCCTTCAAGAAGCCAACGGCGCGTGAGCTGGGGACGCTGCTCACCACTGCCGTCAGTTTGGGCGCGGTCGGACCGAACCCCGCGCCGCCGCCCGAAGAAGCGAAGGTCGAAAAGCACGGGCACCGGCACTCAAAGAAACGGGACGCCGCGGCGATCTCGCACCACTACGACGTCGGCAACGACTTCTACCGTCTGGTCCTCGGCCCGTCGATGGTCTACTCCTGCGCGGTGTTTGACAGTGAAGGCATCTCGCTTGAGGCAGCCCAGCAAGCGAAGCTCGATCTGGTCTGCCGGAAGCTGGGGCTGAAGCCGGGAATGCGGGTCCTGGACGTGGGCTGCGGCTGGGGCAGCTTTGCGCTGCATGCCGCTGAGCACTACGGGGTCAACGTCGTCGGCGTGACGCTATCCACCGAACAGGCGGAACTGGCGCGCAAGAGGGTGGCGGAAGCCGGGCTGACGGAGCGGGTGGACATCCGGGTTCAGGACTACCGCGATATCGACGACGGGCCGTTCGACTCGATCAGCTCCATCGGCATGTCAGAGCACGTGGGCCGCGAACAGATCGGCCACTACGCTTCTCAGCTCCACGGGCTGCTGCGCCCCGGCGGCCGGCTGCTCAACCACGCAATATCGTGGAACGCCGGGCCCACAGAGGATGACCCCGACTCCTTCATCCCCCGCTACGTCTTCCCCGACGGCGAGATGCTGAGCCTTTCAGACATGGTTGTGGCGCTGGACGGCGGCGGCTTCGAGGTGCTCGACGTCGAAGCCTTGCGCCGGCACTACGCCCTGACGCTGCGGGCCTGGGTGAGAAATCTGGAGGAGCACTGGGATGAGGCAGTGCGGCTCGCCGGCGCGGGCCGGGCCCGGATCTGGCGCCTCTACATGGCCGCGAGCGCACTGGGTTTCGAGGACGGGCTGACGGGTGTGAACCAGGTGCTGGTGCAGCGGAAGGGCGGGGCAGAGCCGCCCCTGCGCCGGAAGGATTGGATCTGATCCGCTGACTGGGGTTGTCGCTGATCGAGCCTGTCGAAACCAGGTGCGCAGAACTCGGATCTCGACAAGCTCGATCAGCGGGGAACGCCGGTTGAGCCTGTCGAAACCGGGTGCGCAGAACTCGGATCTCGACGAGCTCGATCAGCGGGGACAAGCTCGATCAGCGGGGAACGCCGGTTGAGCCTGTCGAAACCGGGTGCGCAGAACTCGGATCTCGACAAGCTCGATCAGCGGGGACAAGCTCGATCAGCGGGGCAAGCTCGATCAGCGGCGCCCGGCTCGGCTCAGTCACATGCCCGGATGGACCTTTACGAAGTCGATCTTGTTTCCGGGGCTGGTTTTCTTTTGCGGGGAACGCGAGAATCCCTTCGCGTCAAGGTGGTTTTGTGCTCGGTATTCGGCCAGGGCGTCGTCGTAGGCCTTGTTGAGCCGGCCACCGGCGATCTCTTCTACTGTGCCGTCGGCAAAAGTGATGGAGATCAGGACGCTTTCGGGAAAGTGCCGGTTCATCCGGATAAAGCCTTCGGCATCCTGCTGGAGAGTAATCAATGTCTTCCGCCTTCGTTTCAGTGGCTTCCAGTCTCCCCCACTTTCGGGCCGCGCGGTGCGGCGCCGTCATCACACGACAACCCGCGGACGAAATGTGTCCGTTCCAACGGCACCGGGAATGCCGCTCCTGCTAGCCTCCTCGTATGACAACCGGACCGGGGGTAGGGTCAACCGATCCTCGCGGGACGGCCCCAGAGAAGACGCCCGCCGATTTTTCCAGCGCAGCTCCCGCCGAAGCCGCCGATGCGCCAACGGATCTGACAAGCCCCACTTCGACGGCGGACCCAACAGGTCCGGCCCGCACGTGGAGCCTGCAGCGCGAGTGGTCCAGGGCCTTCATCTTCATGCTCTTGGCACTGGTCTTGGGCGCGATCGTCACGATTGTGGGCGTACGGGCCGTGGTGCACCAGATGGAAACGACGGCCGGCCGGCTCCAGCTCGAGTCGGGGAAGGTCGCGCAGGTGGCCGCGGCGGTTGACGACCACGAACAACTGGGGCATCAGCTGCTGGCCGATGCGCCGGTGAACCGTCAGGCGTTCATGCTGCAGCAAAAGGACATCTCGGACAAGTTCGATAAGGCCGCCGAGGTCCTCGCGGATCCCGAGGACAGCGGCATCCAGTCCGCGCTCCTCGGCGCGCGCCAGGACTGGCAGGCGGCGCTGGCGGCACGCGGCCTCTGGGGAGACCAGGTGCTCGAACTGGACGGGAACCACGTGGCTGAGACCCCCGCCTTCGCGGCAGCCAGCAAGGGTGTGCGCGATCAGCTGGCAGGCATCCAGCGTTCGTCGCTGGCGACGTTGGACCGGGGCCTCGTTGACACCGGCGACCTCGAACAGCTGCTCCTGATCGCCAGGACGGGACTGTTGATCCTGGCCGTCGGCGCCACCCTGTACTTCCGCCGCCGCATGGTCAAGGACCTGATGCGTCCCGTCAACAGCCTGCGCCGCGGCGTCCACAAGCTGCAGGCCGGGGACTACAGCCACCGCATCGACATCGCCAGGCGGGACGAGCTGGGCGAGTTGGCCACCGCGTTCAACGGAATGGCCGCCGCCCTCCAGGACAGCCACCGCACGCTGACACACCGGGCGACCCACGACACCCTCACCGGACTAGCCAACCGCGCTGCCCTGACCGAGCGCCTGGCGGCGTCATTTGAAACCGGCAGCGACCTCAGGACGCGGCACGAGGGCCTCCTGTTCATCGACATTGACGACTTCAAGGACGTCAACGACTCCTTCGGCCACGAGGGCGGCGACGACCTGCTCATCCAGCTGGCGGCCCGGCTCCGGGCCAGCGTCCGCAGCCACGACATGGTGGCCAGGCTGGGCGGTGACGAGTTCGCCGTCGTCGTTCTGGACAACGACGACGGCAGTCCCGCCACGGGGCCCGTCGCCGAACGGATCTACGAGACGCTGAGCGAGCCGTTCCTCATCGGCGATCATCCCCTGACCGTCTCCGTGAGCATGGGCGTGGCCCAGAGAAGCGCCGAAACGGCCGACGCCGCTGAGCTGCTGCGGCAGGCGGATTCCGCCATGTACGCGGCGAAACTCGGCGGCAAGGCGCGCTACGAGGTCTACAACGCCGAGGGGAACCAACCGAAACGGCACGTGCATCCGGTGCGGTCAAAGCAAGGCTCAGACACCGCCGGGTGGTGAACCCGCTGGTTGAGCTTGTCAAAACCACTGGCTTTGAGAACCGCGGTTAGCCCTCACGGACAGAGTCGAAGTCCACCTGTGTGACCAACCCGGCCGAACGGAACCAATCCTTGGCCCCTGCCTGGACCGCCGGCAACGCCAGCTGCTCAACAACCCGTTCAGGTGGTCCTTCGAAGACTGATTTCTCATCCTCCAGGTCCCGCCTAGTCACGCTGCCAGCGAGAAGCCGGAAGAGGGCCGGCTGATCCATCAGGGGAAGCTCCGCACCGTGGCCATCGTTGAGCACACCCCAGCTCGACGCATAGAGCGAAAAGGTCGCCGGACGTTCGCCGTTGTCCAATACGAGCCCACAGTCCTTCCCGTTGAGCTCCAACCGCCGGTAGTTGTGCTCCGTTGCGTCCAGCGCCAGCAACTGGCCCTCATCAAGCCACGACACCCAGACCGTGGTGCACTTCCCCGTCCGGGAGTACGGGGCGGCCGCAATGTAGCCGGCAGTGCTCACGTGGGCGGAATGGCCAACGCCAATGTTGTGTAGCCGGCCACGGACCATCGGCAGAATCCTGCTGACCGGCTGGCCGTAGTTTGCGAATTTTCTCCTCATGACATCAGGGCTGGAGTTCGAGCCGATCGAAACTACCAGCGACCGGGCGCCCAGCGGTGCCGCGTCGGCCCCGGAGAGGACCGCGTTTAGGTCGGCTGCCAGCCCCAGAGGCAGGAAATCCTCGCCGAGGACGACACCCGAGGCTTCTGGCGGATCCCACGGATAGTGCAGCGGATCCAGCCGGACGGACATCGTGGATTCGTTCCCCATCGGCTCAACTTTGTCGCCGCCCGGAAGACACCTGGCCATATATCGAGCCTACTCCCGGCCGCCGCACATCCGATCAGCTGCGGCCCTAGCCGTCAGGCGGCGCCGGGCCGTGCCGCCAGCTTTCCGTTCAGGGCTGGACGCCGCCCGGCTCAGCGATGCCGAGTCGCGCTCCGTGGACATCGCGGGCTGATCACCTCTTCGGAGCCACGACGGCGGGAGGCCGGGACACGCTCCCGGCCTCCCGCCATCGTAGTTTTGCGGTAGACCTGTCGAAACCCGGCTAAAGCCGCGCCTCCGAAAACGGCACGCTGGGAAGGTTGCCGGCTTTCCACGGTTCGGTGGAGCGCACACTGGGAGTGTGGCCCCGTCCGTCATGAACGACGGAGCGGACCGTGGCCGAGACAACCCAGAGTCCGACAAGCAGGATGAGCAGTACCATTGCGGTGCACCTCGGGTGATTGAGTGTGGATTGGGTGATTTCAGTGTCCCCAGGCGGCGTGTGAGCAAGCGTGTGATGCTACGCAGACGCCGAAGAAGCGCGGCGGTAACATGAGCCGTATGGCCGAGACCTGGATCCGGCTCCTCGGTCCGCCCCGGATCGAGTCCCCTGGCGCAATTCCCCCGCAGCCCAGAGGCCGCAAGGCCTGGGCGGTGCTCGCCTACCTCGCGCTGCAGGCGGACGACACCGGCCGCTCCCGGACCGCCTCGCTGTTGTTTCCGGATGCCGCGGATCCCCTCGGGGCGCTGCGCTGGAACCTGTCCGAGCTGCGGCGGACCCTCGACGGCATTGCGATGGCGGGCGATCCCCTGCGGATGGTGGTGCAGCCTCCGTGGCGCTGCGATGCCGCCGAGGTGATTGACTCGGGAAGCAGCCCGGGCCTTGACCCCCGCCGGCTCGACGGCCAGCTGCTGGAGGGACTGTCCTTCGCCGACTGCCCCGTCTTCGACTCGTGGCTGGCGGACCAGCGCTACCGGCTGGAAAACGTCGTTCAGTCCATGCTCTACGAGGCCTCCCTTGCTGCCCTCGCTACGGGGGCTCCCGGCGAGGCAGTGGAGCTGGCATCGCTCGCGCTGCACAGGGATCCCTTCCACACGGACTGCAACGTCGTGCTGGTCAAGGCGTTCGTGGCCCTGGGCGAGCACCGCCGCGCCCGGGAGCATGTGACCAGATGCGGAGAGCTCTACCGCCAGGAGCTCGGCCTGCCGCTGCCCGCGGAAGTCCGGCGGGCACTGTCCGATGCAGCTCCGGCAGCGGACCCCGGCATGCCGGCCACCGCGGCGACGGTCCGGTCCTATCTCGACGCCGGAGGCGCCTCACTCTCGGCGGGCGCCGTGGACCGGGGGCTGGATCAGCTGCGGCTCGCCGTCGTACTCGCCCAGCGCACCAGCGACCGCCACCTGCTCGCCGAGTCCCTCGTGACGCTGTCCGGCGCGCTGATCCACCAGGCGGGCGGCCGCGGCGCCGAGGTGGCGGACTTCCTGCACCAGGCGTTGTCGGCCGAAGGGCCCGACGGCGCCTCCCGCACTGCTGCCGCCGCCTACCGCGAGCTGGGTTACCTGTCCGTGCAACGCGGTGTCCCCGACCGCGCGGCCGGGTGGCTTGACCGGGCGATGGTGGCAGCCAATGGATTCCCCGACGAACAGTCAAGGATCCTGGCCATTCAGGGCATGCTGGCCTCGGACACTGCCCGGTACGCGGACGCCGTGACGGCGCTGACCGAGTCCGGAAGGCTCGCCAAGGCCGTCGGGAACCGCCGGCAGCAGGCGTTCAGCGAGGCTCTGCTGGGCCGGGTGCGTCTGCTCCAAGGCGAGTTGGAAGCGGCGGCGGCCTGTTTGGACCGGGCGCTGGACTGGATAGCGGCGGAGCACTGGACGGCGTTCGAACCGTTTGTCGACGGGGTCCGGGGAGAAACATATCTCGCCGCCGGCCGGCTGGAGGAAGCTGCCGAACTGATTGACAGGTCCTGGGTGATGGCCGACTTGGCCGGCGACCACTGCTACATGGCGTTGGCCGCAGGCGCCGAGGCACGCCTGTTCCTGGCGCACGGCGATCTGGCGGCCGCGGAACACTGGGTCAGCCGCGGCCTTGAACCCAAGCCGTGGTACCTCTGGTATTCGGCCCGGCTGCTGGACACGGCGGCCGAAGTCGCCATCGCCGCCCGGTCTCCGCGGGCTTCAGAATTCGTGGGGCGGCTGGGCGAGCTGGCGAGCCGCAGCGGGATGCGGGAATTCATGGTGCGGGCGCAGTCGCATCGGGCCGTTCTCGGCGATGAGGCCGCAGCGGAGACCGTGCCCTGGCTGGCGAAGGAGATCGACAACCCTGCGCTGACGGCGTTCCTGGCCGGGCGCCAGCGCGGTTGAACCAGTCGAAACCCCGCTGGTTGAGCTTGTCGAAACCCCGCTGGTTGAGCCCGTCGAAACCAGCACACCCGCGTTAAACAAAAGCAGGGCCCGTCAAAGACGGACCCTGCTCGAAACCTGTAAGGTTCCGGACTCAGAAGAGTTAGCTGAAAGCTAAGTCTTAGAGAGCCTGGATGTTTACGGCCTGGGGACCCTTGGGGCCCTGCTCGGTTTCGAAGGAGACCTTCTGGTTCTCTTCGAGTGAGCGGAAACCGGAGGAAGCGATCGCAGAGTAGTGTGCGAAGACATCCTGTGAAGAGTCATCGGGGGAAATGAAGCCGAAGCCCTTTTCAGCGTTAAACCATTTGACGGTACCAGTAGCCATTATTTTTGTCCTTCGTGAAGGTGGAGGAAAAGTCCCGACTTTCGGGTCCTCCGGTGTGGGGTGTTCAAAACCGCTACTTCAGAAGAACGCGGACTTTCGACCGCGCGTACTGCCTGAACTACCAAATACAAACACAACAACGATGTCTACTGTACACGGGTTTTCGGACCGCGTTGACCAAAAGCCAAATGGGGCACGTCAGCGCAGGATCGAGGATGACCCTGGGACCGCTTGAACAACCCAGCTCCCCCGGACCACAAACACCTCGCCCGCGCCCTCGGAACGCAATATGCTTCACACAAACCAGCCCATTGGGCTCCCGCGCAAACCGGAAGAAGAAGCCATGCAGATGCCCAAGCCGTCAGAGGCAGACAAGGATCACTTCCGCACTGTCATGCCCTCGGACCCCGAGGTCGTGATCAAGCCGATGTTCGGCAACCTTGGCGCCTTCGTCAACGGGAACATGTTCGCGGGCCTCTTCGGCTCCACCATCGGGGTGAAACTCGGAGACGCGGACAGAGAGGAACTCGAAGGCACCGAGCGCACCGTTCCCTTCGGGCCTGCGGAGCGGCCAATGGGCGGTTACACGGGACTGCCGGAAGTATGGAACGCCGAGGGCGACGGCGATGACGCACGGGCTAAAGCCTGGGTGGCAAAGGCCTACTCCTACGTCGCCGGGCTGCCACCCAAGGAGCCGAAGGCTTCCACGCCGCGCCCGACCAAAAAGTAGCCGCCGCCGTCGGCCCTTGATTTGCCGCCCATCCCCCCTCTAAAGTTAAAGAATCTAGTTTTAGAAAGATCATGGGAACGGCGCAAGCGCAACCCGTGTCACCCACGCGCAGGCAACAGGGAGGCGGGGATTGAAATGGACTGGCAAGGCTGGGCCCTGTTCGGTCTGCTCGCCACCGCAGCCCTGACCGTGGTGATGATTGCCTCCCAGATGGCCGGATGGACCCGGCTCGATCTGCCTCTGGTCCTCGGCACCCTTGTCACCCCGGACCCGGACAAGGCGCGCGTTGCAGGGTTCTTCATCCACCTGGCCGCGGGGCAGGCCTTCGCACTCGGATACGCGGCGGTCTTCGCGCTGTTGGGCAGGGCCACATGGTGGATCGGCGCACTGCTGGGGCTCCTGCACGTTGCGGTGGCGCTGACGGTCATCCTGCCCCTGCTGCCCGGGGTTCATCCCCGAATGGCCACCACCAGAGCCGGTCCGGCGAGCCGGGCGGTGCTGGAGCCGCCGGGCCTGTTGGCTTTGAACTACGGGATTCAGACGCCGGCCGTAGCCATGGCAGCCCACGTGATCTACGGCTCCATGCTGGGACTGCTCCTCACGGTCCATTGACGCCTGTCAGCTCGAGAGAAGGTGGACGCAAAATGGAAGCCGGCAACATGAACTCCCCTGCCCTTTCGGATTACGGGCTGCTCGGCGATACGCGCACGGCGGCTCTGGTCTCGGCCGACGGCGGCATCGACTGGCTCTGCGCGCCAACCTTCGACGGCGATCCCGTGTTCGGCGCCCTGCTCGGCGGCCCCGAGGCCGGCAGCTTCCGCGCCGGCCCCGTCCTGCCCGCCAAGCGCCTTGTCCGCCGCTACCGGCCGCACACCGCCACGCTCGAGACGGTTTGGGCCACCGACGGCGGCACCCTGTCACTCACCGAAGCGATGGTGGCGGAGGTATCCGGCGGGCTGTTACCCACGACTCTTCTCATCCGGCGGCTGACCGCCGAGGGCGCACCGGCAGCGGCCGCCGTCGACTTTGACCCGCGCTTCGGCGAGCGCCATCTCCGCCCCCGGGTCCGGCAGGGACAGCACCTGGCCTGCGAATGGGGCGCCCTGGCCATGTCGCTCGGCTGCAGCGGCGGGCTAAGGGTGGAACCCGGTACGACGACGGAAATCACCGTTGTGCCCGGCCGTCCGGTCGTGATGGTGCTCGCCCTGGCCTACGCGGAACCACTGATCTTCGTCGATCCCGAGACCGCCTGGGACCTTGTGGAAGCCGACGAAAGCCGCTGGCGGGAATGGGCGTCAGGCATCAGCCAGGATGTCCCGTTCCGCGAACCGGTCCTGCGGAGCCTGCTGACGCTGAAACTTCTGACCTACTCCCCCTCGGGCGCGCCCGTGGCTGCACCCACGACGTCCTTGCCCGAGGACCCCGGCGGCATTCGGAACTGGGATTACAGGTACGCCTGGCCCCGGGACGCCAGCATCGGCATCGCCGCCTTCCTCGGGCTGGGCAAGGACGGCGAGGCCCTGAACTTCCTGAACTGGCTCCTGCACGCCAGCAGGCTGCAGCGGCCCCGGCTCCCTGCCCTGTTCACTCTGACCGGAGGACACGTCCCCCGCGAGCGCACCCTTCAGAACTGGCCCGGGTACCTGGGCAGCGCTCCTGTGAGGGTGGGCAACGGAGCCACCCACCAGCACCAGCTCGACGGCTACGGCTGGGTCCTGGACGCCGCGTGGAACCTCGTCCGGCAGGGGCACAGGCTGAATTCGGAGACGTGGCGGGCGCTGCGCGGCTTCACCGATCTCGTGGCGCGGCGCTGGCCGGAACCGGATGCCGGCATCTGGGAAATCCGAGGCGATGCGGCACAGCACGTGCACTCCAAGGTGATGGGCTGGCTCGCCCTGGACCGGGCACTGCGAATTGCCCGCTCGCATCAAGTCAGCGCCAGGCGGCGGGGCCGGTGGGAAACAGCGAGAAACGATCTGGCCGCCGAGATCAGGACCCGCGGATTCGACACTGCCCGGAACTCGTACACCCGCTCGTACGGGTCCGGCGATCTCGACTCGGCTCTGCTGATCCTGCCTGTGACCGGCTTCGAGTCGCCGGACTCTGAAGGCCTGCGGGGCACGGTGGACGCTGTGTGGACGGAGCTGTCGGCCGGCTACCCGTTCCTCTACCGCTACCCGCCAGGCCAGGACGGACTGCCCGGGGATGAGGGCGCCTTCCTGCCCTGCTCGTTCTGGCTCGTGCAGGCCCTTGCCCTGACGGGAAGGGCAGCTGAGGCCACGGAGTTGTTCGAGGCTCTTCTGGCGATCGCCAATCCGCAGGGCCTTTTCAGTGAGGAAATCGACCCTGCCACAGGGGCTTATCTCGGCAACTACCCCCAGGCACTGACGCACGCCGCGCTGATTCAGGCGGCCCTGGCCCTCCGTGACGCTGGTCAGGCTTCGGCTTTTGGCTGGAGCTCGGGCGACCGGGGCTTGGGCGTGCGGGGGAACTCGGTGGCCGCCCAGGATGCCAGCAGGCACAAGGCCTCTTCGGACGTGGACCCGGGCTCCGCGGTGTAGGAGACCCTGCCGATAGGTGGGCTGGCGAAGCGTGGTACTGACAGGGACTCCCTCAGGACCGGATGAGTTTGTAGCGTGGTCGGCATGGACAACCGCACCGCGATTTGTGAGTTCCCCGCCGCCCGGCGTGCGAAGCTCAGCTGGGCGGCGACCGAATCGACTTCCACCGCCAGCAAGGAGCACGCATGAACGTCGAACCCACCAACCCCACCGGCAAGAATCCGCCCGAGCAGTTTGTCGGCGATGTGTGGCTGGACCCCATCGCGCTTCCCCACGAAAGCGATCAGCGCATGATCGTCGCGACCGTGCGATTCGCCCCCGGCGCCCGCACCGCCTGGCACTCCCACGCCCGCGGACAGTACCTCCGGGTTACCCAGGGCGTCGCCCGGTTCGGCGGCCGCGACGGCAGCATCATCGAGGTCCACCCCGGCCAGACCCTGTACACCCCGCCCGGCGAAGAACACTGGCACGCCGCCGCACCCGGCTGCTTCATGGAGCACATCGCCATGCTGGAGAACGGTGATGACCCGGCCACGACCACCACCTGGCTCGAACACATCACCGACAACGAGTACAACGGCACCCAGTCCTGACTGACCCCTCGCTCGAGTCCCATCGACGCGGGAAGCACCACGAACAGACCACCGACCACAACGGAGACTAAACCATGCACACACGTACTCTCGGACAAGGCCTGACCGTCTCTGCGGTCGGCTTGGGCTGCATGGGCATGTCGCAAAGCTACGGGCCCAACCCTGGCAGCCGCGAGGACATGATCGCTGTGATCCGCTCCGCATACGACCTCGGGGTGACCTTCTTCGACACCGCCGAGGTGTATGGACCGTATCTGAACGAGGAGCTGGTCGGTGAGGCTTTGGAGCCGATCCGCCACCAGGTACAGGTCGCCACCAAGTTCGGGTGGCGCATCGAGGGCGGTAAGAGCATCGGCCTGGACAGCCGGCCCGAGCAGATCCGCCGCGTCGCTGACGCCTCACTGAAGCGTCTCCGGACCGATGTAATCGACCTGTTCTACCAGCACCGCGTCGATCCCAGCGTTCCCATCGAGGATGTCGCCGGCACCGTCGGCGAGCTGATTGCAGAAGGCAAGGTCCGGCACTTCGGACTGTCGGAAGCATCGGCCCAGACCATCCGTCGTGCGCACGAGGTGCAGCCGGTGACGGCGGTCCAGAGCGAGTACTCCCTGTGGACCCGCGACCCCGAGGCGGAGGTGCTTCCGGCGCTCGCTGAGCTGGGCATCGGCTTCGTGCCGTTCAGTCCGCTCGGCAAGGGCTTCCTCACCGGCACCGTCGACACGGCCACCACCTTCGCTGAGGGCGACGTCCGCGCCACGATCCCCCGCTTCACCCAGGAGAACAGGTCCGCGAACGCCGCGCTCGTCGAGCACGTCACCGGCCTCGCCCGCAGCAAGGGCACCACCCCTGCGCAGATCGCGTTGGCGTGGCTGCTCGCGCAGCAGCCATGGATCGTGCCCATTCCGGGCACGCGCAGCACCCCCCGAATCGAAGAGAACGCCGGCGCCACGGCCGTGGCCCTGTCCGCGGACGAGGCCGCAGATCTCGCCGCGCTCGCGCGGCGGATCGGTGTGCAGGGCGCCCGCTACAACGACCAGCATCTGGGATTCGTCAACCGCTGACGCCTAAGGAAGCACATGACCCAAACACATCCCAGCCCAGGCCATGTCGCCGCCCCCGCCGAAGGGCGCGGCTTCGTCGCGGCCACCGTCTCGTTCGTCTCGGTGTTCGCCGCCGGAGCCGCAGCCATTCCCCTCTACGACACCTACCGGAGTGCCGACGGCCTTACCAATGACCAGTTCTCGCTGGCCGCCGTAACCTACTTCGTCTGCGCCGTGTTCGCCCTGCTCGTCCTCGGCCGGCTCTCCAACCACCACGGGCGCCGTCCGGTCTCGATTGCCGCGCTCCTGATCGCCATCGCCGGGTGCCTCACCCTGCTGTGGGTCCACAGCTCCCTCCCGCTCCTGCTCGGCCGGGCCCTTCAAGGACTTGCCGCCGGCCTGGCCTCCAGCGCCATCGGCGCCTACATCGTCGACACCGCACCCCGGCGCTCCAGGTGGCTTGTCGCGGCCGTCACCACTGCCGGCGCCACCGTCGGCCTCGCCCTTGGCGTCTTCCTCTCCGGGTGCTCGTCCAGTTCGCGCCGGCCCCGCGCGAGCTCACCTTCTGCGTGTTCGCCGTGATCCTGCTCGGCTGCGCGATCGCCCTCGCCACCCGCCCCGAGACCGTCACCCGCACCGCCGGCGCCTGGTCCTCACTGATCCCACGGCTCGTCGTTCCCAACGCGTCCCGCCCCTACCTGCCCCTCGCCTCCGGCGTCTTTGTCGCCACCTGGGCGTTCGGTGGCTACTTCACCTCGTTCGGCCCCTCCATCGCGGCCGAGGATCTCGGCTCGCACAGTCCGCTCGTCGCGGCCGCCGTATTCGCCTCCTACATGGCGCCGAGCTTTCTCGGCGGGTTCATCGCCGGGCGTTTCACACCCGCGGCCGCGCAGCGCACGGGGATGACGCTCGTCGCCGCCGCAAGCATCGGCCTCGCGTTCGCCAGCAGCGCCGGCATCCTTGGCTTGTATATCGGTGCGGGCGTCGTCGGCGGCATCGGGATGGGGATCGCCACCTCCGGCAGCATGAACACTCTCCTGCCCGAGGCGCTCCCCCGGGAGCGCGCCGGCCTGCTTGCCGTGATCTACGCTATCTCGTACACCGGGTCCGCCGTCCCCAGCCTCATCGCCGGACAGGCCAGCCGGGTCCTGAGCCTCCCCGCCATCACCGCCGGCTACGCCGTGCTCGCCGCCATTGTCTGGATCACCACCCTCATCGCCGCCCGGAACCCGCCCGCGCCGGCCGGGCTTTGATGCCGGAATGCCCGACGGCGGGTCCTGAGGCAACCGCCGTCGGCAGTTAGTCCAGTTCTTTCGCAAGCGACGGGGCTCAAAAGCGGCAGCGTAGATCCGAATGCTACGCAGGCAGTCATGACCACAATCCCCCATTTGGAACTGCGAAATCAGAGATGTGTCTCGTAACTAACGGTGGATACAGCGATTCAACCAGAAGGCTGTGAGACGTAGTTACGAGCCGCGGACGAACTCCAACGATTCCACGAAAACTAAGGCACTGCCGTCGCCGCGGTCGTTCAGTCGGTGAGACGTGTCGTATCTCAAGGGTTGTGAGACGCCTACGAGATCGCAGATAAGGCACCCTCGCGGTGTGAATCGCAGGACTATATGGCCCGTTTTTCGCGGCACTATTTGGCGTGCTCGCATCCCCCGGCCGTCCCGTTAGGAAACAGCATTTGGGACGCCGCGAGGTAAGCCTGCTGTGCTGAGGGGCCTTCTTCGCGGGGTCGGTTTCTTATGGGACCTTTTTTAGAGGCGTGCGGTGTGAGGGAGACGTTTGAGTGTCGGTGGCCGGCCGGAGGACGGAAAGGGCTGCGAGGGCGGTGAGCGAGAGCAGGGATGCGGCGATGATGAAGCTGACCTGCATCCCGTGGACGAAGTTGGAGCGGTCGGCGATAAGGGCGCCGAAGACAGCGATGGCGACAGCGCCGCCGACCTGCCGAAAGGTGTTGAACACGGCACTTGCGGTGCCCGCCTTCTCACTTGGCGCGCTCGCGAGGACAACGGAGGTGACTTGCGGCATCGCAACTGATCCGCCGGACCCGGTGAGGATCAGGAAGGCTCCCACCAGGAGCGGGGACCCCATCGGTGCGGTGATAATCATGGCGGTGAGCCCAAGGATCATAATCGTCAATCCGAGAACGATTGGCGTCCGGGGCCCGAAACGGTTTGCGAAAGTTCCACTGACGATGTTTCCAACGACGCTGAACGCCGCGGAGGGCAGGAAGACGAGTCCGGCCTGGAGCGGTGTCAGTCCGAGGTGTTGTTGGAGGAAGAGGCTGAGTACGAAGACGGTACCGAAATGGCTCGCCATGAACGAAAACCCGACAGCAAGGGACACTCGCATTCCGGAAGAGCGGAACAACTCCAAGGGCATCATGGGGTGCCGGCTGCGCGCCTGGATCAGGAGAAATCCCGTGATGCCCGCGGCTGCGGTTGTCAGGCTCAGCACGACTGGCATCGAACTGAAGCCCTCAGCTCCTCCGGTGATGAGGCCGTACATCAACGCGGTCAGGGCGATGATCGCTGTGGTCTGTCCGGCCCAGTCGAAGGAAACCGGCCGGCGCGGCGAGGTGGCGACGGAGGCCAGGAGTACGAGCATCGCGATGCAGACGGGAAGGTTGATCGCGAACACGAGTCGCCAGTTGATGGTCGTGAGCAGGCCGCCGACAAGTGGACCCACGGCCCCGGCGACGGCGCCGCCGACGGCCCAGATCCCGAGGGCGTGTGCGCGACGTCTCGGGTCGGGGAAGGCCTGCCGGATCAATGCCATTGAGGCGGGAAGCATGACCGACGCTGCACCACCCTGGACGGCGCGCGCGGCGATCAGCAAGCCCGCAGTCGGCGCGATGGCGCAGGCGATCGAGGCCACCAGGAACACGGCGATACCGATTCCGAAGGCCCTTTTCGCGCCGATCCGGTCCGAGAGGTTTCCCGCGAACAGCAGCAACGCTGCGAACATGAGTGTGTAGGTATCGATGACCCACTGCTGGCCGGCGGTTCCGCCGCCGAGTTCCTTGCCGATGCTGGTCAGCGCGAGGTTCACGATCAGGATGTCGAGAGTGATGAGGAAGAACCCGAGAGAGGCCAGCACTAGTGTGACTCGCGCCTGTGGCCCATCCGTCGTGACCGGAACGGGAACCGGGGAGGGGCTTGTTGTTTCGCGTTGAGACAAGGTTTTCCTCTGGAGGAGATGGCTGGGGGCTGGGATTGGCCCTGAGGCGGTGTCGGGCCGCTTCCACTATCGAACCTCATCATCCGCGCGGGCGGGGTTCCCTCCTGAGGGGTGTCCTGGCGGGGAACCCCACGCTAGAGAAACCGCTCGTAGTGTTGTGTCATGACTGAGCGGAACCGAGACGAAGTTCGTGAGTTTCTCACGACGCGGCGGGCGAAAGTGCGGCCGGACCAGGTCGGTCTGGCACCCGGGCCGAACCGGCGCGTCCCCGGGCTTCGCCGTACCGAGGTCGCGCTGCTGGCCGGGATGAGCGTGGAGTACTACTCCCGTTTGGAGCGTGGGGATCTCACTGGAGCGTCTGACGCGGTCCTTCACAGCATCGCGGGTGCACTTCTGCTTGACGAAGCCGAACGCGAGCACCTTTTCGATCTGGCACGGGCCACTTCGGCCTCCCCGGGCCGCCGCCAGCGCCGCTCACCTCGGGACCCCGTGGTCCGCCCCGGCCTTCAGCTCGCCCTCGACGCGATCACAGGCGGCCCGGCACTGGTGCGGAACGGCCGGATGGACATCGTCGCCGCGAACGCGCTCGGCAGAGCGCTGCACGTTGACGCCTACGCCTCAGCCGAACGGCCGGTCAATCTGGCCCGCCACGCCTTCCTGGACCGCAGGAAGGCCGAGCTCTTCTACCCCAACTGGGATGGCACTGCCGACGCGATCGTCGCGATCCTCCGGACCGAAGCCGGCCGCGATCCGTACGACAAAGACCTCCAGGACCTGATCGGTGAACTTTCCACCCGGAGCGAGGAGTTCCGGACCAAATGGGGCGCCCACAACGTCCGGCGGCACGCAACCGGCCTCAAACACTTCCACCACCCGATCGTCGGCACCCTGGACCTTCTGTTTGAGGCCAGCGAGCTGATGGCCGATCAGGGATGGAGCCTCCTGATTTACAYGGCGGAGCCGGGAACACCGACGGCGGACGCTCTTCGGCTTCTGGCGAGCTGGGCGGCGACCCAGGAGGAAGAGCAGGAAACGGCGCCGGCACCCACGAAATCCAACACACCCCGCGACGCCTAGACCGCTTCGGTGTTGCCTCCTTTCGCCGCCCCACCGAACAGAATCGACTTCGCACACGGCACCGGAACGACTGAACCCCTCATCTCGCGAACGACCGATAGTGAGACTGCCCTAGGGGTGTCATTTTCCGAAGTCGTCTGCACGGAACGTCAGGAGTCCTCTGCACTACAGGAACAGCTCATCTGGGGCGGGGCGGGTCGAGCAAGGATCCAGCGGGCCCGCCTGATTGGTGGTGCGGTTTGGCTAATTCGTTGGTGAGGCGTGCATGCCACAATGAGGCCATGACTCGAATCCTCATGATCGGCATCCACGCGCGAGCCCTCGACTATAGCAAGCTGCCTCCTGGCCTCGACGAGGCCACGATGACCGAACGGATCGAAGCGGGGTTCGGGGCCACTACGGCCGCCGGCTTCGACGCCGTCAACTGCCTGATCGGCACCTCCCCGGACGAGGCCGAAGCAGAGATTCGCTCGGCGTTCGGTCGTGATCGTTTCGGCCTAGTGATGATCGGGGGCGGCATCAGGATGATCCCGGAGTACACCGAGCTCTTCGAACGGATCATCAACGTGTGCAATGCGGAATCGCCCGGAATCACCTTCTGCTTCAACACATCGCCCGAGACGACTCTGGACGCGTTGGAGCGTCACGCCCAGCCGTGAACGTCTGCGACGCGATCCGGTGCGTCGACTAGCCTCGGCGTTTCGTGTCGGCGGTCATGAGATGCGCCTCTGCTCACGTGCGGCTGCGATGTATTGGGAATGGGTGCTCGCCTTACGGGAACTGTTGCGACACGGAGCGACCAAAAAACGCCGCCACAGAGCGACCAACTCCACACGTGCAGTGTTTCGTGCAAAGGTCAGTGTCGGCGTTCCGCGAATTGGCGCTGACTATGTCAATCCTTCTTGGCCCCGGCTGGACGGACGTATCTGGCCCCACCAGGAGCCCCGAGGCTTATTCCGCCTCAAGTGGCATTTATGCGAGGAAGGCACCGACACTCTAGCCTTGGGACCAGTCATTGACGGCTGGAACTGGAACTCTGTCAGGGGCTCGGAAACCGCAGGGATGGTTACGTGGGGAACTTACCTGCTGCAGGGGACGTGGGACGGCACAACCTTCACCCTTGGGCAAACACCTCCACGCCCTCTCGGACCCAATGAGTCCGCGCCATGGCCAAAGGACCCTCGAATGGACACAGCGCATCGAGGCGTTGGCACGCCGGATCAGCTGAGGAAGATCCGAAACGATCTGTCGCAATCCAGTGATCCAGCGCTGCTTTATGCAAAGGTCGAAAACGGGTATGTCTTTGTCAGGGTCATTTACGACGACGGAACCATCCAGAAAAATATGGACCGACTCTACGGCTCGAAAATTGTCGCCGTTGAATCCGCCCTTCTACCCGCCACCTAATGCATCGTTTTGAAGGTTTCAAAGACAGACCAGGCCGAGCTAGCCGGACTATCCCGCACGGGGTTCCCAACCGGGGCAAGAAACTACTCACACAAGCGACAATTGTTGGCTTGGGAATCCGAAATAAGTTGTGCCATCACCATCGGGGCCCTCAAAAAGTTCCTCCCGTTCACTCCGGTTGGTTTCGCCCCAATAGCTCTCTGATCGACTGCTTCAGACTTCGCCGTGCCGGTCTAAACACCTGTCGCCAATCGAAAACCGTCTGTTCCAAGGCGACTTCCTCGTTGCTTCTGGCTAGCCACACAACTCCGTACTCCTCGAGGACGTTCGCGGCATACTCATCAGCCAAAATATAGGAATCCAGGGGACCTTCTTCCAATGAGGAGCTGACGACTTCCGCCCATTGACCAGGCGTTGGCTCCGGATGGAAAAGAATCAGCCTGTTGGTGTACTTACCCTGGGTGATCACGCCGACACGGCCGTTTGGTTCCCAAAATTCCTTGTCGGAAAGCAACGCCAGCAGGCTTCCTCGGTCGCCATTTCCTGCCGTCGTCATGACTGGCCACCTCATTACCTCTGGTTCTGGAGATGATCCCAATCTACCAACCGAAATATCTAGCGCCGGGGTTGGCGCGTTCCAGTAGCGCCCGTCCTAGGGAAAATGAGGCCCACAGGCCCCTGTAAAGGTTACTGATCAGGGGGCGTCCGGTTTACGTTCCTTCTGAGGGAGCCCGACACCCTTCTCCTAATCGATTCGGTGTCTTGAAACCTCGTGCCTCGTATCCCTAGGGTTATAAGACTTTCCATGCTCCACTTCGGGGACGTTCACCGGGGCGGTAAACCGGGCAGGGCATACGGGGCATCCCGATGTCTGCCCCTCACACGTTCGAGAAATCAAGGGGTGTGCCCTTCCATCGACCGGCTTGCGGGACGTAAGTGAGCCACCCGCTTTCGGGACGTTAGCGTGGACTTGGCGGTACAAGGTCAACTCGACAGAGGGACCCTTTGCTTTGTCTTTGTATCCGGCAACTTGAGCGAAAGATTGTAGGCTCCGAACAGGGCAAGGATTTTGAACCCAATCGACTGGAGGAGCCCGTGAAAGCTGAAGAGATTGTGCGGGATCGCCCTCGCAATTTAGGTCGCCGGCGGAGTGGTCAAAACATTAGGGGGCCTGCTCGCTCTAGTCGGAGTTATGGGCTTCGTTCGGGCCAGGAAACGTCAGCGTATGTAATGCTGCAGCGGAGGGCCGGCAGAGGTTCCCGCAAATGGAACCCAGGCAAGACAGTAATCGACACACGTGGCATATCAACAGACGCGCCTGGCGGACGATAAGGTTGCGCTACGTTTGGCGTCGGAGCCTCCAAGACAGGCAGGATATGAGCTCGAATCCAGAACCCGTGGACTTTCGTTCATCCGTAGAACTGATCCTGTTCAAAGATCAGGACGGGCTCTTCAACGCTGCAAACGACCTCACTCAGATTCCCAAGTATGCAGCGATAGAAGTCTCGTACCTTCTTGCCATCGAGCACGGAGTGAAGGAAGCCTACCTGAACTATGGCTGGTTCCTTCGCGGCATCAACCGGCCCAAGGAAGCAATAGCTCAATTCCAGAAGACGTTGGAAATAGGGGATCCTCAGGCGGCCTATTTATCTGGGAGAAACCTCCCTGGAGATGGGCAAACATCTTCAGGCCATAAAATGGCTGCGCCTCGCTGGCGAAAATCCTCTCGTGCCGCTCCGCTTGGCCAGATCGTACAGAGCAGTAGGCGATGAACTGTCCGCCGTGGAGGTCCTACGCGAAGGATGCGAAACGAGCCCTGAGGCCGCCGTGGAACTCATCCACACCACAGATGACGATCAATCTACGGGAAAACATCTGGAAAACGGCAAGGTAGAGGTTTTGATCGTGCTGGCGGATCTTTATTCGAAGGTGGGCAACCCACAGACGGAAATTGAACTCCTCAGACGCAGCGTCGCAGAGGGTGAACCCAGCGCACTTCATAACTTGGGCTTTGCGCTTTGGAATTCTGGCCAGGTGCGGGAGGGCAGGGCGTTACTGAAGAAGGCTGCGCAGCAGGGCGACAAACTATCCCCAAAAGTCCTGCGCAAGATTCGCGGTAAGCAGCGTCACGGACGGCGTCACAGGCCGATAGACGGATCGCCCTCAAAGCTCATAACCATTCGCCGGGCGGCCACGCGTGATCTACGAATCTCTTCAGATGAGGGCTGGCGGCTCATCGCGTGGATTAGTCCTCTCCAACTGCCTCGTTCGGGGTTGGTCCTTGAATCGCAGTTTCATTCTCGATTGGCCACACGTTTGGGCGATTGGGGTGCCGCATGCTCGTCCTAGTCTCCGCCCTGGCAGGAATCCAATACCTGATCGACAGGTTCCTTTTGGATAACTAAAGGACTAATCCAGTCAGAGCAGAACCATCCACGGCTGCTCAGCCGTGCGTGGTCAACGCGCCGCAGTCAGGGATCCTACTGGCAAACTGCGTAGGTCCAACCCAACCTGCCGGGAGTGTCTGTGTCTTCGGCATTGGAGACAACATCGTGTTGAAGAACACCTAACTGTTGAGAGTAAGAAGCGATCCTCAGCAGGGCGTGGCCCAGCGGTAGATGTGAGTCGGACTTCCATCTGCTGGCCACCCGACGTGGGGCCGCGGGTGGTGGATCGATTCCTCCACCGCTCGGAGGAACGCGCTCAGCGCCTCGTCTCGTACCTGGTTAGGACCACGCCGCCGGGAAACGTCCGCGTCTCGACCAGGTCCAGGTTCACCCAGCTGTCCAGCGCAGTGAAGAACGGCGTGCCGCCGCCCACCAGGACCGGATGGGTGGCCAGCGCGTACTCGTCGATCAGACCGGCCCGCATGGCCGCCCCGGCGAGCGTTGCGCCGCCGACGCTCATCGGGCCTCCGTCCTCGGCCTTGAGCCGGGTGATCTCGGCGATCGCGTCGCCGGTGACCAGGCGCGTGTTCCAATCGACCTTGTCGATCTTCGAGGAGAACACCACCTTCGGCGTGTCCCGCCAGTTCCGCGCGAACTCGATCTCCGCCGGGGTGGCGTTGGGCTGCTGGTCGCCGGTCGGCCAGTAGGAGCTCATGGTCTCCCAGAGCTTGCGGCCGTACAGCGACAGGCTGCTAGCCACCTCCTGGTCGAGCCACCACTGGAACAGTTCGTCGCTCGGCCCGCTCCAGCCGATGTCGTCGCCGGCCGCGGCGATGTAGCCGTCCAGGGTCAGGTTCATGCCGTAGATCAGTTTCCGCACGGCGCCAGCCTTCCGTCAGTCGGTCTCCAGCTTATAGACCAGCACGGAGCAGGAACCTCTGTCGTCCCGCACATGATCAGCAGCATCCTGTCCCTCATGGAGCCACAGTAACTGCCCATGATCTGGATGCCATAGCCTTCGGTCCTCATTTCAACTGAGCTATCTGGTGAAGGATCCCCAACTGGACGCAATGCCCCAATGACTTCCGTCGTGCAAGAATCGCCGCATGGATGAGGATGAGCGGCAGACAAGGGAACAATTGATGGTCGTCGATGCCCTGGTACAGGCGATGGATCGGCGTGACGAGGTCTTCCAGATGATTGAGGATTCAGAGGACGGGGACGAAGCAATCCGTCGGGTGGGTCAGCTGTTGGGTGTAGGAGAGCTGTGCAGCCGGGCAGTCCTCGACCTGCAGGCTAGAAGATTCACCCGAGACCAGCGTCAGGCCATCGCTTCCCATGCAGAAGAACTTAGATCAAAGTTGCCTGATGGCCGCTGAGGACTTCGTGTTCTCCGTCGACTACTTGTTCCCTCAGCGCGACGCTACCAGGAAGCAGCTGCTCACCGTTGTGCCCAGCTAACTCGGTGTCTAGAAACCTTCCCGTCTCGTATTGCTAGGGTTCCGAGACGCGCCTGCGCTTTGGTAGATTCGGCTCGTTCGAGGGCAAGCTTAACGGGCAGGGCCATGCGGCCATCAGGGGCGATTGAAGGAAGGGCACTCAGGACCCGTGCAGCGGTTCATCAGGCCACCCATTGAACAGATCGCGGCCGCCTAAAGAGGCCTATTCTGAGGGCATGTCGCAGTTCGGTGACACGATTCCCCCGGCGCTTCGCCCGGGGGAATCGCCGGGGGTTCGCCCGCCGCTGGAGGTTGCGCTGGCGAAGGGGGTGAAGGGCATCCCGCCGGCTTCTGCCTTGCCTGACCAGATGCTTTTCGAGCCCAAGTTTGGTGGTTATCGTGTTCTGATTTTTAGGGATCGGAATCGGGCCAGTCCGTGGTCGCGCCAGGGTAAGGACCTGACCCGGTATTCTATTGGCGTCAGTGGCGCCATTCTGACGTTTGGCCTCGTGAGAGTGCAGTTGTTCGTGCGCGATAAGTGTCGCTCACTTGTTCTCCGTGGGCTGGCCTCTAGACGGTTTGGTGTCTTGCGCGCAACTACCCTTCGAGCTCAATCCCCGTTATCTCGGCCAACTGCTTGAGGAGTCGGTCTTGGAAGCTGCTGTCGCGAGCTTCGGCGGCGATGGAGACTGGTCGGCGGTGGTGCCAGACTTGGCCGCTGCGGGTGGCATCTCGGCTGCCACTGACCGCGAGCCAGGCTTGAGTGAGGTGGCCTTGATCAAGATCGTCGGGGGCGGAAGGGCCGCCCATGCGCGTGGGTACCCAGCCGGGGTCGACCGCGTGGCTCATGACGTCTGGCCAACGGCGGGCGATGGCGAGAGCGAGTGCGGTGACGAAGAGCTTGCTGTCGCAGTAGGCCTGGGTGCCGTTCCACCGGCGGGTGTTCCAGTCGAGGTCGCTGAGGTTGCCGTCGCCGCTGACGTGCATGTCGCTGGTGAGGTAGATCAGCCGGTCTGGCTTCTGAATCAGCCCGGTCAGTAGGTAGGGGGCGAGGGTATTGACCGCCAGCACCCGCGGGTGCCCCTCAGGGCTGGGGTTACGATCGCGGTCGCCGTAGACTCCCGCGTTATGAATGACGGCGTCCATCGGGCCGAGCTGGTTGACCTGGTCAGCGAGGTGGCGGGTCTGCTGAACGCTGGCAAGATCGCCAACGACCAGGGCCGCACCGCGATCGACCAAGTCGGTCAACGCGGCCGCGCGGTTGGTGTCGCGGGCGTGAACGACAATCTGGTGCCCTTCGTCGAGCAGGGTGGTGGCGGCGGCTCGACCGAGCCCTTGGGCGGAACCGGTGATCAGGATGCGAGCCACGAGCGGTCCTTTCGTACGCTGGTCAACTGAGGAAGCGTTCGACGGGGGCGTTGTCGACGTAGATGCGTTGGTCGGTGAACTTGCCGTCGATGAGGGTGAAGATCGAACAGGCGTTGATGTTCACTTCGCTGTCGTCGTGGAGGCGCCAGATGCTGGTGACCTCGACGATGACCACCCCACCGTCTTCCTGCCAGACGTTGATCAGCGGGTGGGCCAGCGACTTGACCTTGCCGAGCAGGGTAATCATCTGGCCCAGCATGGCGTCGCGCCCGGCGATGGTCGGTGCGTTGGCGAAGGTCAGGGTGATGTTGTCGGCGTAGTAGGAACCCAGCCGTTCGTGATCTTTGGCCTCCATGGCGTCGAAGTAGGCGGTCAGGAGGCCGATGGTGTCCTGGTCGGCTTGAGGCATGATTGTTCCTTTGTGATGAAGGGCTGGGGTACGCAGTCGAGCGAGGGACCGGCTGCGGTTGGTGCCGGCGCAAGACCTGCTCAGTGGCGAGGTTGAGCCACTCAGTCGGTTGATGGCATGGCGGTCGTGACGGGTGGCCGTTCCGGTCCGGTGCCGGCGCGGTGATGGAAGGCTGCCGGTTCGCTGGCCAACGCCGTGAGTGTGTCCAGCTGCGACTGTTCGAGCTTGACGTCGGCCGCTGTGGCGTTGGCGTGGAGCTCGTCGGGGGTTTCGGCGCCGACGATGGCGGAAGCGACGGCCGGGCGGGACAACAGCCAGGCCAGCGAAACCTGGTACGGCGCCAGTCCCCATGTACGGCTGAGACGCTCGACCTGCCGAGCAACGGCAATCTCGGCGTCGCTGAACCCTGCTCCGGCGAAACGCTGGTCACCCGAGACGTCCCGGTCCAGAACGCGAAGGTCGGCAAGCAGGCCGCCGTGCAGCGGCGCGTAGGGAACGATCGACAGCCCGAACCGCTGGCAGGCGGGCACCAGCTCACGTTGGGCGGCCCGATCGATGAGGTTGTACTTTACCTGGGCGGCGACGGGCGCCTGCTGACGCCGATCATCCGCGATCCACAGGGCTTGTGTAACCTGCCAGGCAGGATGGTTGGACAAGCCAACGTAGCGGATCTTGCCCTGCCGGATGAGATCGTCGTATGCCGCCAGGGTCTGCTCCAACGGCGTGTCCGGGTCGGGATCGTGGGCGTAGTAGAGGTCTATGTAGTCAGTTTCCAGGCGGCGTAGGCTCGCCTCGACCTGACGGATGATGTGTCGACGTGACAGGCCACGGTCGTTGATGTCGTGCCCGACGATTCCGTTGGACTTGGTAGCGATCACCACCTCGTCGCGACGTCCGCGGAGGGCACGGCCGAGGATCTGCTCGGAGGGTTCACGATCAGCGGCGACGGGGGCACCGGGCCGGTCGAAGACCGGCATGTTGCCGTATACGTCGGCGGTGTCGACGAAGTTGATCCCCAGGTTGATAGCTGCGCCAACGACCTGGTCGGCATCCTGCGCGGTCGGTGCGACGCCAAATGTGGCGGTGCCCAGACAAATCCGGGACACTTTTACGCCGGTCGAGCCGAGGACTGAGTATTCCATCAGAGTTCCTTGTCTTCCATGGTGGTTGGCGGGCGGCCGGGCTTGGCAGGTGCCGGACGTCAGGGAGGATGTTTGCGTCGTGGGAGTCGTGGTCGAGCCTGCTGTCGACGGCGCCCCTATCTGGAGATAAACTGTAACCGAGTGGTAGGTTTTGGTCAACGGATTCATGAGAAGGTGGAACCTATGTCGAATAGCACAGGGACTACCTCACGGGGTCCCTACCGCACCGGAATCCGGCGGCGTGAACAGATCGTCGCTGTCGCCATCGCGGTCTTCGGAGAGAACGGCTACGCGGGTGGCTCGATCCGGACCATCGCTGACCGGGTCGGGGTCTCCCACGCCACGCTGCTGCAGCATTTCGGCAGCAAGGAAGGACTCCTCACGGCAGTGCTGCAGGAGTGGGACCGACGAACTGTCGAAGCCAGCCTCACGGGTGTTCTCGGTCTGGACTATTTCCGCCGACTACCTGAGGTCATGACTGCGCATCTGAGCAACCGGGGGCTGCTCGAGTTGTTCACCACCATCGCGGCCGAGGCATCCAGCCCGGCCCATCCGGCTCACGTCTTCATTCAACGCCGCTATACGGACAACCTCGAAACTCTCGCACTCCATCTCCGGCAAGCGGTCGACGCCGGCGACGTGGCACCGCTCACCTCAGCCGAAATCGAGATAGAAGTTCGCCTGGTCACCGCCGTGTTGGACGGAATCGGGCTGCAATGGCTGCTTGACCCGTCCACCAAGGTCAGCGCCAGCGTCGAGACCTATATCAACCGAACGGTCGAAGCCTGGCGTAGTAACCGGCACTAAGGACCACATAGGCGATGCTTCCCCGGGATATCCAAGGGCTTCAGTCCTGGCGGGTCGCATCTTGCATCGTGCCGCGGCGGCCATCCAAACCATCACTTGGCGCCGGCCTGTTGAGTTGCCCTATGAGTTGACGGTTCGCCTCCCGGGCGGCACCTAGTTCTTCCTCCTGGTCTTGCATCTTGGCCCGCAGTTCTTCGATCTCGTTCTGCAGTGTGTGGCGTTGTAGTGGTGGCGGCTGCTGCCGACGGCTGGTCAGCGGCCGCGTAAACGTCCGCACGAAGGTCGAGATGGCGGTGGATAGCCTGGTCGGGACGGTCGTTCCGCCATCCCCTCCGTCTTGTCCGAGCCAGACCCGAGCTGCATCCGGATGAGCTTTCGTCACCCTTTGATCGGACCTGAAGATACAGCCATTTCGGAAAGCCCGCGAAGTAAGCATGAAGCCGCCTTCCAGGCCATGACGTGGGTGACATAAGCCTTGAAGTGAGGAGGCCCCGGGGCTTAGTGGAGGTATCTGACATCTTCACGGCCCGCGGAGGCCCTCAGTAACCCCATACCCTCTTACCGGCGGGCCGGGGAAGCCGGAGCTTCCCGGAGCCACAAACGTGCCCTGTTGCGCAGCTGACCCGCACGGTATGTTGCTCGAATGGACGATACATATCAGGTCATCGTGGTTGGCGGTGGGTTTGCCGGCATGACCGCGGCCGAGGAGCTCGGCCGCAAGGGCATTCGGGTACTCCTGATCGACGTGAACAACTACCATCAGTTCCAGCCCCTTCTGTACCAGGTGGCGGCGTCGCAGATCGGCGTGTCGGCGGTGGCTCGGCCTCTTCGTTCCGTGTTCCGCGGCATAAATGGTGTGCGCGTCCTCACGGCGGAGGTGACGGCGATCGATTCCGTCACCCGAACCGTCACCACGGCCGACGGTTCCCGTCACCAGGCACGGATCCTCGTAATTGCCACAGGTGCCGTCCCGAACTTCTTCAACACTCCGGGCGCCGAAGAACACGCCTATCCGCTGTATTCAGTGGCTGACGCCACGCGGCTGAGCGCTTCCCTCACCCGCGTCCTGGATGAGGCGGACCGTGAACATGCGGGCAGCGTGGACGTCGTTGTGGTCGGCGGTGGCCCCACCGGAGTGGAGACCGCCGGTGCGCTGGCAGAGAACGTCAAGTACATTGTGCCGAAGTATTTTTCGCCCGGCCTTGCGGGCCGGTGTCGAGTCCATCTCGTGGATATGGTGCCGAACGTGCTGATGGCGTTCTCCGCCAAATCACAGACGTATACCCGTGACCGTCTGGTGAAACTCGGGGTACAACTACACATGGGCCAAGGCGTGACAGACGTCCGTCCCGACGGCGTCACGCTCGCGGACGGCACCGTCATTCGAGCCAAGATCGTTGTGTGGGCCGGGGGCCTGCAGGCCGGAAAAATCATCGCCGAGTCCGGCCTGCCGCAGGGGAAAGGCGGACGCATCGACGTGCTGACCGATCTGACCGCGGCCGGGGCCGAGGGCGTCTACGTGCTGGGCGATGCAGCCAACATCACCGATGCCAGGGGCGCCAAACTTCCCCAGCTCGGTTCGGTCGCCCAGCAGTCCGGCAAATGGGCCGCCCGCAACATCTACGCTGACCTCACCGGCCAAATGCGCCAGCCGTTCGTCTATTGGGACAAGGGCTACATGGCAATGGTCGGCCGCGGAGCCGCAGTCGCCGAACTCGGCCGCAAGCGTATCCAACTGCAAGGCCCGCTGGCGTTCGTCTCCTGGCTGGGAGTTCACCTCGCCTTGCTGCCCGGTTTCCAGCAGAAGCTCCAGGCCCTCTTTTCCTGGGCTAATGGCTACGTCACGCACAGTCCGTCGCAGGTGATTGTCGGCAAACCGGACTAGCCGATATGAGGTAGGCGCGTCGCATGCGGTAGCTCGCCACCAGCACCGCGATTCCCGAATCAACCCGTTCTTGAAATCCTTCGTCTGTGAGAACGAGAACTGCAGCGCCCCGGTCGCTTGGTCGAGGCGCTCAGCGGCAGGGCAGCGGCACGCTAGCTCGTCGCGGTCACCTGGTGCCGGGGATCGTCATTGCCGTTGCTGGACTCCCGAAGTCCGGCCACCAGCTGGCCTACTTGGGCCACTGCTGACCTGATCTTGGTCGGGTTGCTGATCGTGAGGAATTGCAGCATGAGGCCGTCAAGTGCGGCGAAAATGGCCAAGGAGGCCTCACCGCTGGTGTCCAGTCCCCGTTTGCTCAAGGCTTCTTCAACAGTGCTTACGTAGTTCTCGTAGAGACGCTCCACCATGGAACGGATCTGCGGATTGCGCCTCGACTCTAGGATCATTTCGAACTGGAACAGTTGCAGTTCGGGTTCAGCTGAGACCGATGCAATAAGAGAGTCGGCAAAGTCATCGTCAAAGTCCGCGATCCCGGCCAGGCCCGTTTCCCGGATGGACCTCTGTACCGCCCACTCCATCGTGGCGGCCAGCAGCCCTTCCAAGGACCCGAAGTGGTGCGTCACCAAGGCGTGGTTGACGCCCGCACGCGCTGCCACGGACCGATACGTCACTCCTCGGAGGCCCTTTTCTGCGACCACGTCGATGACGGCCGCTAGCAGCGCCTCGCGGCCATCTCCGTACGGCAACTTGCGAGTTTCCTGGCTCATACAGCGAGTCTAGCCGCGTTACGCGTCGCAAAGTCGCCCGTTGACAGTTCAAACTATACAAACGTATAGTTTCAATTGTGGCTCAGATCACCCGACGATCTGCCCCTCCCAGGAACAGCTTCTGGCCTTTTGCTGCCGCGCACCGGCGCGCTACAGCAGGCTTCCTACCCTCCGCATCGGCGTCGACAATGCACTCCTGAAGGACCCACCCATGAATCAAGAATCCAGTCAGACCACCGCACATCTTGAAGTAGAAGATCCCCTCTCCACGGCGACTTCGGTCCGGTTGAGAGCGAACAGGCTCGGTGTTGTCGCCATTGCCTTTTTTGCCATCGCGGCGGCCGCGCCGATGGCTGCGGTCGTGGGTGCCAGCCCCGTCCTCTTTTCCGCCAGCGGTCCCGGAACGCCAGTGATCTACGCCATCGCCGCACTGTTGGTTGCTCTCTTTTCGGTCGGCTACCTGCGGATGAGTCAGCACATCACCAACGCCGGCGGCTTTGTGGCCTACATCGCCAAAGGCCTGGGCAACAAGTGGGCCACGGGTGGCGCGGGAATCGCGATACTGACCTATCTCAGCCTTCAGATCGGCCTATGGGCACAGTTCGGCGTGTTTGCCCAGCAGCTGATTGAAAGCCTCACCGGCATCGGACTTCCTGTCTACGTCTGGATCGTGGTCATTCTGGCGGTAACTACCGGGCTGACGATGCGGGGCGTCGACGCAAGCCTGAAAGTGCTGGGAGTTCTCATCCTTGGCGAAACGCTGGTCATAGCTGCGTTGGTTGTATCTCTCGTGGCCCAAAACGGCCTGGGAATCTTCACCTTCGAAGGCTTCACCAGCTCGAACATCTTCGGACCCGGTTTAGGAATTTCCTTGCTTTTCGCCTTCGCATGCTTCACCAGCTTCGAAGCAACCGTTGTCTTCGCCGAGGAGGCGAAGAATCCTCGACGCACAATTCCGCGCGCCGCCTACCTCGTCATCGCGTTCATCGGCGTTTTCTACGCACTTTCCACCTGGGCCATCAGCGGCGCCATCGGAATCGACAAAATTCAGGCGGCGTCCACGGAAAACCCCTCGGGAATGATCTTCGACTTGGCAGAAGCCAGCGCCGGTTCATGGCTCAGCGTCGCCATGCAAGTACTCGTCGTCACCAGCTTCATCGCGATGCTCCTGGGACTGTCCAACATGTTCTCGCGCTACCTGTTTGCGCTCGGACGGGCCGGCGCACTCCCCGCCAAGCTCGCCTCGGTCTCCAAGACCGGCGCCCCGTCTTTTGCAGGCCTTGTGAATGGGCTCGTTGTTCTGGCCATCATCAGCACCTTCCTCCTGACCGGGGCGGACCCCATTACCACCGTGTTCGCGTGGTTCGTAGCCTTGGGTACGGCCGGGTTCATCGCAATCCTGTTGGTGACCTCGGCCGCGATCCTCGTCTATTTCGCCAGAACGGGCGTCCGCGACAACCTCTGGGTGACCGTGATCGCTCCCGCACTGTCCTTCCTTGCCTTCGTAATTGTCGGTTACCTGACGCTGGACAACTACGACGTCCTGCTTGGCGGCGCTGGCGGCGTGGCACGCTGGCTCCTCATCGGCATCCCGCTCTTCTTCGCAGCCGGACTGGTACGGGGCAGGCAAAAGCCCGCGATCAATTACGCCGCAGAAATCCTCTGACATCCACTTCCGATACGCCCATCCCCAGGGCACCCCCGTGCCCGATGAAAGGAACCATCCAATGACGTCCACAGAGATCCAGGACTACATCCCCGAAGACGAATGGCCCCCCGTGTCAGCCATGCTGGACGGCTTCGGCGACCAGACACTGCCTGCCACTTCCGCCTTGTCCAACACGGCCCTGACCATACCGGCACCTGCGGGCTCCATCACCGAATACGCCTTCAAGGACGCGTCCTCCCTAGGCTGGTCCGGCCCCTCAGGAAGCGGAACAGCAACCTACAAAGCAATCGAAGCCCGTCCTGGCGTCTTCATCATCGACTTCGTCCGCAGTGAAGGCATCGACGCCGAAAACGTCACCATCATCTTCGACCGCAACACCGGCGCCGTCACCAGCGGCGTCTCCGCCTTCGTCACCGTGGACGGCAGGATCCGGAGCACCACAGAATTCACGCACTCGAACGCCGACGGTTCGTCATCCCTGCACGAGCGATCCTCCGGCCTGGTCGGGAAGCGGATCTTCTACCGCTACAGCGATGTGGAGAGTTACGAGCACATCTACCTGAATGCGGGAACGTTCACCTGGAACTGCGTCCGCGGCGGAGAGGCCGGACTCGCGGATACGGACCGTTGCATGACCTGGGCCGTCGCCGAAGACCTTTACATCTTCTTCTGGACCGAGAAAGTCATGACAGTTGAAGCCGTGCTGCTCGTGGATCTCCGTGAACAGCGCTCGATCGGGCGGATGTTCGGCTGGGACGACCCCGCCGCCGAGCCTGTCATCCTGCCGTTCAACTCACGGCTCAGCGTGCTAAACACCACCGAGTACCCGCAGGACACCCGCAAACACTAACCGCAAACCGATGCCCGGCCAGCCGGTCCGGCCAACAAACTCAAGGAGCAACATCATGTCCCAGGTCTTCCACACCCAGCACACCGACGCAGCCTTCGAACCCTTCGAACTCGGGAATGTGCAATGGCTTCTCCGCCCCGGCGACAATGGCAACGACGCGCTGAGCTCCGGCATCTGGAAGGTCACGCCCGAGGAGGCGCCCGAACCCTTCGACCTGCCCATCGACCAGGACGAAACCATCTACATCGTCTCCGGACACCTGCGCATCGACGTCAAGGGCGCCGACACCTTCGACCTCACAGCCGGGTCCATGGCCTCCCTCTCCAAGGGTGCGATGACCCGCTGGACCGTCCTGGAACCCACCATCGAATTCTTCGTCTACAGCTAAGGGGAGAATCTCCGTGGAAACCTCCGATGTCATCATTGTGGGCGCCGGGTTTGCCGGCCTCACCGCCGCCCGTGAACTCTCGCGTCGCGGCCACACCACCACCCTGCTCGAAGCCCGGGACCGCATCGCAGGCCGCACCCACCTCGACGAACGGCTGGGCCGCAACCTCGAACTTGGCGGCACCTGGGTGCACTGGACCCAGCCTTACGTCTGGGCGGAAATGGGACGCTACGGGATCAACCCCGTCCCCGGGCCGGAGTTCACCAAGGCCTTCTGGACCGCCAACGGCCAGCTACGCGAAGGCAGCGCGGACAGTCTGCTTGAACTGCTCGACGCCCCGAACCAGGCCCTCCTGGCTGACTCGCGCCACTATTTCCCGCTTCCTTGGTCGCCACTGTCCAGCCCAGGAGTCGCGGACATCGACGGCATTACCCTTTCCGAGGCCATCGACCGGCTGGACCTGCCCGACGAGCAGCGCCAGCTCCTCCGCTCCTTCTGGACACTGAACTTCAACGGCAAGCTCGACCAGGCCGCCTACACCCAGGCCCTGCGCTGGTGCGCGGTCGCGACCGGCTCATGGCAGATCATGTTCGAGGCCTGCGCCAGCTTCAAGATCGACGGCGGCACCCGCCGCCTCGCTGAGGCCATCCTTGCCGATTCCACGGCGGAGCTGCGGCTGAACCAGCACGTTGTTTCCATCGCCCAGGACAACGCCGGCGTCATCGTCCACACCGCCGACGGCCAACAGTACGCGGCCCGGCAAATCGTCCTTGCCCTGCCCCTGAGCGTGCTGAACGACGTGGACATCCAGCCCGCTCTTTCTCCCGCCAAACTGGCAGCGGCAGCCAAGGGCCAAGCCGGGCAGGGAGCCAAACTGTGGATCAAAGTCAAAGGCCGCCAAGAGCGGTTCGTTGCCCTCGGCCCTGAAAACGGGGCGCTCAACTTCGCTCAGGCCGAATACATTGACCATGACAGCACCACCCTCGTCTGCTTTGGACCTGACGCCGCCGCCATCGATGTCGACGACCCTGTAGCTGCCCAAAGTCACCTCGACTCCCTCGTCCCAGGACTGGAAGTCCTCGAAATAGCCGGTCACAACTGGATCGACGACGAACACTCCAGATCCACCTGGCCAATGCACTACACCTGGTACCTCACCCGTTCGCTGGCCGAACTCCAAAGACCAGAAGGCCGGGTCCGCCTCGCCGGATCCGACTTCGCCAACGGCTGGGGAGGATTCATCGACGGCGCGATCGAAAGCGGCCTCGACGCAGCCAGAGCCGTAGCGGACCAACTGGCCGTAGAGTCCCGCGCCCCCATCGGCGCCAGCTGAAATACGCTACCCAATCCCAGTCCCGCCCACCTGAGCAGGACCATCGCTTGACTACTAGTGGAGTACCCCATGGAAACCTACGATGCCCTGCTGGCCTCGATCACCCCGGAGTCCGGCGAAACCCGGACCATCCTTGACCCCGCCACCGGAGAAGCAGTCGGTGAGGCGCCGGTCCACAGCGTCCAGGACCTGGAGCAGGCCATAGCCGCCGCATCGGCCGCCCAGCCGGCGTGGGCGGCGCTGGGCCACGACGCCCGGAGCTCCGCGCTGCTCAAGGCAGCCGACGCCGTCGAACGCTCCGCCGAGGAACTCGCCCGCCTGCTCTCCCGCGAGCAGGGAAAACCGCTCAACGGCCCCAACGCCCGCTTCGAAGTCGGCGCCTGCGCCGCCTGGCTGCGCGCCGCCGCCGGAACGCCGCTGGAGGCGGAAACCGTCGTGGACGACGGCGAAACCCGCGCCGAACTGCACTACCGGCCCATCGGCGTCGTCGGYGCSATCGGCCCGTGGAACTGGCCCATGATGATCACCATCTGGCAGATCGCCCCCGCCCTGCGGATGGGCAACGCCGTGGTGGTCAAACCGTCCGAATACACCCCGCTGTCCGTCCTGGCCCTGGCCAAGGTCCTCAACGAGGAACTCCCCGAAGGCCTCCTCACGGTCGTCTCCGGCGGCCGCGACGTCGGTGCCCGCCTGGCCGAACACCCCGCCATCGGCAAAGTCATGTTCACCGGCTCCACCGCCACCGGCAAGGCAATCATCAAATCCTCCGCCGACACCGTCAAGCGCCTCACCCTGGAACTTGGCGGCAACGACGCCGGCATCGTCCTCCCCGATGCCGACCCCCAGGCCATCGCAGAGGGCCTGTTCTGGGGCGCCTTCATCAACACCGGCCAGACCTGCGCGGCCCTCAAGCGCCTCTACGTCCACGACGACATCTACGACGCCGTCTGCGAGGCCCTCACTGCCGTCGCCGCCGCCATGCCCATGGGCGTGGGGCTGGACGAGAACAACGTCCTGGGCCCGCTGCAGAACAAGCAGCAGTTCGACATCGTGGCAGGGCTCGTKGAAGCMGCCARGGATTCCGGCGCGCGCGTGCTGCTCGGCGGCAACCCGGCCATGGAYCAGCCGGGCTACTTCTACCCCACSACGCTGGTCGCCGACATCGACAACGACAACCCCCTCGTGGCCGAGGAACAGTTCGGCCCGGCCCTGCCCATCATCCGCTACCGCACCGTGGACGAGGCCGTCGCCAAAGCGAACGGACTCGACGTCGGGCTTGGCGCCTCGGTCTGGTCCTCCGATCCGGCCCGCGCACGTGCGGTCGCAGCCCGCATCGAGGCCGGCACCGTGTGGATCAACAAGCACGGCGCAGTTGACCCCCGCGTCCCCTTCGGCGGCGCCAAACAATCCGGGTACGGCCTGGAATTCGGCGTCGAAGGCCTCAAAGCCCTCGGCATCCCCCAGGTCATCAACGGCTAACGGGTCACCTACCCTCGGCAGAAGAGCCGACGTCGCTCCATGCGACGGCGGCTCTTCTTCGTCCTCGCGAACCATTTTCAGCCGGGAACCAGACCCGCCGGGGAACGCCGGCTAACGCTACTCCCCGAGTCACAACAACCAGTTTCGGTTTGCAGTCAATGGTCACGAACCGGTAACGTTGGCGACTGGTCCAGAGGACCTGGCCCCAGAGGGGCCCCGGATGCCCGAATGCTGGGCCCGGAGCGTCGAGTGGCGATACAGCCGCTACGACCCCCTGCCAAGGGGGGGCCGAAAAGAGCTTCCCCCACGCGGTCATCACCTCGTTGTGGTTACATACGTGTGCGCCTGTCTATGCCCCGGAGGGTCTTTTGTTCAATAGAAAACTAGCCATTGCAATGACCATTGGTGCCGTGTCCCTGACCGGATGCGGCGCTGCAACGACCCACCAGGCATCAGCGCCCGGTTCCGCGGCCCCGGCTGTCTCCGCCGCGGCTGCGACGGCCCCGACGGCCGGAGTCTCAGCTGCTGCCAAGGCGCCGGCGTCCGCCGCCGCGAACAAGGCAAAAACCGCCCACGCCGCGGCAACCGCTAAGCGCGCGGCAGAGAAGGTCCCCGCCGCAGCAGCCCCCGCGCCCGTGGCCAAGACTGCTGCGCGCCAGGTAGCGCCCGTTGCTGCTGCCCCCGCTACGGCAGTGGCGGCGAAGGCCGCGGAGGCAGCCGCCCCTGTCAAGGCAGCTCCACCCGCGCCGTCAAAGCCGGCACCTGCGGCTCCCGCACCCGTCGCACCGGCCAAGCCGGCGCCGGCAGCCCCCGCACCCGTCGCCACCGCGGGCAACGGCACCCAAGCTGCCACCACCCACGGGTGGGGTCCGGTTGTTACCGGCGATGAGTTCTCCTACGCCGGCGCTCCGGACCGCACGAAGTGGGGTGTCTACAACGGTTCAGGCCACGCGGGCAAGGGCGTCCGCAGCCCCCAGGCCTGGTCGGTCGGCAACGGTGTGGCCACCGTGAGCGGCAACTCCGCCGGAACCACGGGCGGCATGTCAGCCAAGTTCGCTCAGCAGAAGTACGGCCGTTGGGAAACGCGCATGAAGACCAACGTCCGGGACTCTGAATACCATCCGGTCCTTATCCTTTGGCCCAATAACAACGCTTCCCCGAACTGCGCCGAGATCGATTACGCCGAGAGCACCTCGGACACCGCTCTGATGAAGTTCTTCCTGCACTATGCCTGCGGCGGCGGCGCCCAGACCACGATGGCGAAGCCGGTGGATAGCACGCAGTGGCATAACTACGCGGTGGAGTGGACCCCCGCCGGCATCACCGGGTACATCGACGGCGTGAAGACGTTCACCGACACGAACCCGGCGCACCAGCCCTCCGTCGGCATGCACCAGACACTTCAGCTCGACTGGTTCCCTGACGGCTCCGCCACGTCACCGTCGCAGATGCAGGTCGACTGGGTGCGCGTCTACAAGTAGGCCAGCACCGACAAAATCAGCCAGGCAGGATGCCGGCGCCCGCGAGGGTGCCGGCATCCTTTCTTTGTGGCCGGCTGCGAGCCGCCCCTGCCGTGGCAGGGTCTAGGCCAGCACCTTGTCGAGCTTGGTAAACGAGGTACCCCAGCCCTCGCGCGTCATGTCCACCCATTCGGTACTGTCGAACGGGCCCTGCGTAAGGTGCAGCCGGGTCCGGCCTCCTCCGAGGTCCTCGAACTCAAGTCGCATTTCGACTTGGCGGGTGGTGCCGGTGTCGGGCTCTGCCCTCTGCGTGGCCACCAGCAGCGACGGCGGGTCGTAGGCGGAGATCACGGCGTCGATGGGCCCCTCCTTGGCGACGCCGTCCTCGTCCCAGGCCATGACCAGCTGCCAGGCTCCGCCGACACGGGGTTCGACGACGATCCGCTCCCGGGGCGAGTCCACTCCCTCCGGGCCGAACCATGCGGCGAGCTGGTCCGGATCAGTGAAGGCTTTGAAGACCAGTTCGCGGGGAGCATCAAACTCCCTGGTCATGGTGAGGGTGTGGGACTCAGTGGTGTTCTCTTGGGTGTTCATTGCCTGACTCCTGATTCTTCGGATCTTGTTGGATCTTTCGCAAATGCGCATCGAGACGGCTGAAGCTGTCGTCCCAAAAGCGCCTGTACCTGTCCATGTATTCGGCGGCCTCGCGCAGCGGTGCGGCCTCGAGCTTCGAGGAGCGCCATTGCGCATTCCGGCTCCGGGTGATCAGACCGGCGGTTTCGAGCACCTTAAGGTGGCGGGAGATCGCCGGAAGGCTGATGTCGAAGGGCTCGGCCAGCTGATTGACGGTGGCTTCGCCCTCCGCCAGCCGGGCCAGGATCGCCCTGCGAGTGGAGTCGGCGAGCGCCGAGAAGATGAGGCTGAGCCGGTCGGATGACATCAGAGGGCGCCTTTTATACTTAACGCTTTTGCTAATTAACTAATACGTTAAATATGTGCTCCGTGGGTCCCGCTGTCAAGGGTTCCGCAGGACGCCTTGCCTACTGAACCTGCTCGATGGCCTGCCCGCCACCTCGTTTGTACACACGGTAGGCAGTAATGACGATTACGAGCCAAGCCCCACCCAGCGCCCAACCCGCCAGGACATCAGTGAGCCAGTGGTGGCCGAGGTAGACCCGCTGAGGCCCATGGTCACGGCGAACAGGACCGCAACGGAGGCGGCGAGCACACGGCTCCGCGTCCTATCCACGCGCAGCGTGATCAAGTAGGCGATCATGCCAGCGATGACAACCCAGTTCAACGCATGCCCGCTGGGAAACGAGGCGGAGAAATCATAGGGCGGTACAGCCTCGAGCAGAGGTGGGCGGATGCGGACCACGAGCCGCTTGCCGACGATCGTCATCAGCAGCGAACCGGCCGATGCAGTGACTATGTGGGTTGCCGGGATCCAGGACTTCCACCTGATGGCCAGTATCCCTGCGGCAGTCACGACAAGAACTGGCATCCCAACCGTGTCACCGAAGAAGGCGTAGGCAGTGACCAGGACATCCAGCGCGGGAGTCCACCGACCCGGACACCCAGACGAAGAAGCAAATCAGGCCCAAAGCGGTCGCCGAGCCAGGCAGCAGCGTCCGGGGCACTGCCACAATGACAGCCCCGGCTTGGAAAAAGTTGGGGCAGCCCTCAAGAAAAGGTTGCCGGAGGCCACTAACATGGGGGGGTCAGCGCACTGACGCCGAAGCGGTTGTTGCCTGCCCGGGATTAATCCGTAGCTGCGGCCGGACGGGACGCGCCAGCCGAACCGTCGCCTCTTGCCCCCGAGCGCTTCGGGGAGCACCATGACAAATGACGACAGGGACGGCCCCTAAGACATCGTCCCCGTGACCAGCGAGGGAGGATCCATGATCCGGGACAACAGCGCGGCCCACGAGCCGAAATCATGACCATCAAAGGAGCTCTTGCCGCCGGGGCTCTGGCGGGAGCCGCAGGCACTACCGCCCTGAACACCGTCGCGTACCTGGACATGGTCTGGCGGGCCCGCGCCGCCAGCAGCACTCCCGAAGCCACCGTGAAGAAGCTTGCGGACGTCACTGGCATTCCGATCCCGGGCACCGAGGACGAACGCACGAACCGCATAGCCGGATTGGGGCCATTGATGGGCCTCATGGCGGGAATCAGCGTCGGTGCCGTTCTCGGGCTGGTCCGCGGGGCCGGATACCGGCCCGGTCCTCTCGGTACTTGTCTGGCCGCCACGGCCGGGGCGCTCGTCGTCGGCAATGGCCCCATGACCGCGCTCGGAGTGACCGACCCCCGCACGTGGTCCCGTACGGACTGGCTAAGCGATATCTTCCCGCATCTGGCCTACGGGATCACCGCGGCGGCCGCGCTGCGGGCACTGGACCCGGAGCCATCAGCAGGTTAGACGCCCGGCGCTGGATGTCCCGCCCTGCGTCCCCGGCCGGCTCCGGCCACCGACACTGCAGGCTGCACCCGAATGGGCGCAGCCTGCAGTTCATAAGTGGATAAGGAGCCGGTTTACTCAGTGGTCCAGGAATTCGGGGACGCGCTTGCCTGCTCGCAGGAGGGGCGCGAAGAAAGCGGCGAGTTCCGCCGTCGCCGTCAAGGGCAGGACGTTCGCTACGTACTGGTCCGGGCGCACCACCACGACGACCCCGCCGCGGTCGATGCCGCGCAGTTCGAAGATGTCCGCCGCCGGATCGGTGGCGTAGACCTTCTCGAGATAGGTGAGCTGGAACGGACCGACCTCCGGCTTGAACACCGCCGGGACGGTGCCGATGTCGATGTTCGTGTGGTCCTGCTGGTAGATCACCTTCACGTCGAACCATGCGTCACGGTCGGCTCCCGACGGCGTTGCGGACAGCGGCGAGTCGGGTGAGTTCGCGATCCACTCGGCAAAGTCGGCCACGGGCGACGGGGCGCCGGCCGCGGCCGGGTCGGCAAAGACGTAGATGCGCCACCGGCCGTCGGCAGTGGCTTGGTGCCCGAGCTGCAGCGGGTTTGTGTCGCAGACACGCACGACGGGCGCGGACTTGAAGCGCTTCCCGATGGTGAAGCCGGTGGCCAGGTCTTGGTGTGCGGACTCGGCGATGAGCATTGAGGGGGAATACTGGGTCATGAACCCTGCCGGGAATTCGGCGGTGCTGACGTAGAAGTCCTCGAGCTCGGAGGGGTTGTCGAATTCCTCCGGCTTCTTCGCCATGAGTGTGGACCACTCCTTGTCGAAGTCGATAAGGTTCTTCGCGACGACCTGGCGCTCGGCCGAGTACGTGGACAGCAGGCTCTCCGGACTGCGGCCCTCGATGACGTGGCCGAGCTTCCACCCCAGGTTGAAGCCATCCTGCATGGAGACGTTCATTCCCTGGCCGGCCTTGGCGCTGTGCGTGTGGCAGGCATCACCGGTAATGAACACCCGCGGCGTGCGGGTGCCGCGCTGGTCCGGGAGGACGTCGTCGAACCTGTCGGTAAGGCGGTGACCCACCTCATAGACGCTGTGCCACGCCACATTGCGGACGTCGACGGTGTAGGGATGGACGATCGCGTTGGCCTTGGCGATGATCTGCTCGATGGTGGTCTTGCGGACGGCCCCACGGTCGTCCGCAGCCACCTCGCCGAGGTCGACGTACATGCGGAAGAGATGGCCACCCTCGCGCGGGATCAGCAGGATGCTGCCGCCGTCATGGGACTGGATGGCGCACTTGAGGCGGATATCGGGGAAGTCCGTGGTGGCGAGCACGTCCATAACCCCCCAGGCGTGGTTGGCCTGGTCTCCTGCCATGGTGCAGCCGATCGACTCCCGCACCTTGCTCCGCGCACCATCCGCGCCCACAACGTACTTGGCCCGGACCACACGCTCCTTGCCCTCGTCGGGGCCGGACGTGTGAGCAAGCGTCACTGTGACCGGGTACTCCCCCTCGCCGACTTCCAGCCCGCGGAACTCGTAGCCGTAGTCCGGCGACATGCGCGTTGGGGCTTTCGCCATGACATCGGCGAAGTAGTCCAGCACACGGGCCTGGTTGACGATGAGATGCGGGAATTCGCTGATCCCGGCCGGGTCGTCGAGCGTGCGGGCGGCCCGGACGATGTTTGAGGGGTTCTGGGGGTCCGGCTTCCAGAACGCCATTTCGGTGATCCGGTAGGCCTCGGCGATGATCCGCTCCGCAAAGCCGAAGGCCTGGAAGGTTTCGACGCTCCGGGCCTGGATGCCGTCGGCCTGACCGATCTCGAGCCTCCCGCCGCGGCGCTCCACGATGCGGGTGGTGATGCCGGGGAACTGGGACAGCTGCGCGGCCGTGAGCATGCCTGCTGGCCCGGTGCCCACGATCAGCACGTCGACCTCGTCGGGAAGCTCCGTGGGCCGGTTGATGCCGACACCGGCGGCCGGCTGGAATCGCGGGTCACCGGATACGTAACCGTGATGGTGGAAATGCACGGGGATTCCTCACTTCGTTGTGTGGCTGTTTAGGGCAGTCAATTGTGTTCGATATCAGAACTAATCGTTCTATAATAGAAATCTTTGGATGATTCAAAACTGTACGCAGATATGACCTGCGTTACAAGTGCCCTTGAAAACGCCCGAGAAATCAGGGGTTGACGTTCGGTGGCTCCTAGGCAATAGTGATTGTATACGATTTCGTACTCGATGAGGAGTAACTCTTGGAACAGGTCACCGACCACATCCTGGCCGCGGCCCGCAAGGTCATCGCGGTGCACATCAACTACCCCAGCCGGGCAGCCCAGCGCGGCCGCACTCCGGAACAGCCGTCTTACTTCCTGAAGCCATCCTCCTCCCTGGCCCTCAGCGGCTCAACGGTGGAACGCCCTGCCGGCTGCGAACTCCTCGGCTACGAAGGCGAGATCGCCCTGATTATCGGCAAGCCTGCCCGTCGTATAGGAGTGGAGGACGCCTGGAGCCACGTCGAATGGGTCACGGCGAGCAACGACCTCGGCGTCTACGACCTCCGTTATGCGGATAAGGGCTCCAACGTCCGGTCCAAGGGCGGCGACGGCTTCACTCCCGTCGGCCCCGGACTCATCGCCGCGGACGCCGTCGACCCGGCCGGCTTGCGCATCCGTACCTGGCACAACGGCGAGCTGGTCCAGGACGACACCACCGAAGACCTGTTGTTTCCTTTCGCCCGGCTCGTCGCTGATCTTTCGCAGCTGCTCACGCTCGAAGAGGGCGACATCATCCTTACCGGCACGCCGGCCGGCGCCTCCGTTGCCAAGCCAGGCGACGTCGTCGAGGTTGAAGTCAGTACGACGACGGCGGGAACCGGCGGCGCCGGCCTCGCCACCGGCCGTCTGGTCACCCGGGTGGAGGAAGGTACGACGCCGTTCGCCGATTTTGGTGCACGGCCCAAGACGGATGATCTCCAGCGGGAGGAAGCCTACGGCTCCCGGGAAGCCGCCGGTCTGGCAACCGGGGCGGCGACGGTGTCGGTACTGACGCCGGAGCTGAAGGCCAAGCTAGAGAGCGTCTGCACCGCCACGCTGTCCTCCCAGCTGCGCAAGCGGGGCCTGAACAACGTCAGCATCGACGGCCTCAGCTCCACCCGGCCGGAAAGGCGGATCGTGGGCCTCGCCCGGACCCTGCGCTACGTGCCCAACCGCGAGGACCTCTTCAAGACCCACGGCGGCGGCTTCAACGCGCAGAAGAAGGCGATCGATTCGGTCAACGAGGGCGAGATCCTCGTCATGGAAGCCCGCGGCGAGAAGGGCACCGGCACCATCGGCGACATCCTAGCCCTCCGCGCCCAGGTCCGCGGTGCCGCAGCCATCATCACCGACGGCGGGGTCCGTGACTTCTCCGCGGTGGCCGCCATGAACATGCCCACCTACTATTCCAACCCGCACCCGGCCGTCCTGGGCCGCCGGCACATTCCCTGGGACACGGACATCACCATCGCCTGCGGCGGCACCACCGTGCAGCCCGGAGACATCATCGTGGCTGACTCTGATGGCATCCTGGTCATCCCGCCGGCCCTGGCCGTAGAGCTCGCGGACGATTCGATCGCCCAGGAACGCGAGGAAGTCTTCATCGCCGAAATGGTGCAGCAGGGCCACAGCGTGGACGGCCTCTACCCGCTCAACGCCGAATGGCGGGCACGCTACGAGGAATGGGAAGCGGGCACCAAATGACTGAAACAGCCACTGCAGGCATGCGCACAGGCAGCAAATCAGAACAGGCCTACGCGGCCGTCAAGGCCCGGATCGTGGACGGGACCTACTCCCCCGGCTACCGGCTGGTTCTCGCCAAGATCGCCGAGGACCTCGGGGTCAGCGTGGTTCCGGTCCGCGAAGCCATCCGCCGGCTCGAAGCCGAAGGGCTGGTCAAGTTCGAACGGAACGTCGGCGCCACCGTGTCCGGGATCGACCCCACCGAGTACCTCTACACGATGCAGACCCTGAGCATCGTCGAGGGCGCCGCCACCGCACTGTCCGCCCCGCTGATCGGGGAGGCTGACATTGCCCGTGCCCGGGCAGTGAACGCCGAGATGCGCGAATGCCTGGAACACTTCGACCCCGTCCGGTTCACCCGGCTGAACCAGGACTTCCACAGCGTCCTGTTCGAGCACTGCCCCAACCCGCACATCCTGGACCTTGTCCACCGGGGCTGGAACCGGCTCGCGTCCCTGCGGTCCTCCACGTTCCGCTTCGTCCCCGGCCGCGCTCATGACTCAGTGGCCGAACACGAAGCCCTGCTCCGGCTCGTCGAAACCGGCGCCAGTGCCGACGACATAGAAAAGGCGGCCCGCCTGCACCGCAGCGCCACACTGGACGCCTACCTGGCCCAAACCCCGGCAGCAGTGCAGGCCGCTGCAGCCGACCACCCGACCCCGCAGACCTCCCAGCAGTAAGGAAAGTAACAATGACGTTCACTGCCGCAGAAACCACGGCCCACTACGTTCCGCAGGATCTTCCCACCCACATCCAGCACTACATCAACGGCGAATTTGTCGATTCCGTGGGCGGCAAAACCTTCGACGTCCTGGACCCGGTCTCCAACACCAACTACGCCACCGCCGCCGCGGGCCAGAAAGAGGACATCGAGCTCGCTGTTGCCGCCGCCCGCGAAGCCTTCACCAACGGCCCGTGGCCTAAGATGAAGCCCCGCGAGCGCGCGCGCGTCCTGAACCGGATCGCGGACGCCGTCGAGGCCCAGGAGGAACGGCTCGCAGAACTGGAGACCTTCGACACCGGCCTGCCCATCACCCAGGCGAAGGGCCAGGCCCTCCGTGCAGCCGAGAACTTCCGCTTCTTCGCGGACCTGATCGTGGCCCAGTTCGACGACGCCATGAAGGTCCCCGGCTCGCAGATCAACTACGTGAACCGCAAGCCGATCGGCGTCGCCGGCCTCATCACGCCGTGGAACACGCCGTTCATGCTGGAGTCCTGGAAGCTCGCCCCTGCACTGGCGACCGGCAACACCGTGGTCCTCAAGCCGGCCGAGTTCACCCCGCTCTCGGCCTCGCTCTGGGCACAGATCTTCAAGGACGCGGGCCTGCCGGACGGCGTCTTCAACCTGGTCAACGGCCTCGGTGAGGAGGCAGGCGACGCGCTGGTCAAGCACCCGGACGTCCCGCTGATCTCCTTCACCGGCGAGACCACCACGGGGCAGACGATCTTCCGCAACGCCGCGGCCAACCTCAAGGGCCTGTCCATGGAACTTGGCGGCAAGTCCCCGTGCGTCGTGTTCGCCGACGCCGACCTCGACGCCGCGATCGACTCCGCGCTGTTCGGCGTGTTCTCCCTCAACGGGGAGCGCTGCACCGCCGGCTCCCGCATCCTCGTCGAACGAGCCATCTACGACGAGTTCTGCGAAAAGTACGCGGCCCGCGCAAAGAAAATCGTGGTCGGCGATCCGCACGATCCCAAGACCCAGGTCGGTGCCCTGGTCCATCCCGAGCACTACGACAAAGTGGCCTCCTACGTGGAGATCGGCAAGTCAGAAGGCCGGCTCCTGGCCGGCGGCGGACGCCCGGAGCACCTGCCCGAGGGCAACTACATCGCCCCCACCGTGTTCGCCGACGTCGCCCCGGACGCCCGGATCTTCCAGGAGGAGATCTTCGGCCCCGTCGTCGCCATCACGCCGTTCGAGAACGACGACGAAGCGCTGGCTTTGGCGAACAACACCCGTTACGGCCTGGCGGCCTACATCTGGACCCAGAACCTCACCCGGGCCCACAACTTCTCCCAGAACGTGGAAGCCGGGATGGTGTGGCTGAACAGCCACAACGTCCGCGACCTGCGCACCCCGTTCGGCGGCGTCAAGGCCTCCGGGCTGGGCCACGAGGGCGGCTACCGCTCCATCGACTTCTACACCGACCAGCAGGCCGTGCACATCACGCTCGGCACCGTTCACACCCCGAAATTCGGCGCCTAAGTCTTTCGTCGGCGCCCAACCAGACCCCTTTCAAAGAAGAGAGAATCCCATGAACCACCAAATTTCACAGGACAACATCATCCCCAAACCTTCCGTACCGGCGCCTGACATCGTCCGCTGCGCCTACATGGAAATCGTGGTCACCGACCTCGCCAAGTCCCGCGAGTTCTACGTGGACGTCCTCGGCCTGCACGTCACCGAGGAAGACGAGAGCACCATCTACCTGCGCTCCCTCGAGGAGTTCATCCACCACAACCTGGTCCTGCGCAAGGGGCCGATCGCCGCCGTCGCCGCCTTTGCCTACCGGGTGAAGTCCCCCGCCGAGGTGGACGCCGCCGAGGCCTACTACAAGGAACTGGGCTGCCGCACCGAACGCCGCAAGGATGGCTTCACCAAGGGCATCGGCGACTCCGTCCGCGTGGAGGACCCGCTGGGCTTCCCCTATGAGTTCTTTTACGAGACCGAGCACGTGGAGCGCCTCACCCAGCGCTACGACCTCTACTCCGCCGGGGAACTGGTCCGGCTGGACCACTTCAACCAGGTCACCCCCGACGTTCCGCGCGGCCGCAAATACCTCGAGGATCTTGGCTTCCGCGTCTCCGAGGACATCCAGGACTCAGACGGCGTCACCTATGCCGTGTGGATGCACCGCAAGCAGACCGTGCACGACACCGCACTGACGGGCGGCAACGGCCCGCGCATGCACCACGTCGCATTCGCCACGCATGAGAAGCACAACATCATCCAGATCTGCGACAAGATGGGCGCCCTGCGCATCAGCGACCGGATCGAGCGCGGCCCCGGCCGGCACGGCGTCTCCAACGCGTTCTACCTCTACATCCTGGACCCGGACGGCCACCGCATCGAGATCTACACCCAGGACTACTACACCGGCGACCCCGACAACCCCGTGGTGACCTGGGACGTCCACGACAACCAGCGCCGCGACTGGTGGGGCAACCCCGTCGTCCCGTCCTGGTACACCGAGGCGTCCCTGGTCCTTGACCTGGACGGCAATCCTCAGCCCGTCATCGAGCGCACCGACGCCTCGGAGATGGCCGTCACCGTGGGCGCCGACGGTTTCTCCTACACGCGCAAAGACGGAGCCGACGCCGAGGGGTTCAAACTCGGGGCGCAGGTCTAGCCAGACAGCGCTGCCGGCCCCGCGCCATGGCGTGCGGGGCCGGCAGCCGTCCTACGGACTGACCTGCCCACCATTGAGGAGCGCATGAATGCTTGACCCGAAAACAATCGAGGCGATCGCCGACGAACTCGTGGAGGCCGGCCGCAGCCGGACGCCGGTGCCGCGCCTGACCGCCCGCTACCCGGACATGACGGTGGAGGATTCCTACGCCGTGCAGCAGCTGTGGCGGCGGCGGAACGAGGAAGCCGGCCGGAAGCTCGTGGGCCGCAAGATCGGCCTCACGTCCAAGGCGATGCAGGCGGCCACGGGCATCACCGAACCCGACTACGGCGCGATTTTCGACGACATGGTCCTCGAAACCGGCTGCTCCGTTCAGTGGGACAGGTACACACACCCGCGGGTCGAGGTGGAGCTCGCGTTCGTGCTCAAGCAGGACCTCTCCGGCCCCGGCTGCACCATCTTCGACGTCCTCAACGCCACCGACTACGTGGTCCCGGCGCTCGAAATCCTGGACTCCCGGATCGAGATGGAGGGCCGGACCATCGTGGACACCATCGCGGACAACGCGGCCATGGGCGCCATGGTGGTGGGCGGCAATCCCGTCCGCCCGGACGCCGTCGACCTCCGCTGGATATCCGCGATCCTCTACAAGAACCAGACGGTGGAAGAGACCGGCGTGGCCGCCGGCGTCCTGGACCATCCCGCCGCGGGCGTGCACTGGCTCGCCAACAAGATTGCCGCCCACGGCGACGGCATGAAGGCCGGGGACATCATCCTCGCCGGCTCTTTCACCCGACCGCTGTGGGTCTTCAAGGGTGACACCGTCCACGCCGATTACGGACCCCTCGGGAGCATCACGTGCCGATTCGAGTAGAACCCGATGCAACATTCCGAGACGCCTTGGCAGCCGCGGACAGGCCGCTCGCCGGCATGTGGGTCTGTTCCGGCAGCCCGCTCGTGGCCGAGATCTGCGCCGGGGCAGGCCTGGACTGGCTCCTGATCGACGCCGAACACAGCCCCAACGGCCTGGAATCAATCCTGGCCCAGCTCCAGGCAGTGCACGGCTACCCCGTCCAGACCCTGGTCCGTCCCCCGGTCAACGACACCGTGGTGATCAAGCAGTATCTGGACCTCGGCGCCCAGAACCTGCTGGTCCCCATGGTGAACTCAGGGGCCGAGGCCGAAGCTGCCGTCGCCGCCACCCGTTACCCGCCGCACGGCGTCCGCGGGGTCGGCTCCGCGCTGGCCCGCGCCGCCCGGTGGAACCGCATTCCGGACTACCTGGCCCGCGCCTCCGAAACGGTGAGCGTGACCGTGCAGATCGAATCCGAATCCGCCGTTGCCGCGGTGGAGGACATCCTGGCGGTGGACGGTGTGGACGCCATCTTCCTGGGACCGTCAGACCTCGCCGCCTCGATGGGCCTGCTGGGACAGCAGGAACACCCAAAGGTGCGCGCCGCCGTCGAACACTGCATCGCCGCCGCCAACACGGCGGGCAAACCCGCCGGCGTGAACGCCTTCAGCCCGGACACCGCCCGCAGCTACCTGGCGGCTGGCGCCGCGTTTGTTCTGGTGGGCGCCGACGTGGCAATCCTGGCCCGCGGCTCCGAAGCACTAGCCGCCGAGTACATCACGCGGGACGCGGTAACTGAGCCTGCTGAAACCCCGACCAGCTACTGACTCGAACCGCTGGTTGAACCTGTCGAAACCGCTTCCCCTGGTAGAACCTGCCGAAACCGCTTCCCCTGGTAGAACCTGCCGAAACCGCTTCCGCCGGTTGAGCCTGTCGAAACCCCGCCTAAAACTTTCTGAGGAGACTCCCGCATGACCACTTCGCCCGCACTCCCCCCTGCCATCTCACCCTCCCGTGAGACTGATCTTCTCGCCTCCGTCCCCACCGGCCTGCTGATTGGCGGGCAGTGGCGGCAGGCGTCCGACGGCGGCACGTTCGACGTGCACGACCCCGCCACCGGGGAGGTACTCGCCACCCTGGCCTCCGCCACGAGCGAGGATGCCGTCGCCGCTCTCGACGCCGCGGACAAGGCCCAGGTGTCCTGGGCCCGGACGGCGCCGCGTGAACGTGCCGAAATTCTGCGCCGTGCCTTTGACCTCGTGACCGAACGGGCCGAGGACTTCGCCCTGCTGATGACCCTGGAAATGGGCAAGCCCCTGGCAGAAGCCCGCGGCGAAGTCACCTACGGCGCCGAGTTCCTGCGCTGGTTCTCCGAGGAAACCGTCCGTGATTACGGCCGCTACCTCACCACACCGGAGGGCAAGAACAAGGTCCTGGTCCAGCACAAGCCCGTGGGCCCCTGCCTGCTCATCACCCCCTGGAACTTCCCGCTCGCCATGGCCACCCGCAAGGTCGCCCCCGCCGTCGCAGCCGGCTGCACCATGGTCCTCAAGCCGGCCAAGCTCACCCCGCTCACCGCCCAGTACTTCGCGCAGACCATGCTTGATGCCGGCCTGCCCGCCGGCGTCCTGAACGTCGTCTCCTCCTCGTCCGCCTCCGGGATATCCGGACCGCTGCTGAGGGACTCCCGGCTGCGGAAGGTCTCCTTCACCGGCTCCACCCCGGTGGGCAAGCGCCTCATGGCCGACGCCGCGCAGAATGTCCTGCGCACCTCCATGGAACTCGGCGGCAACGCCCCGTTCCTCGTGTTCGAGGACGCCGACCTGGACAAGGCCGTGGAAGGAGCCATGGCCGCCAAGATGCGGAACATGGGCGAAGCCTGCACCGCCGCCAACCGCTTCCTGGTCCAGGAATCTGTGGCAGCCGAGTTCACACAAAAATTCGCCGCTGCCATGGGAGCCCTGGTCACCGGGCGTGGCACGGAACCGGACACCAAGGTCGGCCCGCTGATCGACGCCGGCGCCCGTGACGACGTGCACGCACTAGTGAGTGCCGCCGTCGAGGCCGGCGCCACGGCGGTTACCGGCGGCGCACCGGTAACGGGCGCCGGCTACTTTTACCAGCCCACGGTGCTGGCCAACGTGCCGAATGACGCCGAGATCCTGCGCCAGGAGATCTTCGGGCCGGTGGCTCCCGTCACCACCTTCACCACCGAATTGGACGCCATCCGGCTCGCCAACGCCACCGAATACGGTCTGGCGTCCTACGTCTACAGCCGGGACTTCAACCGGCTGCTCCGTGTGGCCGAACAGATCGAGTTCGGCATGGTTGGCTTCAACGCCGGCGTCATCTCCAACGCCGCCGCTCCGTTCGGCGGCGTCAAGCACTCCGGGCTCGGGCGTGAAGGCGGCTCCGAAGGCATCGCCGAATACACCACCACGCAGTACATCGGCATCGCCGACCCGTACGCTTCCTGACTTTCTGGACTTCGTCAAAAGCCACCGCTAGCGGGACACACCGACGTGCCCGCAGGAAAGAGACACAATGAGCGCCCTGTCGCATCAACAACGCAATTCGGCACCGCAACGAAATTCGGGACGGGAAAACCGTCGCGTAGCGTTTGCCACCATCGTCGGGACCACCGTCGAGTGGTACGACTTCTTCATCTACGCGAACGCTGCCGGCCTGGTTTTCGCCAAGCTTTTCTTCGAACCCGCCGGCAACGACATAGCCCTGTTGGTTTCCTTCGCGTCAGTGGGTCTGAGCTTCCTGTTCCGGCCCTTGGGCGCATTCCTGGCCGGACACTTCGGAGACCGACTGGGTCGCCGGGCCATGCTGGTCCTCACCCTGATCCTCATGGGAGCCGCCACCACCCTGATCGGCGTGCTGCCCACCTACGAGACCGCCGGCCTGACTGCACCCGTCCTGCTGCTGCTTCTGCGCATCCTGCAAGGCATCTCTGCGGGCGGGGAATGGGGCGGTGCGGTCCTCATGGCCGTGGAACACGCGCCCAGTTCCAAGCGCGGACTGTTCGGTTCGTTCCCGCAACTCGGCGTCCCCTTGGGCATGCTGCTTGCGGCCGGCGTCCTGGCCCTGATGTCCGGCGTGGTCTCGCCCGGTGCGGCTTTCGTCGAGTGGGGCTGGCGTGTCCCGTTCCTGCTCAGCTTCGTGCTGATCATCGTGGGCTTCATTGTGCGTCGGAGCGTAGACGAGAGCCCTGTCTTTGCGGAAATCGCCACTCGGAGGCAGCAGACGCGCGTTCCGATCGTGGAGCTGTTCAAAAAGCACTGGCTGCTGGTCCTCCTTGCGGCGCTGGTCTTTGCAGGCAACAACGCCGCCGGGTATATGACCACCGGCGGCTATATCCTCAGCTACGCCACCGCCCCGAAGGGACTGGCCATGGACCGCACCCAGGTGCTCCTCGCCGTCACGGCCGCGGCCGCCCTGTGGTTCGTCTTTACGCTCATCGCCGGCTTCCTCGCCGACAGCATCGGCCGCAAGAAGACCTACCTCATCGGCTATGGCTGCCTGATGGTCACGTTCTTCCCGCTGTTTTGGCTCATCAATAGCGGCAACATCTGGGCCATGTTCCTGGGCCTGGCCTTGTTCAGCGTCGGACTCGGCCTCACCTACGGACCGCAGGCCGCCCTCTACAGTGAACTCTTTCCGGCATCCATCCGTTTCTCCGGAGTGGCCATCTCCTATGCTCTGGGCGCGATTATCGGCGGTGCCTTTGCTCCGGCGATCGCCACCGCACTGGTCCAGGCGACGGGGACCACCATGTCGGTGTCTGCGTACCTGCTCGTTGTCGCGCTGATCTCAACGGGCGCGGTGCTGATGATCCGCGAACGGAAGGGCATCGACCTGGGCATCGATAACCAGGCCGAGCAGGAAGTCGGCGCCACCGTCTTCGACCGGCGCAGCCCCGTCACGAACAACGTCTGATCCCCGGAATTGAGCCTGTCGACCCCCCCGGTCCTCGACAGGCTCAATACCGGCAGTAGGGCTACCCGGCCTGCCGCGGCAATGTCCGGGTCGGCTCCGGCAATAGACTGAAGCCATGGCCCAGACAGGACTCTCCGCAAGCAGACGGTTCCTGCGAGGAAGGATCCGCACGGGGGTGGTCCGGAGCCGCAACTCGCTGGTCCCTGCCGTCCAGATGACGGTCTGCGCCGTGGGTGCCTATGCGTTCGCCGAGTACATCCTGGGGCACACCGGTCCCCTGTTCGCGGCCACGTCGTCGCTGATTGCCCTCGGGTTTTCCCGGGATCCGCGCCTCCGCCGCGTAGTGGAGGTTGGCCTGGGCTGCACGCTGGGCATCGTCGTCGGCGACCTGCTGCTTCACTGGCTGGGCGCCGGAATCTGGCAGGCCGCCGTCGTCCTTCTTTTCTCCATCCTGTTGGCCCGCTTCCTGGACAGCGGCACCATCTTCACCACCCAGCTCGGGCTGCAGTCCCTGCTCGTAGTGCTGCTGCCGGCGCCGGCCGGCGGGCCGTTTACGCGGAGCATCGACGCCGTGGTGGGCGGTGTTTTTGCGCTGCTGGTCACCATTCTGGTGCCCAAGGACCCGCGCCGAGAGCCCCGGAAGGACGTCCAGAAGCTGCTGCACGAACTCGCGGAGGTGCTGCGTGAGTGCGCTTCGGCCCTGCTCCACAGCGATTCCACCGAGGCGTGGCATGCGCTGGTGCGCGGCCGCAACTGCCAGCCGCTGGTGGATGCGATGAGGCAGTCGCTGCGGGCGTCCGGCGAGGTGGCTACCCTGGCGCCGGCCTACCGCAGGCACCGGGACGAGCTGGACCGGCTGGAACAGTCACTGGATTTCATTGACCTCGCGCTGCGCAACAGCCGGGTCTTCGCGCGCCGGCTGACCAGCGCGATCAACCACGCGGCGCTCTCCGACGAAGCCGTCGAGAATATTGCCGAGGTCCTGCAGGAGACGGCGGCGGCCATCGATGAGCTCTCGCTGGGGCTGGCGGAGGTCCACGACGGCGTCCGCCGCACCCATCTGCGCACGGCCCGCGTCGACCTGAGCGACATCGCCGGGCGGCTGCACCCGAGGATGCTCAAAGTGCAGCGGCTGGAGGGTGAAACCGTGGTGATGCTGTTCCGGCCGCTGATGGTGGACCTGCTCGAGGCCACCGGCATCGACCCGCGCGAGGCCCGCGACATCCTGCCGCCGCTGTAGCGGTCCGCTGGCTGAGTTCGCCGCGTATCCGAGGAGGCCTGACGAGCAGCGCATGAAGTTAGATCAATGCCGAACAGAGTCCAAGGGATCGGCAGTTACAACCACGGGCTGGAAGCCCGGGCGCTGCGGTTCGTGGGTCATGCGGTCATTTTCGCATGCGGCCATTTTGCCGGCCCCACTAACGGGCTGGCGTCATCAGCTCAGCAGTTTGGGTGGAGGTGTTTTTCCTCGCTTCGGAAAGCGCTAGATTCCACGCCAAGCCAAGCGATAGACCAGTTCATTGGCAAATATTTTGTGAGACAGGTGCGGTTACGAGACATTTCGGCCGCTTCCCTCCGGTGACGAGGTCCGCCGGGAGAGCGCAGCGAGGGCTTAGGACCGGTGGTGGTCCATGAGCAGCTCGGCCATGGCCCTGGCGCGGCCAGCGGCGCGGGAGTCGCCCTCGGCCGCGGCGACGATGGCTCCCTTGATCAGGATGTGAATGGACCAGGCGAAATCGTGCGGGTCGTTAAGGCCAGCGGATTCTGCGAGTTCCGCAATCTGTTGCCGCGTCTGGTCCATGTACCGGATGCTCGCTTTCCCGAGGGGGTGGTCGGGGCCCATTTCCATCATCACGTGCAGGAAGGAGCTAACCTGGGCCGCGCCTTGGCGGAACCAGTCGTCGAAGACATCGAAGATCGTCAGCATGGCTGCCTCGTCGCTGGTCCCGCGCCGGGCGATTGCGTTCTGGATCGCGGCCGTGCGTTCCAAGTACCACTGCTCGAGGAAGGCAAGGACGACATCGTCCTTGGAGCGGAAGTGCCTGTAGAAGGTTGCCTTGGCCACGCCTGACGCACGGATCAGTTCGTCGACTCCGACATCGCGGATCCCGCGACGGGCGAACAGTTCGTAGGCGGCGGCAACGATCTTCTCCCGAGGCCTGTCCATTGCAGGGCGCCTTGACTGTTCAGCTCTGCTCTCGGGGGTCTGCACACATGGATAATACACAATCCCCTTGGGCCGAGACAGACCGTTCTGTCTAGGGCGTCCCGACTGCATCAGTTCGACGACGGGGGCTGGATTCCGATGGCCCCGTCAGCCCAGCCGTTCGGGCAGCTGACCGTTCCGACACCGATGACTGTCACCATGATCCGGGCTTTTTTGAGGCCGCAACTCGAGGGCTCAGAACTGGTCGGCCAGGGCCCGGTTCACAGCGGGGATATCCAGGGAGGCAGGGTCGAACGGTTCATTTGAACCGGTGATCTCGGTCACCCACGCGGAATATTCGGCGTGATCGGGATGGGCCGGGTCGGCCAAAGCGTCCATGATCGCCTCGTAGCCGGGTAATCCGCCGGAGTCCTCCAGCGGACCGCGGCGTTCACCGTCGGTCAGCAGGGCCGGCGGAGCATCTGCTTCGGCCGGCCGGAGACTAGTTCAAGGGAGAACAGCTGCTCCAGGGTGCAGTCCTCCTCGGGCCTGTCCTCCGGTTCTTCACACTCCCGGCCCGGGAGCCACTGCAGGGTCTCCGGTACTTGGCCATCGACCGGCCGCAGCGGCGCGAAGGGGTCATTCGGGGTGAACCGGTGCAGGTGCGCGTCCTCCCAGCCGAAGGCTGCCTGCAGGACCTGGTGCACCTGAGGCAGCGCCAGGGAGCCAGGCATCTCCAGCTGACGCCAAATGGAAGGCTCGCTGTCGACGAGCTCCACGCGAGCCTCCAGTATCGATTCGGCGCACCGGGTCGCCAGCCTCCAGTTTGTCCATGCAGCCCATTCTTTCAGGGCCCGCGGCTGCAATCGGAACGGTGGCGGACGCCGGAGCAATCCTTTGCTCTAGCGCACGAAGGGCGGGACGGAGGTGTCGTTGAATGGCTCGAACCAGTCCTGTAATTTCATGGGGGCGGGCCCAGTTGCATGTTCAACTCGATGTCGCTTTCGAAATCCTCCATGGCGTTCTGGTAGACCATCTCGCTGTCGGTGTCTTCGAACATGTGTTGTTCGAGAAAGCCCCGCCAGTCGGCTGCAAGATCGAGGTCATACAGGTCCTGAATGACCTCAACCTGATCGAAAAGGCAGCGGAGTGCCAGTTCCTGGGCGACGCAGGACGGACGAGTCCAGCCGCTGGTCAGCGCCCCCAGTCATGTCCGCGGCTATGACCAGAAACTGCCGGGCGAACCGGATGTCGTATTTGTCGGCGTGCCTGGATGGGAGTCCGGACAGGACGAAGGTGTTTGCGCGGGGCGGGAGCTGGAGCTGCAGCGCCTGCCGAGGTCTTGATCGCCTGGCCGGAGCAGATGATCGAGCCGCTGCTGGCCGAGGTGGCGGCCTAAGCCGGTTGTGCACCTGTTCCGTGGTCAAAATCCCTGTGGCAGGCAGTTCTCGAACTTCTTCGGCGGATCGGGAATTCCGTCCGGCCATCGCGTCGCACCATTGCAGTTGTTGGCCAGGATGGCCTTATCCAGGTTCCGGGCGCGGGAAAGATTGGCGCCGCCCAAATCGGAGCTTGAGAGATCGGCACCGTCGAGATCCGCGTCGGTGAAGTCGGCCCACGAAAGGTCCATAAGGGACAGGTCGGTGTTCTTGACGTTTGCGCCGGAGAAATCAGCGAAATCAAAGCACCTTTCCACTACTTCCTTGTCCTTGCAGCCGAATCTCAGGCCTTTCAAGCTCAGGCCCTCAAGGCCAACACCGTGGAAGGGCATCGCGGTGGAACGCTGGATGTAGACGCTTCTGACGAACTGTAGGTCGGCAGCCCTTTGTTGCCGGAGCGCTATGTTGTTGTCCCACGAAAGCGCAACGGCCGAAAGGACGGCTCCGCTTACCAGGCCGCCGATAATCCCTGCAAAGACATCGTGTAGCAAACTGTCTTCGGCGAGCCTTTGCCGAAAGCGACGCCACAACGAAAGGCGCTCGGGCTCAGCCATGGCCTGGCCTACTTAGGCGCTGGACTGCAGCAGGAAAACCAAGCCCTGGAGGTCTCCAGCGGCTAGTGTGATCAGTCATCATCGACCGCCTCTCACCGTATCCCCAGCGGTAGGTTTATGCTCCCACTGGCGGCCGAAGAGGTCGAGATTCGACGTCAGAAAATCCGCGAATTTCGGCCAATAGGGGCTTTATCAACCTCTAGAGGGTGACAGAATCTTCATTATCGGCTTTTGAATGGGTCTTCGCGACATGACCGAAGACTGGACGCTTCCGCTCCCTCGTCACCGCAGGCCTCATGGCGGTCCTCACCATGACCTCGGTGTTTGCAGGGTGGAACCGGGAAGTCAGGGCCTCAACCTGCCGACTAACACTGGCTAGTTACCAGACGGGTGTGATCCGGCTTGCACTACATGTCCATGACTTCCGGGCAGTTCCGCGGCGCGAAGGGCACTGCGATTCTCCACCGACGGCATCCCCTCGGTTAACCGGGTGTATCTGTGGGAGCAACACAACCGTGCCGTCGGGATTCTAGGGCTGCCAATGGTTGTTCTCGGGCAGCTCGGATAGGTTGATCAGCTCTAGAAACGCATGCGTCGCGGGGCTGGGATTGAATCTGCTCCAAGCTACATATTCGGATCGTGACGGCCCGTCGGTGATCGGGATGCTGACTAGGGCCGGATGGCGCGGCACATATCCTGCAGGTAGGAGCGCCACGGCCAGGTTGTGGCGGATGAGATCCACGGTGAGATCCGTAGCCATTGATTCGAAGGCTACTTCTCGGTGGATATTCGCAGCAGCGAAGGCCTGATCACTCTCGTCGCGTGCCGGAGTTCCGCCCGGAAAATCCGCAAATGTCTCCTGGGCCAGATCACATAGTCTTATTTCGCGAGAGTTTGCTAGACGATGTTCTTGGCTGGTCACAGCGACCAGCGGATCAGAACCCAAATGCCGCCACGACACTCCCTTTGGTTTACGGTTTTCCGGCAAACCGAGGAAGCCCACGTCAAGATCTCCCCGCGCGATAGAAGTTTCCAGTTCGTCGCTGCCGCCGGCCTGCAACATGATGTGGATTTGTGGATGAGCTTCTCTGAATTCTCGCAACGAGGCTGAAACGCTGATTGCGGTCACTGTTGGAATGACACCTACGCGCAGGCGTCCAGTGATGTGACCTGCCGCCGCCGCCGCGTCAACGGCGGCACGTTCTGCAGCATTGAGCGCGGTGCGGGCTGCTGCGAGGAAAGCCGTACCTGCTGCTGTCAGTTCAACGCGTCTGCTTGTCCGATCGAACAGCTTGACGCCCAATTCATCCTCCAAACGCTTGATCTGGTGACTCAATGCTGACTGCACCACGAAACAGCGCGCGGCCGCGCGAGTAAAGTTCCCTTCTTCTGCCACGGCCACGACATAGCGGAACTGTTGTAACTCCATCCATCCATGATCCATATCGATTGGTGTGATGACAAGTATGTGTTGGACTCATAGAGGTGGGCACCGGCAAGATGGCATTACACACGAAAAAGACCACGAGTGCACACAGCGTCCAAGCGATGCGGACGCAATAGCCCGTGGTCCTCTTAGATCGAGAAGGAGATCAGTTTTGATCAGGCACGTATTCATGTGGCAGGCGGCAGAAACGGCTGAAAACTCGGCCATCCTTGACCTTCTGACCCAGCTTTCAGACAAGCTGACCGTCATCCGTAGCTGGGAACTTGGCGGCCATGTCGGCGAACCCAACGAGAACGGTGAGCCGTGGGACGGTGTCCTGATCACGGACTTCGATTCCTGGGCTGACCTTGAGTCCTACTCGTCCGACCCGTTCCACGAAGAGATCGTACAGCAGTTGCTGCCGATGGTGCGCAGCCGTGCGGTCGTCGACTTCATCCGGGAGGGAGAGTAATCGTGACTGCGAATATTTCAGAAGCCAGGGCGGGCATCAAGGTCGCGATGAGCCCCTACGGTGCTGACGACGAGCTCGGAGCGCTGAACACTCTTGCTTTGGCCGCCCAGGCCAACGCCTTGGGCCGTGCAGACACCTCAAAGGTCTATGACCTGAGTGTGGACTACTTTGTGGGCATGCCAAGTTTCCAAGCGGCAGGCGACCCGTCGTACCAGATTTTCATGAGCCACACGCCGGATGGAACCGTCGTCGATAACCTAAACGGCGCAGGGGACCACGTTAATCAGCACGTCTGCTACTCGGGCGATGTCGTTTTCCTGTATACCCACACTGGCACCCACATCGATGCCCTGAACCATTTCGGCGTTGACGGTGCCATCTACAACGGCTTCACAGCCAAGGAACATCTTGGCAGCCGTAACTGGACCAAGGGTGGCGTGGACACGATTCCGCCAATCATCGCCCGCACCGTACTGCTGGACATCGCCAAGCTCAAGGGCGTGCAGTGCCTTGAGGACTCCTACGCCATCACGGTTGAAGACATCGAAGACGAACTGCAGCGCACCGGCTTGACTATCGGGCAGGGCGACGTCGTGTTTGTGCGTACAGGACGGATGGCTTTCTGGCCCGACGGCAGCAAAGCACTCGGCAACCCTCCCGGCCTCAGCCTGGATGCATCCCGTTGGCTCACTGCACAGGGAATCAGCGTCATCGGCGCGGACCAGGAATGCGTGGAGGTTGGTCCCAGCCACCATGAAGACAACTGGCTTCCCGGGCATTGCCACTTCCTGGCAGAGGCCGGCGTACCGATGATTGAGTTGCTGAACCTCGAAGAGCTCTCGGCAGACGACGTCAACGAGTTCTGCGTCATTGCGGCGCCAATTCGCCTCAAGGGAGCAACGGGTGCGCCAATCCGCCCCATGGCTCTGAAGCTGAACTAATTCGCCAACGCGGAAAGCAGTTCACCCGTTCAGGTCTTGCTTGACGTGAACGACAATCGAAATAACCACGGGAGCCCAACGGTGAACAGCAGACCGGACCCAGTGTCCAGTTTTGCTCAAGAGACCACGGGCTCTTAGTTCCAAGTTTCAAAGGAGAAACTCATGGATCTCAAGGGCACAAACAACACGGTCGAGGTTACAGACGCCTTGTACCGTACTGGTTCCGACGAGGACCAGATGGGCAAATGGTCACTGCTGATGGCGTTCTACGGCATCGCCAGCGCCATGTTCATGCTCTACATCGGCGCAGCCATGGCGGTCGCATACGGCACGGTCAACGCGATCATCGGCATCGTGCTAACCATTATCACTTACAGCCTGATCAATCGTGTGTTGGCGAAGCATTCGATCAACAACCGCACCACTGTCGCGCGGTTCTCCCGGACCATTCTGGGGAAGGCCGGCACGATTATCGCCAGTGTGATCTTGGCATTGACGGCCATCTACTACGCCGTGTTCGAGGGCGCAATCGTGGTGTACGCCTTCCAAGCGGCCTTTGGCGGCGAACATTGGATCTGGAGCCTCGTGGTCGTGGCTTACTCCACGCCCCTCATTCTGGGCGGAGTCCGACGTTTCCTGGACAAACTCAATGGTTGGCTGCTGCCGCTGTACCTGCTGGGATTGGTCGTCATGGTGGTATGGGCCGGGGTGAAGTTCGGGTTCACCGATGCCTGGCTGACCCAAACTCCCGGAGAGCTTCCCCTCGCGGCCGGCGGCCCTGGATGGCTTGCCACCTTCGCAGCATACTTGGGCGTGTGGGTGCTGCTGATGTACACCATGGATTACGCGGCGCTCGGCAAGCGGCAGGACACACGGTTCCACACCAAATACACCTTCACTTGGCCGTTCTGGACACTCACCTACGGCGTGAACGCCCTGGTAGGCATCTTCCTGACCTTCACGATTCCCGGCCTGCAAGTTTCGGAATCAGGCCTATCCGGCGGGCTGGTGGCTTTGATGGGGCCGATCGGCCTTGTCCTTGTCCTCGTCTTCCAAACCCGAATTAATACCGCCAACTATTTCATCGGCGCAGCCAACCTGCAGGAATTCGGGGAACGGCTGTTCCGAGTAAAGCTTCCAGCAGCGTTCTGGGTGATTGTCTCCTCGGTGATCATCTACCTGCTGATGCTGCTGCCGGTCATCCAATACCTTCTGCTCGCCTTGGCATGGCAGGGAGTACTGGTCAGCGGATGGGTTTCCATCGCCCTCACGCACATCCTCCTAAACCGGACACGGAAGGAAGAACACGGTCTGCTCGGAGACGAACACTACAAGCAGGTCCACTACCCGGGACTGATCGCCTGGGTCGCAGCGACCGTGGTTGGCATCTTCCTCACAAGCGCGTTCCCTTGGGGTGCAACGTGGGGCCCAATCGCAACAGTCGTTGTAGCCAGCGGCCTATATGCCGGGCTGAGGGGTGCTTTTAGGCAGCACAGTGCCCTGCACCTGGAGACCAAAGCCGGCACAACACGGGCCTTTACGGAGGCGGGGTAACCTGCGACTGAACAACAGCAGCGACCGCACCTGACCTCGGCCAGGACCCCGCCCAACCGGACCAAGGGCAGACGGCAACCAGGATCGCAGCGACCGTACGTAATTCACAACAATGAAATTGGAGAAGTAGCAATGAAACTCGGAGTCTTCCTTCCGAATGGTCAAAACGGATACATCATTTCGGAAAACGCACCGCAGTACGAGCCCTCCTTTGAACACTGCCTGGAGATCGCACAGGAGGTCGAAAACATTGGTCTCGACTTTGTCCTCTCGATGATCAAATATCACGGCTTTGGCGGCAAAACCGGTTACTGGGATGGTTGCCTCGACTCGGTCGTCCTGGCTACTGGCATCGCCGCCCTTACCAGCAAGATCGATGTCTTCGCAACGGTTCCGATCCTCGGTATTCCTCCAGTGATCGCGGCCCGCCAGCTTGCGACCTTCGATGAGATTGCCAAGGGACGGGGCGGCGTAAACCTTGTAACCGGCTGGAATCGTCCTGAATACGACCCCATGGGTCTGTGGCCAGGCGACGACTACTACGACAGGCGCTACGACTACGCAGCGGAGTACGTACAGATCCTTCGTGGGCTCTGGAGAGACGGGCGCACCACGTTCAAGGGTGAGTTCTTCGATATTCAGGACGCGACGTGCTTGCCGAGCTCGGGTCGTGAACTCCCCATTGTCACCGCCGGACAGTCAAGGAAGGGCCAAGATTACACCGCGCACCACGGTGACTACAACTTTGTTTTTGCAGATCGTGCGCTATTGCCACAGATCACGAAGCCGATGAACGAGGAAGCAGAGCGGGTTGGGCGTACAGTCGGCAGCTATGCTCTCTTTACGATTATCGCCGCGGAGACCGACGAAGAGGCATTGGCAAAGACTCAGCACATCATTGACGGTCGTGACCTGGAAGCGCTCAAAAACGTTGCTGGCAGTGCGTCTCTCGACCCTCAGACCGGAGGCACCAGTGCACACTTCGTCGCGGGGCTCACTGCGCCTGCTGAAGAGGGCAACCTGACCTTCATGAGCTTTCCGGTCATTCACGGCTCCTACGAGAATGTGGCTGAGCAGATCGCCACGATGGAGCGTGATACGGGTGCGGCCGGCGTGCTCATGACGTTTGTGGACTACGTGCCGGATATCAAGATTTTCGGCGAGAAGGTCCTGCCGCTCATCCGCGAAAAGCTGGCCGCGCTCCAGCCTGCCTAAGAGGCCAAAGTGCACTGCCAGGCTGACCTACGGTAGGGCTTGTATTTATCAGCGTCACGTACTTAAAGGCTCGGTATGGGAAAGTTTTCGGGCACGACCACTTCAGGCCGTGAAAAGGCATACGCGCACCTGCGTGAAAGTGTCCTCACGGATCCGCAGCTGCAAGGCCAGTTCATCAACGAGACAGACCTTGCAGCCGACCTCGGCATTTCCCGCACCCCTGTCCGGGAAGCGTTGATGCTCCTCGTCTCAGAAGGTCTCGTCGAGCT